>CAZDQE010000033.1:0-23567 GCA_964507395.1 uncultured Eubacteriales bacterium | reverse complement strand
TTCTGTGATGACTTCTGTCTCTGCTTCTTCCTCTTCTTCAGTTACTTCTTCGCTTTCGCCCTCAGCGTTAACTGAAGCGTCTGTTGTAACCTCAGGATTTGTTGTTGTTTCTTCTTCCTCGTTGCCGCCGCATGCTGCAAATGAGAAAAGCATGAGCGCTGCCATGAGAAGTGCTAAAAACTTTTTCATTGGAATTTGTTCCCCTTTCAAATTTTATTAATAGAACATATTAAATCTACTACAAAATTTTGATTTTGTCAATAGAATATTAATTATAAAAGACGAAAAACTATTAAAATTCATGTCTTAATTATTGTGATTATTTCGTCGGGACATGAGATGATAAAATCTGCCTTATTCTTTTCCAGAGTTTCCCTGTCACGGAAACCCCACAAAACACCGATTGATTTTAAGCCTGCATTTTTTGCAGTGATAATATCAGTGTCAGAATCACCCACAAAAATACAGTTTTCCTTTGAAACGTTCATTTCTTCCATAGCCGAAAAAACCATTTGAGGATCGGGCTTCGGAGATATTCCCTCTTTGACACCGACAGCAAAGTCTACAAGCTCGCCGAAATATTTTTTGCAGAGATTTTTCACCGCATCATCATTTTTATTTGAAGTCACTGCAACCTTTACACCAAGGTTTTTCAGTTCTTCAAGACAATTTACAATTCCGTTATAGGGACAGGTTTTATTCTGCATATTTTTTCCGTAGGATAATCTGAAAAGCTCATAGGCTGAATCAAAATCATTTTTATCAAAGCTTTCGGAAACACTTCTCTCCACCAGTTTTTTCATTCCGTTTCCCACAAACTGTCTTATTTCATCAAGACTCCTTTCGGGGCAGGAAAAATTCCTCAGCATCTCATTTACACTGTCTGCCAGATCCTGAAGTGTATCAAGAAGTGTTCCGTCAAGGTCAAAAATAACTGCTTTGTACATTATCCGAGATTTACGAGCGTTATGCACTTAACAGGGCAAACCTCTGTACATTTACCGCAGCCCGTACATTTGTCGTAATCAACATGAGCTCGGTTGCCCTCAACCGTAACTGCATCAAATTCACAGACCTTTGTACATTTCATACAGCCGATACAGCCTGTTTTACATTCTTTTCTTGTCATAGCACCCTTATCGCCGTTCTTACAGAGAACTGCAGCCTTTTCCTGATGAACAGGCATAAGCTCGATAAGGTGTTTCGGACAAGTGCTTATACACATTCCGCATGCACGGCACATTGTGGGGTCAATTCTTGCAACGCCGTCGCAGATTTTAATAGCATCATAGGGACAAGCCACTACGCAGTCACCGAAACCGATACAGCCGTACTGACATTTTTTAGGACCGCCGAAAAGCTGTTCAGCCATTTTACAGCTCTTGACACCTTCATAGTCAAGCTTGGTGTCACAGTTTCCGCAGCTTCCCTGACAGAGAACGATAGCTGCTTTCGGGTCAACCGTACCTGCAGCAAGTCCGGTAATTTCAGCAATCTGAGCCGAAACCTCACTGCCACCGGGTGAGCAGAGATTTGTTTCTGTAGTTTCACCCTGTGAAAGAGCGGCAGCGTAGCCGTCACAACCCGAAAATCCGCATGCACCGCAGTTTGCGCCGGGGAGACATTCTCTTATCTGTTCAGCCTTTTCATCAACAGGAACAGCCATAACAATTGAGGCAATTGCAAGACCGAGACCTGCAATAATACCGATTGAGGCAACAATGATAATTGCAATAACTATTGGACTCATTCTGCAACCTCCTTTAAGCAAAAATGTTTTCTACAAGTCCTGCAAAACCGAGGAAGGACATCGAAACAAGAGATGCAGCGACTAAAGTTATGGGCAGACCTTTAAGGCTCTCAGGAATATCACTTGATTCCATTCTCTCACGCACGCCTGCAAACATAAGCATTGCCACAAGGAAGCCTACGCCGCCGCCGAGAGAGTTGACCATTGATTCTGCAAAGTTATGGCCTTTGTCAATATTGAGAAGAACAACACCTAAAACCGCACAGTTTGTTGTGATGAGAGGAAGGTAAATGCCCAGCGAGTTGTAGAGAGGGGGCATATACTTCTTCAGAACGATTTCAACAAGCTGAACGAGTGCTGCAATAACAAGAATAAACACGATTGTCTGAAGATATTCAAGGTCATTCTTCACAAGAAGAGAGTTGATAGGATAAGTTACGGCTGTCGAAAGCACCATAACAAAGATAACTGCAATACCCATACCTGTAGCAGTTTTTGTTTTCTTGGAAACGCCGAGGAAGGGGCAGATACCAAGGAACTTTGCAAGAACAAAGTTCTGTGTCAGAATTGCCGTAAGCAAAATTGAAAGGAAGTATTTCATCTGTCACAATCCTCCTTTTCCTGAGCAGTACATGTTGCAAACATGGGACATGCTTTGCATGAATGAAGCTGTGCTTTTTCCTTGCCTTTTTTCTCTGCGATTTTGTTTGCAAGCATGATAAGCATACCGAATACAAAGAATCCGCCGGGAGCAAGAATGAAAATAAGAATGGGATTTTCGCCAAACACTGAATTCCACAAAGGCTGACCGCCGTTGATAAGGCTGATTGTAATTGTACCCGTGCCGAGGAACTCTCTTATAAAGCCCATAAGGAACAAGGCAATTGTAAATCCGATACCCATACCTAAACCGTCAACTGCCGAAGCTAAAACACTGTTTTTACCTGCAAAAGCCTCTGCTCTGCCGAGGATAATACAGTTAACAACGATAAGAGGAAGGTAAACGCCCAACTGCTCGTCAAGTGAGGGTGCAAAGGCTTTGACAAGCATCTGAACGATTGTAACGAAAGAAGCAATAACAACAACATAAGCAGGAATTCTTACCTTTGAGGGAATAACCTTTCTCAGTGCTGAAACTGCAATATTTGAACAGATAAGAACAATTGATGCGGCAAGTCCCATACCGATTGCGCTCTCAACTGATGTAGAAACCGCAAGAGTGGGACAAGTACCGAGAACTAAACGAAGAACGGGGTTTTCGTCAAGAAAACCTTTGGTCAGCTCTTTCATGAGAGATTTTTTCTCTGCCATTATTTATCCCCTCCTGTCACTGATTTGAAAGTTTCCACTGCAACGTTTACAGCGTCTGTTACTGCCTGAGATGTGATTGTCGCACCTGTAAGTGCCTGAATCTCATTTTCGCCTGTAGCTGATTTTGCAACGGTAAAATCACCGCTGTTTCCTACATACTGGTTTTTGAAATCATCTTTCTTTGCATTCATACCAAGACCGGCAGTTTCTTCAATGGCAAGAATCTCCATACCTGTAACCTTGCCGTCAGAGCCGATACCTGTCATGATTTTGATTTCTCCGCCGTAACCCTTTGATGAGGTTGTGAAAACATAACCGATTATTTCACCGTTTTCATCAAGTGCTTCAACGTAAGCAGTATCTTTGACTGTCTTTACGTCCGAGAAAGATTTTGCATCTACAAAAACAAGCTGTCTTGCAGCAATTTCTGCCTGCTCATTGTTTTCTGCGATTTTCGGAGCCGTTATATCATTTGTCACAGCAAGAATTGCAGTGCAAACTGCTGCAATCAGAAAAAGGGTTATTGCAGGCACTGCAATTTCTTTGAAACTGAATTTTTTCATTTTGCTTCAGCCTCCTTTTTCTTCTTTTCCTTAACTGTACCGAAAGGCTTGGGAGTTGTAAGATTCTCAATATGAGGAACAAGTATGTTCATAATGATAATCGCGAATGATACACCTTCGGGAAGGTTTCCGAAAAGTCTGATAAGTGCTGTCAGAACACCGCAACCGATACCGAAAATTATCTGTCCCTTAAAGTTGATGGGAGATGTTGTATAGTCAGTTGCCATGAAAATAGCACCGAGGAGAAGTCCGCCTGCAAGAATTTCATAAGCTAAGAACTGAAGGTTGAATCCGCCTGCAATAAACATAATAACTGCAAATGAGCCAACATAAGCCAGCGGAATTGTAATTTTGATTACGCGTCTTACAAGAAGATAAATAAGACCGATAATAAGAGCAATTGCACAAACCTCACCCAATGAGCCCGCACGCTTACCGAGAAGCATATCAAGAAGCGAGGGGAGTCCGTCGAAAGAATCTGATGTAATTTCACCGCTTCTGTAAATTTCCTTTATTGCATTAAGAGGCGATGCGGTTGTAACTGTTTCCGTTTTCCATGAAAGCGGAGCGTTCCACTTGCCCATCTCTGTGGGGAATGATGCGATAAGCATAATTCTTGCTGCAAGCGCAGGGTTAACAAAGTTCATGCCGATACCGCCGAACATCTGCTTTACAACCACAATTGCAAGAATGTCACCGAGAACTACCATCCACAAGGGCATTGAAACAGGAACATTGAAGGCAATAAGCAAGCCTGTTACAATTGCGCTCAGGTCGCCTACGGTCTGGTGACGTTTCATTACGATTCGCGAAATATATTCAACGAGAACGCAGGTTCCCACTGAAACGGCTGAAACAATAAGTGTTCTGTAGCCAAAAAGAATTGTTGCCGCAATAAGCGAGGGCACAAGTGCTATAACAACGTCAAGCATGATTCTTGTTACCGTGTCTTTTGAATGGTCATGGGGTGATGCACTGACCAGAAGCTTTTTGTCTGAACTCATTTCTTTGCCGCCTCCCTTACTACTGATTTTGCAAGTCGCATGTACTGAACGAGGGGTTTACCTGCAGGACATGAATATGCACAGCTTCCGCATTCCATACATACGTTGATTCCGATTTTATTAAGGCTGTCAACATCGCCGATTTTTGCATATCTTTCAATAAGCGTAGGCATAAGGCTCATGGGACAAGCCTGTGCACATCTGCCGCAACGGATACAGTCGCGTTCTGTTTTAAGCTCTGCATCATCCTTTGCGAAAGCAAGAATTGCGTTGTTGCTCTTTATCATGGGAACATCCGTAGAGAAAACTGCCATACCCATCATAGGACCGCCTGAAAGGATTTTTCCCGGCTCTGCCTTGAAGCCGCCGCAGAAATCAATAATTTCGGAAACACTTGTACCGATGGGAACTCTTACATTCTTAGGCTCTGCAATTGCCGAACCGTCAACTGTCATTGAACGGCTGACTAACGGTCTGCCTGTTCTCATATACCTTCCGATAAACGCCGCACTGGCAACGTTCATAACAACACATCCGACATCTGCAGGAAGCTTTCCCGGAGGAACTCTTCTGCCTGTCGCAGACTGAACCATCATCTTTTCCGCACCCTGAGGATAAACTGATTTGAGAGTCATAAGCTTTACGTTGTCTTTGACCTTGAACTCGCCTGCAATTTCCTGCAAAGCCTTGAAAGCCTGCGGTTTATTATCCTCAATAGCAATAATTACATTTGGAATTTCAAGCCATTTCTGAAGAAGCTGAATACCGCCGATAATGTTTTTTGAGTTTTCAAGACATTCACGGTAGTCAACTGTAATGTAAGGCTCACACTCAGCAGCATTGATGATAAGAGTGTCAATATTCTTTTCTTTGGGGAACGCAAGTTTGACATGTGTGGGGAAGCCTGCACCGCCAAGGCCTACGAGTCCCGAAGCTCTTACAGCTTTTATAAAGTCCTCACGGCTTTCAACAACAGGAGGCTTGATATCCTCTGACTGACGCATTTCACCGTCAGATTCAATCGTAACACCTTTTGTTACAACACCGCTGGGAAGACTCACATCGCCTACAGCTACAACCTTACCTGAAATTGATGCGTGGATGGGAGCCGATACAAATTTGTCTGTATCACCTACTACCTGTCCTACGCTTACAATATCACCCACTTTTACGGTAGGCTCGCAGGGTGCACCGATATGCTGCTGCATCGGAAGCACGATTTTTGAAGGCGGAGCCATTCTCACTACGGGCATCTCAGCAGTATTTTTGTGATGAGCTACGTGTACGCCGCCTCTCACCTGCTTGACCGCTTTGAGAACGCCTTCAGGTCTTTTTAAACTCATTAGACCACATTCCTTTCCATAAATATCACTGATTAGAATTCAGTAAAATACTTTGATTGCTTCATTAAAAGAGGCATTACTGCCTTCAGGACAATTCCTGTAATTATTCCCATAACTATACCGCTGATAAGAAGAACGGGAGCATAGTTAATCATGGCTGTTGTTTTGGTAATTATAATTGATACTGCAAGCTGTCCGAGATTATGACAGAGAGAGGATATAACTGCTATTCCGATGTAACCTGCCTTATCCTTCACAAATCTTATCATAAGGCTCATTGCAATTGTGCTGAGAAGTCCTCCGCCAAGGCTCATAAAAAATGCTGTAACACCTCTTGTAAGAAGAGCAAAAAGCGACTTGATAAGAGTAACTGCCAACGCAGGAAAAAAACCCATTGTTCCTGCCGTGAACATCGTTACTATATTTGAAAGTCCCGGCTTGACTCCCGGAGGGAGAAAAGGCAATGACGGCAAAAGATTTTCAAGAAAAGAGAGGGTAAGTGCCTGTGCTCCCAGAATGCCGAGAAGTGCAATTTTCTGTGTTTTTGTTTTCATATATATTCCTACTCAATAAACTATTGCGTCAGGCATCGTATCCTTTGTACCTGAAACCTTTATAACAACCTTTTGAGGAAGACATGAAGCAAAGTCTCCGTTTTCCGAAAGTTCACCGCTTTTTATGCAGACCTTATCGGGGCATGAGGAATTTTCAAAATAAATTTTGCCGTCCTTTGCCACGATAACTACAGAAGAATCTTCTCCCGTTACGATTTTCTTCTCTTCCTTCTCCGTAAGATTTACTGTTTCAATAACCTTCCCGTCAAAATAAATTTCAGCCAGCAAGGCATTATCCGAGAAGCTTCTGAACACAAAATATCCGATTATTATTAAAGCTATAACCGATATCAGAAAAATATCATTTTTTGTAATCAGTTTTCTTTCCATAATTCAAACTCATCATTTTTTATTTCAAATTTATCCTTCAAACCGTCAGTCAGCTTTACTGCCTTTGTATCAAAGATAAAAACTGCCTCAGCATCGTATTTTTCAAGAAGTCCGAGGCTTGCCTCGTATCCGAGGCAATAGCACGCAGTAGACAAAGCATCACTGAGAAGTCCCGATGAGCAGAAAACAGTCACCGACAGCAAATCGTTTTCCACGGGATAACCTGTTACGGTAGATAAAATGTGGTGATATTTTTCACCCTCATACTCGGAAAATCTTTCATAATTACCTGAGGTAGAAATAAATCCTTCACCTACAGTCAGAACTGCCATATAGTCGCTGACATCACCGAGAGGATTTCTGATTCCCACGGTAAATTCATCTTTTCCGTAGAGGCAGAGACTTCCGCCCACATTGATTATCGCCTGTGAAATTTCGTTTTCGTCAAGGATTTTTTTCGCATCGTCACAGGCAATACCTTTTCCTGCAAATCCTAAATCAAGCTTTTGATTTTCTGCGATTTTAACAAGGCTGTTTTCAATCTCAACACTTTCCCATGAAACATATTTCAGAGTATCTTTGATTTCCTTATCAGACGGAAGAACAAAATTTTCCGAACCGATATTCCAGAGCCCTGTCAGATTTCCTACCGTCAGATCAACAGCACCTGAGGATTCTCTGCAAACATCAAGAAGCTGCTTCAGAATTTCGACAGTTTCTTCTGAAATTTCTGCAGTTTTATTTTTGTTGAGCTTTGCTATTTCCGAATTTTCAATCCTCCATGAAATTGCGTTTTCTCTCTCTTTAATTGCAGAAATTATTTCTTCTGACGCAATCTCACAATCTCTTCCTTTTATATTCTGAGAAATAACGGCACCCATTGCAAAATCTGTTTTTTCCGTTTCACGGTTTCTGAGCAGAGCATCAGCGGCTACTGAAATTATTATTAAAGCGGCAGCAAGAGCGATAATTATTGCGGTTGATTTTTTGTTGCTTTTCACGCTCTGACACACCTCCCCATAATTCACCCTATATTTTACAATAAATTTAAAATTATTTCAATGGTTTTTCCATTAATTAAACTTTTAACAAACTCTAATTTTATGGGAAAATAAAAAGCAGGTATTTCCGCGAGAAAATACCTGCCGTAAGTTTATTTTTATCTTTTAGATGTACCAGATCCAGCCGAAGAGGACAATAATTATAATCCACTGAAGAACAGAATAATTTACTTCAACATCAAAGGTCTTTGTAAACTTTCCGTCAGTTGATGTTGCGGTAACAGTAGCACTGCCCGCTTTTACGCCGTAAATATTGCCGTCTTCATCAACTGTAACAACAGACTCATCTGAAGAAGACCATTTAAGCTTGTAATCCTTGAGGATTGTTGAATTAAGCTCATCCTTAAGGCTTGCGGTTGCCTTATAGTTAACTACAATTGTGCTGTCTGCCTTTGCTTCCTCCTGTTTGGGAGCAGAGCCGTCATACTTGATAGTCTGTCCTACTGCAACAAAGTTATTAACATCTATTTTTTCCGTCTTGCTTCTGCCGCAGAAAAGTCTGCCGCCTGCAAATTCTGATGTTTTCTGGAAATCCAGACTGAGGAAAACAAGACCGTCTGTGTCCTTAATATCTTTCTTTGCTTTGAGAACAAATGTAACTATAGTTTCCTCGTTGGAAAGTCTGATTGCTTTACCGTCATTAAGAGTTGAATCGGCTGACCATGAAGCAAACGCGATCTTATATCTGTCCATAACTTCTTTCTGTGACCAGTATTCGGTGTTTGAGTTACGGTTTGTGTAGAAATCTGCGGGAGATTTCCAGTTTCCGTTTGTCCTGTAAGCATCTGCCATTTTTCCTTTAAAAGAAAGGAAAGATTTAAGACTTGTTACGCTTGTGTTCTGAATTTCAAAAGCATCGCCGTCATAAATCACGGGAAGCTCCATTGAATAAATATAGTAGTTTGTTTTAAGATTTACGCTGACCGTTACATCCTCGCCTTTTGCAACAGAAGATTTGTCCAGATCAATTGAAAACGTTGCAACATAGCTTGATTCAGATGCTGCTGAAGAAACAATGCCCATGGAAAAAAGCATCGTTACCAGCAAAAGAACCGAAATAATTTTGCTGAAAGTTTTTTTCATCTCATATCAACTCCTTTAGTAAATGCTGACTATAATTGTTTTCACCAGAGCAGCGAAACACCCTTTGCGTGCGAATTCATACGTGCTGCATCAAGAGTATTAACTCTTCCGTCGCCGTTTGCATCTGCGCAAGCATATTCATATTCAGAAAGAGCGGACACACCTTTTGCACATGTGTTTGCACGTGCTACATCAATAGTGTTCACCTTTCCGTCACCGGTGACATCACCGATAAGGTGAATTTTTGCATCCTGCGTGATATCCTCACCGTTTACAGTAACCTCATAGGTTCTTACAGCATGATTATCTTTTGAAACTTCAAGAGTGTATGTCCCGCTTTTGATATTTTCAAAAACATATTCTGCAGAGTTACCTGTAACAGTGATGCTATCGGCGTTTTCTTCGTCCTCTTTGCAGAGTTTAATCGTTACCTCATCAGTTTCCTCACCGAAACTCCGAACCGTACCCGTAAGATCGGCAAGCACGGGAACAACCTCATTCTTTGTCGGGTCAGTTCCGTCATAGACAATCGTCTGACCCACACTTACCATACTGTCGATAGAGTATTCCTCTGTGGTTGACCTTCCCACAAAAAGTATACCCTGAGGAGCAGATGCGGTTTTCCGGAAATCAAGGCTTATAAAAACGAGTTCGGACAGATCTTCGATGTCTTCATTAGCCTTGAGAGTGAATGAAAGCACTTCTTCCTCCTCGCTGAGCATAGCAAGTCCGGAAGAAATTGACGTATCTGCCACCCATGTAGCATACACGATTTTATACCTGTTCATAACAGCTTCCTGTGACCAGTAAGATGTATTGGAGTTTCGTTTTGTGTAAAAAGTTTCAGGAGATTTCCAGTTGCCGTTTGTGCTGTACATTCCCGCCATGCTTCCTGAAAAGGTAAGAAAACCCGAAACGTTTGTTTCACTTGTGTTCTGTAATATCAGCGCCTCGCTGTTGTAAACTACAGCAAGAGACATTGTGCAGATATAGTAGTTTGTTTTTAAATGAACGCTGACTTTTACGTCCTCGCCCTTTTCAACCGATGCCTTATCAGTTGAAATTCTGAATTCAGCAACATAATCCGATTCATCTGCCGCAAGGACAGATAAACCGGATACGCCAAATATCAAAACGAGGGTCATTGCAATGCTGAAGAGCCTGAAAGCAAATTTATTTGTTTTCATAAATAACCACGTCTTAAATAAAAATTTCAGTTCAGTTATGCTGCAGGAGTTGTTGCGTTAGCTTCTGCTGCGATTTCACTGAGAGCTCCTACGATTGTAGATGCTGCCTGGCTGCCGATAGAGATAAGCTCATGGTAGCTTATAAGTGTGTAGTCGTTATCGGGAACGATGTAACCGAGAGCATCGTTGCAAAGGCCGAATGCCGTAAGCTCTTTGTCACCAAAAATTTCTACAAGTGCGTCATACTGGAAGTCCTGACATGAGAAAGAGCCTTCTGCTGTGATTGAACCGCCGCCGTAAACTATATCAGTTACCATTTCGCCGGGAACCATAACTGCCTTCATTATTTTACCGAACTCAACATAGCCTGTTTCTGTAACTACCTCGTATTCGCCCTTTTCTGTTTTAAGGATGTTATAAGTAACAAGGTTTGCTCTGCCTGCAAGCTTGATGAAGTTGTTTGTTACGGGAATTCTGATTTCCTTGATTCTTACATTGAGAATGGGGTCAACTTCTATTTCATCAACCTTCGTCCAGCCTTCATACCAGATTGTGTAGCTGTTCTCAAGACCGTATTCGGCAATTTCCTTCTCAATGATTGATTTGCCTGAAATATTTTCATCTGCAAGGATTTCTTCCTCAGTCTTATTGAGAGCAAGAAGAATTCTGCCGATTTCTGTACCGTAACGGATTGACTCCTCATAGCGGTGTACTGTGGGAACACCGTCACCTGTCAGACCTCTTGCCATGTAGATACCCGCAATTGCACCGTTGATGAAGTAGAAGTTGTAGCCTTCGCCGCCTTCATTAACTGCAAGTGTATCATTTTCATATTCATTGAGATATTTTTCAATATAATAGATGTATTCACCGCAAAGCTCACGTCCTGTGCCCTTACCGTCATCTGTGGGAAGACCTGCAACTTCGGGATGAGCTGCCATGTTAGCAATGATTGTAGGTGTTGCATTTGCATCATCGGGGATAAACATAAGGCGTGTTACTGTGTTATCCTTTGATGTTGCTGAGTCACGGTTCTTATTGTTGAAGTAGCCGTCACCGATATCTTTCTTTGAGTATGTAAGAGAACCGGGCTTCATATCGTCAAGAGCTTCACCCATTGCCTTTGCTGTTCTTTCAACAACGATTTCCATGTAATCCTCGTCAACACCCTTTTCGAGTGTTCCGAGACCTGTCCAACCCTTGAAGAGGTTACCCATAAGCTTGGGGAAAAGATTAGTCCAGAGACCCTGTGTGTCGATACCGCTGTGTGAGTGAGTTGCGGCAACATTAACACTTGCAAGAGTTATGTTCTTTTCTGCCGCAATTTTTGCGATTTCTGCACGGATACGTCTGATGTAAGCATTTGAAACACCGATTGAGTCGATTGTTGCAAAAATTGAAACGCCTCTGTTTGATGAATCGTCCATTGCTACGATTCTTACCTTCATATCATCAACTATTGATTCAACATTGTTTGAGAAACCGTTGTTATAGTCGATGAAGCCGCCGAGATAGTAGTCTTTTGTCTGCCAGTCATCGGGAACAAGGCTTGCGTTTGCATAACCGAGCTGCCACTTTGCACCTGCTGCAGGCTCGTCAAGAAGTGTAGAAGTACCTGCATAGAAGTTTTCGCTCTTATAGTCCTTCTCGTCCATGAAATAATCGGGATCGGGAAGAGTATCTGCAAGAGCACCGAGAATTTTTGATGCGAGACTTTCAAGAAGCTCAAAAACTACATATTTAAGCTCCTGAGTTGTTCCGATGTTGAGAACAGCATCCTTAAAACCGCCGAGAGAAAGAATGTCAAAATCCTTGCCGTTCAGTGTAACGATCCACTGATTTTCGGGCTGAGAATGTCTCTCATTATAGCCTTTGACATAGTCTTCAAAAAGCGTTTTGATACCTGTCCATGTTGCTTCGTCAGTGTTAACGATTTCGTCAAGTGCGCCTGTAACTTCAGAAACCGTATCTTTTACGTTTGAAGCTGTTGTGTTTTCTGTTGTAGCTTCTGTTGCCATTACAACTGTGAAGGTTGATGAAACCATCAGAATTGCAAGGATAACAGAGAGCACCTTAAGGACTTTTTTGTTCATTTTCCTGATTCTCCTTTTTATATAACATCTGGATATTACCCCATACTGAGATAATACCATATATAGAGCAATTTTTCAATAGATTAAATTGTTAATTTTTTCGTCTTACCTTCTTCCCTTTCTTTTTGTTGATATAAACCGTATAACCGATATATCCTCCCGCAAGAAGAACAAGAAGAATAAATATAATTTTACCTATTACACTGTTCCATGCCGTTTCAATTGCACCGCCCAATGCCAGAATCAGACTTCGGCTGACATTTTTCGATGCTACCATATCCACCGATGCAATTTCCTCCCCTGCGTAGTAAACAGTAGCGGTGCCTATCTTTTCACCCTTTTTCACGGGAGCCTTGACAAACTCAGGTGTATCTGTGTCGGGCTGAATGTAAACGCTTGAAGCATCAAGATTAGCAGGAACAAGTGCTGCAACATCTTCAGACGGCACAAGTTCAAGGAAATCAGTTGTCCAGGAATATTTCACATCTATAACCGTAATAATTTCATTTTCTTCTGCAACAACCTTATATTTTATATTTGCAAATGTCCATTCTATCATTTTTTTACATTCGATAAACGCAATATTTTCTGCATTTTCGCCTGCAGTCGCATCATTCGGGTCAGCACCCATAATGATTGCAATGTAGTTGTATCCGTTTTTGCTTGCCATTGTTACAAAGCATCTGCCTGCATCATCAGTTGTACCTGTTTTGATACCTGTTGCGTATGAAACATAGCAGTCGGAATAGTTTGAATTTATCATAAGATTTGTTGAAGGAAGAATTCTTTCCTCATTCATGTTTGTTTTTGGCATTGTATAACTGGTCTGACCTACTATTTTTTTAAAAACAGGGTCTTTCATTGCCTCTTTACAGATTAAGTACATGTCATGGGCTGTTGTATACTGCCCCTCCTGGTCAAGACCGTGCACATTAACATAATTTGTGCCCGTACATCCCAATTCCTTCGCTTTCTCATTCATCATATCAAGGAACGCAGGAACAGAACCTCCCACATATTCCGCAATTGCAATTGCCGCTTCGTTGGCACTCTTTACAAGAAGGCAGTTGAGAAGATCGTACATCGTAACCTTTTCGCCCGGGACAAGACCTGCAGTAGATGAGTCAGTTCCTACCAGTGAATCAATGGCATACTGTGAAATTACAACGGGTGACTGCAAATCCTCACATCTGTCCAGAGCCACAAGAGCCGTCATAACTTTCGTAAGACTTGCAGGAGCTGCTTTTTTATTATAGTTTTTATTGAATATTGCCTCATCATTGTCCATACATATCATGCAGGCAATATCTGCGCGCAGGTCAACAGAGTCATTATAATCCGCATAACAGGTCATCGGAGTTAATATAGACAGAAAAATTATTGAAGTTAATAAAAAAATTACTGTTTTTTTCATAGACATTTCACCCATATTGTTGTATAATACATTATTATATATTAATTTTTTCTGTATATCAAGTTAATTTTCAATTATTTTGTGAAAGTAAAGGAGGTTTCGCTTTGCTGTATGTAACCGGTGACACCCACGGCAACATTAACAGATTTTCCGTTAAAGAACTAAAGAAGCTAAAAAAAGGCGATACCCTTTTTGTCTGCGGTGATTTCGGCTTCGTATGGGATAACAGCCCCGCCGAAAAAAGAAACCTTAAAAAGCTGTCCTCAAAAAAATACACTATCTGTTTTATCGACGGAACACATGAAAACTTTGACCTTCTGAAAAACTATAAATTAGGCACGTACAAAGGCGGTTTAGCCCGAAAGATAAGCGACAATATTTATTATCTTCAGCGAGGGCAGATTTACGAGTTTGAAGGAAAAAGCATTTTCGTCATGGGCGGCGGCGAAAGCCCCGACATTGATTTAAGATATGAAAAAGACACATGGTCAAGTGACGAAACACCCATAAGACAGGAGCTTATTGACGGCGCAAAAAGACTTCAGGAAAGAGATTTCAGCGTTGACTTCATTCTTTCCCATGAGCCGCCTGCAAAAATAAAAGGACTTCTGCTTCTGCAGGATACCGAATCTGCAAGAATCACAGGTCTCAATACTTACCTTGAGGAATTAAGTCAGTCATGCGAATTCCGTTGCTGGTTCTTCGGAAGCATGCACATTGACAAGTACATTTCATCAACCCATATCGCCGTTTATCAGAAAGTGATAAATATGCTGACGGAGAATTCACTTACAGGCGATATTATAAAAACCGTTTAATATTTAAGGAGTAGATACAAATGAAAAACACTGAAAAAACTATGGAAAAAGTAGTTGCTCTCTGCAAAGGCAGAGGCTTCATCTTCCCCGGCAGTGAAATTTACGGCGGACTTGCAAACACATGGGACTACGGCCCCCTCGGCGCAAGACTCAAGAACAACGTAAAGGACACATGGAGAAAAAGATTCATTCAGGAAAGAAAGAACAGCTATGAAGTCGACGCTGATATCCTCATGCATCCCAGAGTATGGGAAGCAAGCGGTCACGTTGCAAGCTTCTCTGACCCGCTTCTTGACTGTAAAGAGTGTAAAATGCGTCACAGAGCAGACAACCTCATTGACGATTTTGACGAGAACGCTCACGCAGACGGCATGACAAAAGAGGAAATGTTTGAGTACATCAAGGCTCACTCAATCCCCTGCCCCAACTGCGGCAAGCACAACTTCACAGACATCCGTGAATTCAACCTCATGTTCCAGACATTCCGCGGTGTTACAAACGATTCAAAGAGCGTTATCTACCTTCGTCCCGAAAATGCACAGGGTGAATATGTCAACTTCCTCAACGTACAGCGTACAATGAGAGCAAAGCTTCCCTTCAGCATCGGTCAGATCGGTAAAGCATTCCGTAACGAAATCACTCCCGGCAACTTCACATTCAGAACGATTGAATTTGAACAGATGGAATTCCAGACATTCTGCAAGGAAGGCACAGACAACGACCTTTACGATTACTTCAAGGAATACGGCATGCAGTATTATAAAGACCTTGGTATCAAAGAAGAAAATCTCCGTTACCACGACCATGAAAAGCTTGCTCACTACGCAAAGGCTGCATGCGACATCGAATTCCTCTTCCCCTTCGGCTGGGGCGAAATCAACGGCACACACAACAGAACTGACTTCGACCTTACAAGACATCAGGAATACAGCGGTCAGCGAATCGACTATCTTGATCCCGAAACAAACGAAAGATATATTCCCTATATCATTGAATCTACATACGGTCTTGACAGAACTGTTCTTGCACTTCTCTGTGAAGCTTATGACGAAGAAGTTATTGATGCAGAAAAGAATGACACACGCGTTGTTCTCCACCTGAGTCCTGCAGTTGCCCCCTACAAGGCAGCAGTTCTTCCCCTTTCAAAGAAGCTTTCAGAAGATGCTCTCAAAGTTTACGATAAACTTAACAAGCACTTCATGACAGACTTTGACGAAACAGGCTCAATCGGTAAGAGATACCGCCGTGAAGACGAAATCGGCACTCCGTATTGTGTTACATTCGACTTTGATTCTCTCGAAGACGGTTGTGTAACAGTCAGAGAAAGAGATTCAATGGAACAGGTAAGACTTCCCATTGATGAAGTTGCAGCATATATTGAAGAAAAAATTAAATTTTAAACGATAAAGGGGCTGTATCAAAACATCGTAAACAGATGTTATTGATGCAGCCCCATCATTTAAATATCCATTTTAAGTTTACTGAATTTTTGTCCGAATGCATTTGCCCAGCTTTCGCAGTAAACTTTGTAATAGGAAACGTTGTTTTTCTTTCTGTAATTTGCAAAAAGATTACACCATATCATTGAGGGAATTGCAATTACGATATAGTAAAGCGGCCCTAAAAGCAGACACTGCCATGTGTGGCCGTATTCATGAATACGCGTGTTATAGGTCCACTTTTCCTTCTCGGGAACATCTTTCATGAAAATGAAAAGTCCCATTGAAAGACCGCCTGATTTCCACGGAAGATAAACTATATAGGAATAACCGAAACGCTGAAAACGGCGTTTCTTTATTTTTGTGCAAATAAGAAATGCAAGTCCGCCAACGAGATTCACAGGCAGTCCCCATGTCCACTGAATGAGATAGAAAATGAAATCAAAAAATTTACTTGTTTTAAGTTCAGGTTTGTCTTTTTTCAAATCAATCATTTTTCTGCCTCCTCTTTTTCCTTCTTCATTTCAAGAAGAACCAGGAATTCCCCTTTTTCGTTTGTTTCAAGGAAATGCTCCTCTGTATTGTTTTGACCGAGCCATGTGTTTTCAAGCTTCTGACCTGAAATGAGTTCACATCTTTTCTTCTGCTCATCTGTCAGAGTTACGCTTCCGTATTTTTTCTTTGTTGCAACTGCCGCACGAATCATTGTGTGGTCATCTTTTGTCATTTTGAAATTTTTGAGAAGTATCAGTGCAACTATTGCCGCAACAATGGGAATTACCGCAACGCATATTCTCACACCCCACACCGCACTGTCGGTCTGTGCAAAAAGATTGCCTGTTGTTTTTTCGTAATTTGAAACGGCATCACCTGTCACAAGTCCGAAGCCCTGCAAAGTAAAACCTACCATAGCCGCCATGACACCGCTGATACTTTTCTTGATAAGTGTACTGAAAGTGGAAATGACACCTTCTCTTCTTCTGCCTGTGATAAGCTCATCAACATCAGTTAAATCAGGGAAAATATTTGTTGAAACAAAACCGAGACCCGACATGCCAAAAGGATAAAGGAGCATGCTCACCATCATCAATGCAGTCCACAGGAACGAACCGCCGGGCTGCATAATAAGACCGATCGCAAGACCTGCAACCATGAGTGGGGTTACAATATTGCCGCATTTTTTCTTGCCGTGTTTCATTGTAAGCGCATAATTCAGCGGAAACGCTCCCGCTTCGGCAACACCTGCAACGGCATTGAAAATCGCATATTTACTATACTGATTTGCTAGATATTTTATGTAATATACCTTTGAGTTTGCATAAAAGCCTGTCGCAAACTGGTATGCAAGACTCATGAAGAAATACTGTCTGAAAGATTTATTTTTAAATACAAGAACATATTCTCTGATTATGTAAGAAATATCAAGTTTTTCGTGTTTATCATTAAGGGAGCTTGGCTCTCTTGTTTTGTAATAGGTGAGAAAAACCGCCACAGAAAAGAATATGGCAAGAACAATACCGATAACGAGGAATGGTGATTTTGACTCCGAAGTTATGTTATCATTTGAACCAAAGAGAGCAAGAATCACAACAACAATTCCAAATGCAGGAACCATACCTGCCGAGTTAAAAAGATAACCTACTGAATTATACTGTGTTCTCAGATTATAGTCAGGCGCAAGTTCAGGCAACATTGCCGTGTGAGGCACACCGATTATCGTATACGCCGTTTTATAAAGCATATAAACGAGAATAAAATAAGCCATTGTTTTTGTAGGATTTTCTGCTCCGTTCAGACCGAAAGAATTCCACAAAAGTATGTAAGACACTGCCATAATCGGAATGCCCCAGAGGAGATACCGTCTGTGCTTACCTGTCTTTGAGCGTGTACGGTCAGTGATGATTCCCATAACAGGGTCAGTTATCGCATCCCATATTGTTGCAAGCATAACAACAATACCTGCCTGATTGAGGGAAAGGTTTACAACGTCTGTCAGGAAAACAGTAAAATACATACCGATAATATAACCTGCACCGCCCATGTACATGTTGGCATAGCTATAGTTTATCATCGGCAGAATCGTTGTCTTGAAATCCCCCTCAACACCTACCAGTTTTTTAATTCTCTCTCCCATTATCTCACCTCGATCAGGATTCTTTTACAATTTTTCCGCAGATATGCTCAGGTGTCAGCTCCAGAATCAAAGTTTTATCTGCATGATTTTTTATTTCATTTTGTATATACTCTGTATCTCTTGTGAATTTGTAACTGAGCTTTTCGCAGACTGAAATTATTTTTTCTGTTTCTTCAATAATTTCAATTTTTCCGAAAACCACAACACTTTTTACATTCAGTGCCCATTCGCCCTCGTTTGAAAAGCCTTTGTCATAAACGCAGAATGATACTTTATTATTCCGCTTTATCGAATCAAGCCTGTGACCGGCTTTTCCGCAATGAAAATAAATTTTTCCGCTTTCTTCATCGTAAAAATGATTCATAGGCATGCCGTAAGGATAACCGTTATCGCCCTGTACTGACAAAACTCCACGCTTTTCATTTTTGAGAACAGTTATACATTCTTTCTCTGACAGCTTTTTATTTTTTCTGATTAAATCTCTGAACATTTTCATCCGTTAAGTATGGGAAATCCTTTTTCATCCCATTTTACCTTTCTTTTTCTCGCACTTCTGCAAGGGTCGTATAATGGGTCATGATGTGCATATCCGCATTCGCCCCTGAAACATTTTTCATCCCTTGAGTGATAGACAAAAACCCAATCGCCGTTTTCATCTTTAACAAAGGAATTGTGACCGGGACCGTACTCACCTTCAAGGTCTTCTGATGTGAGCAGGGGTTTCTCCATTTTAGTCCAGTTTTTAATATCCATCAAATCTGCATTTTCATCTGCATACATAAGACCTATACAATATTCAGGTCCCGTTGCAGAAGCAGAAAATGCAAGAAAAATTTTACCTCCGTGTATCATCGCCGCAGGACCTTCGTTAACAGGAATTTTTACTCTTTCCCAATCATATTCAGGCTTTGTTAAAAGCATATGTCTGCTTGTCGTTTCCCAAGGCTTATCAGGATTGACAGAAGCCAGATACACATTCGAGTTCCCGCCCTTTTGTGCCCATGCAACATAATGCTTACCCGCACATTCAAAGTGTGTCATATCAAGTGAAAATCCCGTAAACGGAAAATCATCTCCGTCGCATGAGGAAAACTTTCCCATATCCTGCCAGACATCATTATACGGGTCTTTGCCGTCACACATTATAATGTGGCAGTTAATATCCCACACGTTATTTTCGCTTCCGCTTGCCGCAAAAAGCACATACCATTTTCCGTTTATTTCGTGAATTTCAGGCGCCCAGATAAAGCGGAAGGATGTTTCTGAATTTTTCTCATCCCAGATAACTTTTTCTTCCGCATTTTTAAGTCCGTCAATTGTTTTTGCACGGCGTAAAATTATTCTGTCATATCCTTCTTTGTCATCTTTTCCGTACATAGGATAAGAAGCGGTAAAATAATACCACCCGTCACTGCTTTTTGTCACAAAGGGGTCTGCCCTGTCTTTTATAAAAATTTCTGTCTTTGTACTCATCTCATAATTACCTTCTTAATAATTGATTTTACTTTACCTATCATCAGTTTTTTCTTTGAAGGTCTCGGGAACATTTTATTTGCAGTCTGTCTTACTCCGAGCTCAGCAAAATTCTTTCTGAATTCTTCCGATTTTTTGAATGTAGGTGCTTTTGATGCAAAGAGAATATTATTTCTGCTCTGAATCATTTTGTCAATATCAGCATCCGTTACATAAATTCTGTCTTTGATGCCTTCGAGCGCCTTTTTACCCTTTTCACTTGAAACAAAAATACACGATGCACCTGAAGCATTATACTTATCAACAGGATAATGCTTTCCGCCGATATCACCCACATAAATATCTGAGAAAGGCGGTAAACTCTTGAATTTACAATTAAGACAGGAGTTTCTCATAGCACAACCGCTCATAAAAATTCGTGCTAAATCCGATGGTGCATACTCTTCAAGAATCTCTTCGCCATTCTCAAAATCTGCTTTCAGATAGAGCGGCAGATGCTTGCCGTCTTTTTTATATCTTGTTGTAAAGAAAGTTACACGGCTTCCTTTTTCTTTTTCAATTTCCTCAATATATTTACCGAGAACTTCCGGTGCTGAGGGACCATGACATATATAGCTCATGGTTGTAAGATTTTCATAATCTTTTCCAAGGAAAGTTCTCAAAGCTCCGCACTCACAAGGCGATGCGCTGAAGAAAACCTTTTCACCTTTTTCAAGAAGATTTTTAGTTTCCGTAAAGACATTTCCCTTGTCGCTCTGGAAATATTTTGAGCCTCGCATTTTTTTGACGTCTTCAATATTGTTTGAAACAATTGTTTTCACGCTTTTGAAATCATCGGTATAAACAGCGCCTGCAACGTATGCTCCGTCCTCAATAAATTTTTCTGCAAGAGCATAGAACATACCGCCTGAAGAACTCTTCGTAATTTTTTCTTCATCACGCATCCAACCCATGAAACAATCTGTTTCAAAATCATTGCACCGTGAAACGTTTTCCCTTAAAACTTCACATTTTTTCAAGCAGATTCCGCAATTAATACATTTACGCTCATCAACCTCTGCGTAAAGATATCCAAGCTCATCGGCTTTCATTTCAATTGCGTTTTTCGGGCAGGCATTTTTGCATGCGCTACAGCCGTAACAACTGTTTTCCGGCAAAACCGAAATATTTTTCTTTTCATTTTTATCAGTTTTTTCCGTAACTTTTTCAAGAGAATTTCTGAAATATTCCTCTGAGGATTTTATCCAGTTCTGTAAAATCTTTTCGCTCTCTTCATAATTTATTTCAGAAAAAT
Organism: uncultured Eubacteriales bacterium; assembly: GCA_964507395.1. Classification (GTDB taxonomy): domain Bacteria; phylum Bacillota; class Clostridia; order Oscillospirales; family Acutalibacteraceae; genus SIG575. The sequence continues at coordinate 2,656 of CAZDQE010000033.1, read as the reverse complement.
TAAAGGCATTGATATTTTCTCCTGTTATAATTCTGTCTGCAAGACCGATTTTCGAGAGAAAGTCGTTTATTCTTGTATGTTTGCCTGCATCAGTATCGGCTCTTTTGACCGCAGCGAAACTTTTTCTGAAATTCACGGAAAATGCAACACCGTGGAAAGAGTCCGTCAGAACAAAATCAGCATCTCTTATAAGAGCTAAAAACTCTTCAATATTCGCGTAAATTTTTTCACCTTTTTTAAGGTTATTTATTTCCGAGTCAAAGGGAGAAAGAACAACCTTTTTTCCTGTTTCTTTTTCGATTCTCTCTATTGCCTTTTTGTGTATTTCGGTGCCGCCGAGAAAATAGCAGAAGATATACGGCTCTTTAACGATTCTCTCAGGCAAAGCAAATTCATTCCAGAAATTTTTATCATAGAGAAGTGTGGGATCGACTGTGTTTTCACATTTTCTGCCTGTGATTTTTTCAACCAGTTCTGCACCTGATGATTCTCTGACAGAAATTGAGGAAAAAGAAGAAATATAGTTTTTGAAATCCTCAAGATATTTTGGGGGAATTTCTTCACAGGCAACGCTGGGGGCATAGGCAGTTCTCTTCTCAGGGGGAACAAATTGTAAAAAGTAATAGGGATTGCATTGCGTATGAACGGGGTTCCATATCTGGTCACTTCCGCAAACGCATGCATCGTATTTTTCTGCAATTATCTTTGCATCGTCCATATCATTACAAAGCCTTGTGAGATTGAAATTCTTTGATGCAAATTCAGAAAAAGCAAAGCTTCTCCCTGCAAAATTACTGCCCGATTTCATAATCTTATTATCAATTATCTTCTTTGTCTGAATCGGGTGCATCAAAAGTCTTTTGATTTTAGATTTTCTGCCTGAAGAAGAAACGCTTTCTGTCCTTTTGACATAGTGTATTATTTCGGCATCATAACCGAAATCCTCAACCTTTCTCTGCATAGCATAAGCCTGCAGGTAAACGCCGTAATTTATTGCACTGTGCAGCGTTGCAATTCCCACTTTTTTCTTCAAAATCCCCACTCTCCTTTTTACCATTTAATAATACAATTTTATTGCAAAATAGTCAACACGACTTTTGAAAAAGGTTTTATTTTCCTTTCAAGAATTATAAATGACAAACTTTTGTCAATATATCCAAAAATTATGACGATTTATGACTTAATTTCTTATTTACTTTTTTGTTCAAAGGTGTTATAATTTTGGGTGACATATTTAATATGTATAAGTTATTAATTTTCCATTTTATAAGGAGGAAATTCATAATGGCAAGAAAAACCAAGACAATGGATGGTAACAATGCTGCCGCTTATGTGTCCTATGCGTTCACAGAAGTTGCAGGTATTTACCCCATCACTCCCTCAAGCCCCATGGCTGACTACGTTGACCAGTGGTCTGCACAGGGACAGAAAAATATCTTCGGCACAACAGTAAAGGTTGCAGAAATGCAGTCTGAAGCAGGTGCTGCAGGTACAGTTCACGGTTCACTTAACGCAGGTGCTCTCACAACAACTTATACTGCTTCACAGGGTCTTCTTCTCATGATCCCCAACATGTATAAGATTGCTGGTGAACTTCTCCCCTCAGTATTCCACGTATCAGCTCGTTGCGTAGCATCACATGCTCTCAACATCTTCGGCGACCACTCAGACGTATATGCTTGCCGTCAGACAGGTTTCGCTATGCTTGCTGAAACAAACACTCAGGAAGTTATGGATCTCGGTGCTGTTGCTCACCTTGCAACAATCAAGAGCCGTGTTCCCTTCATCAACTTCTTCGACGGTTTCCGTACATCTCATGAGCTTCAGAAAATTTCTATCTGGGATTACGAAGACCTTAAAGAAATGTGCGATATGGATGCTGTTAACGCATTCCGTAAGCGTGCGCTCAACCCCGAGCATCCCGTAATGCGCGGTTCACACGAAAACGGTGACATCTTCTTCCAGCACCGTGAAGCATGTAACGAATACTACGAAGCTGTTCCCGGTATCGTAGAAGAGTACATGGACAAAGTTAACGCAAAACTCGGTACAGACTACAAGCTCTTCAACTACTACGGTGCTCCCGACGCTGAAAACATCATCGTTGCTATGGGTTCAATCTGTGACGTAGCAGAAGAAGTTATCGACTACCTTACAGCTAAGGGCGAAAAAGTCGGTCTTGTTAAAGTTCGTCTTTACAGACCCTTCTCAGCAGCAAAGCTTGTTGAAGCTATCCCCTCAACAGTTAAGAAGATTGCAGTTCTCGACAGAACTAAGGAACCCGGCTCACTCGGTGAACCCCTCTTCCTCGATGTTGTTGCTGCTCTCGCTTCACAGGGACGTCAGGCTGAAGTAATCGGCGGCCGTTACGGTCTCGGTTCAAAAGACACACCTCCCTCAAGCATCTTCGCAGTATACGATGAGCTTGCTAAGGCAGATTCAAAGAAACAGTTCACAATCGGTATCAACGACGACGTTACACACCTTTCTCTTGAAGAAAAAGAAGCTCCCAACACAGCTGCAGAAGGTACAATCGAATGCAAGTTCTGGGGTCTCGGCGGTGACGGTACAGTTGGTGCTAACAAGAACTCAATCAAAATCATCGGTGACCATACAGACAAGTATGTTCAGGCTTACTTCCAGTATGACTCAAAGA
>CAZDQE010000032.1:0-23625 GCA_964507395.1 uncultured Eubacteriales bacterium | reverse complement strand
GCAAATGAGCTTGCGAAAACAGTGTAGCCTGTTGTTGCAAGACCGCCTGCAACGCCCATCATATTGCTTTCTGCAATACCTGTATCAAAAAATCTTTCAGGAAAAGCCTTTTTGAACATTCCTGTTTTTGTTGCCTCTGCAAGGTCAGCATCAAGAACGATAACTTTTTCATTTACTGCACCAAGCTCTGCAAGTGCAGCACCGTAAGCCTCTCTTGTGGCTTTTTTAATTACATCTGCCATATTCTTATGCCTCCAATTCTATGAGTTTAGCATTAAGCTCTGCCATTGCTGTTTCATACTCTTCTGCAACGGGAGCTTTGCCGTGCCAACCGCACCGATCCTCCATGAAGCTGACGCCCTTACCTTTTACAGACTTGGCAATAATCGCTGTGGGCTTGCCCTTAAACTCTTTTGCTGCGGCGAAGGCTGCTTCTATCTCATCGAATGAATGAGCGCAGATTTCAATTACGTTCCAACCGAATGCTCTGAATTTTTCAGGAATAGGATAAGGTGAGTTAACCTGAGCCACTGTGCCGTCAATCTGAAGGTTGTTGTTGTCGATAACTGCAACAAGATTGTCAAGTCCTTTTGCACTTGCGTACATTGCGGCCTCCCATACCTGTCCTTCTTCGATTTCACCGTCACCGAGAACTGTATAAACTCTGAAATCTTTACCTGAAAGCTTTGCGCCGAGAGCCATGCCTGCTGCTGCAGAAATGCCCTGACCGAGCGAGCCTGTACTCATATCAACACCCGGTGTTTTGTGCATACTGGGATGACCCTGAAGACGAGAGCCAACCTTTCTGAGTGTTTTAAGCTCTTCAACAGGGCAAAATCCTCTGTGTGCAAGACATGCGTAAAGAGCAGGTGCTGTATGTCCCTTTGAAAGAACAAATCTGTCACGGTTTTCATCGTCAGGATTTTTGGGATCCACTCTCATCTCACTAAAATAGAGATAAGTCATAATGTCGGCAATTGAAAGTGAGCCGCCGGGATGTCCCGATTTTGCGTTAAATACACCTTCGATGATTCCCATTCTGACCTTACATGCTTTGATTTTGAGTTGATTTTTTGCTACTGACTCCAAAATTAGCCACCTCCGTCAGTTTTTAAGCTACCCAAGAATTTTGTAAAATACTCAGGAAGTTCACTTGTAATTTTGATTCTTTCCCCGCCGGCAGGATGCTTAAAGCCTATGACAGCCGCGTGCAGACATTGTCCGTCAAGCTGTTTTATAACCTTTGAAGGGCCGTAAACATCGTCACCTGCTACAGGATGACCTATATATTTCATATGCACTCTGATCTGATGGGTTCTTCCCGTTTCAAGAATCAGCCTCACATGTGAAAAATCTTTATATTCTTTTATAACCTCATAATGCGTTACGGCATTTTTTGAATTTTTATCCGTTACACACATCTGCAAACGATTGTTGGGATTTCTCCCGATGGGCGCGTTTATCGTGCCCTCTTTTTCTTTAAGATGCCCATAAACCACTGCCTGATACTCTCTGTCAAAGGAATGGGCTTTTATCTGTTCTGCCAGATCAAGATGTGCCAGATCATTTTTAGCTACTATAAGTAAGCCGCTTGTATTTTTATCAATTCTGTGTACAATTCCCGGTCTTGCTACACCGTTAATGCCTGAGAGACTTTCTCCGCAATGGTGCATAAGGGCGTTTACAAGTGTTCCGCTGTAATTACCTGCCGCAGGGTGAACAACCATTCCTTTCGGCTTATTTACCACGAGCAAATAATTATCCTCATATCTTATATCAAGAGGAATATCCTCAGAAATTATATCAGGTTTTATGACCTCAGTCGTTTTCACTGCAATTATGTCACCGGTCCGTACTTTCACATTTTTGTTCACAGACTTACCGTTGACAAGAATCTCCGAATTTTCAATCAGCTTCTGTACATAGGAACGGGTCAAAGACTCGCATTTCTGCGACACAAGCTTATCTATTCTTGCTCCGTTTTCTTCTTCCTGTACACCGAAAATAAACGCATCAACCATTTTTCTGACCTTTCTTCTTTGAAGAGTCTCTGAAAATGTCTGCTATAAGATAAACAATTATCATAGCGGCACCGATGCAGACAAGACAATCCGCAAAATTGAAAATTGCAAAATCCATAAATAAAAGCTTAATATAGTCAATTACATATCCGCAGAAAAGCTCCGAGCCTCTGAAAATTCTGTCAATGAGATTGCCGATTCCTCCTGCAAGCACCAAAATTGCACTGCAGACAAGAAATTTGCTTTTGATTTTTCCCGAAAGCAGGTAAATAAGCCCTGCAACGATAATAACGAGAGTTACTATTGACAAAACCTCGGTATGATTTTCAAGAATACTGAAAGCAGCACCTGTGTTTTCAGTATAATTGAATTCAACGATTCCGGGTATGAAATCTGCACTTCCGACGGGCATCAGACGGCTTTCAACAATCGTTTTAATCAGCTGGTCAGCAGCAACAAGAGCTGCTATACATATTATTGACACAAGCTGTACCATCTATTTGCTCCCCCGAGTTTTTAATTATTCTTGCCGAAAATATTTTTAAGGAAGCTGAAGCCGTCGCTGTCATCGTCATCATCGTCGTTTCTGCCGAAAATATCGTCAGCATCTACGCCCTCATCTTCTTCATCGAAAGATACGTTATCATCAGACACATCAATATCATCGAAAAATCTGAAGCCTGTATCCTCCTTTTCAACCTCTTCATCACGGCTGAGGAAAAGGTTTTCATCCTTCTGAACCTCCGCAGCATCGTTTTCGGAAAATCCGATATCAACCTGTCTGCGTCTTTCCGGCCTTGAAACGGGAATATCATTTTTAGCTGCATCTTCTGAGAAAAGGTCAACATCCTCTGTTCTGAATTCAAAGGCTGCTTCCTTTTCCTCTTTTTCACCGCTCTTTATGTCTTCAAAATCCTCTGCTGTGAATCTGAAGCCCTCGCCGTCACCTGAATCTGAGAAAATATCCTCGTATTCGTCTTCTGATGCTTCTTCGTTTTCAAAATCAAAAGTGAAACCTTCTTCGGAAACTTTTTCCATTTCTTTTTCAATTTCATCTTCGATTTCTTTTTCTCTTTTCTCTATTTCTTCTCCGATTTCTTTTTCAACTACTTCTGCGGCTTCTTTTTCTATTGCCTCTACCTCTTCTTCATCAAGGTCCAAAGAGAAAATATCCTCTGCTGTTTCTTCTGTCAATTCCTCTTCTTCACCGAAATCAATATCGAAATCAAGCTTAGAAGCATCTGATGAATCCTTTGACGCATATTCCTTGATTAAATCGTCTGCATCAAAGTAATCATCTTCACTTGCCACGAAATTATCAACGATTTTTTCAACTGCGCTCTCATCTGTCTGAGTTTTTTGAGTCGCTTCATCCTCGTTCTTCTTTTCCTCAACGATTTTCTTTACTTTCTCTTCAAGCTCTTTGTCAAGGTTATAATCGGGAATCTGCTCTACGCTCTTAATCTGACGCTCGTAAAGAACAACAAGCTCTGTTTTAAACTGATTTGATGTTTCCTTAAGGCTGTCAAGAAGTGCTTTTTCGTTCTCGATTTCTTCTTTGAGAGATGAAGCCTCCTTCTCGGCATCCTTTGTAGCATCACTGATAAGAGCCGATGCGGTAGCTTCAGCATCTGAAATTATTTTTTCAGCCTTTTCTCCGGCTTCAAGAAGAAGAATTTCAGCTTCCTTATAAGCGCTGTCCTTTGTGCTTTTCGCCTGAGACATCGCCTTCTCGTATGCCAGACGCATTTTGCCTTCAACCTCGTCAACCATGACTTTGATTTTGGCATTGGTTATTGAGTCAACGTTATTGGCTCTTTCCTCTGCTTCGGAAACGATTGTCTTTGCTTCCTTTTTGGCTTCCTCAATCATTTTATCAATAAAAGCCTGTGCATTTACCAGCACCTTGCTGACGTTGCTCTCTTCTTTTCTGTATTCATTGAGCTTTGTTGCAAGAATCTTAAGCTTCTTTACAAGCTCGCCGTTTTCCTTGAACACCTGCTCGTAGGATTCTACGACCTGAGCGAGAAAATCGTCTACCTCTTCTGCCTTATAGGTACCTCTGCCTGCCTGTTGGAACTGATAACCTTTTATTTTGCCGGGAGTCAACATAGCCATTTCACTATCCACCCTTTCTCTTTATATCAATTAATTGTTACCGAATACGATTCCATCCATGTTATTGCTGTCAAAGCCGTCGCCGCCTGTGTAATCATAGCCTGCGGGTTTGATAACATATGTTCTGAAAGCAACTCTCTTAAGCTCACTGTTATTTGCGATTGTAACGCCGTAGATAAAGTCGATAATTCTCTGAGTTGTTGCGTTATCTGCATTTTCAAGATTAATGATAACCATACGCTTCTCATTGATATTTTTTGCGATTTCGCCTACGTCCTCAAATTTTTCAAGCTTTGCAACTACAACATGAGGTCTGTCGCCTGTCGCCTTCTGAGCTGCTGTTCTTGACTGAGATGCTGCGGAAAAATCTACGACCTTGCTTCTTTCGGGAGCTTTCTCAGCTCTTCTGGGCTCGTAGCTCTGAACAGGCTCAAATGTTTCGATGGGGTCGCGTCTTACATTCTTCTGTACTACGGGTTCCTCATATTCTTCTTCCTGCACACCTGAAAAGTCTTCATCAATTTCTTCGCTGCCGAACACAAGGTCCTTCATCTTATCAAACAATTTCATTTATAATTCCTCCTTAATAAACTCTTTTACCAAACATGGATGAACCGACTCTTACTTCAGTAGCACCCTCTTCTATAGCCTCAGCATAATCTCCCGACATTCCCATCGAAAGAATCTGCATATCTATATTATCTATTTTTTTGCCCCTGATGTCAAGGAACATATTATACATATTTGAAAAAAAACTTCGTGATTCTTCAGAATTTTCACAAATGGGGGGGATTGCCATAAGTCCTTTGACTCGGATATTGGAAAGTGAACCTATTTCCGACAAAAATTCTGCCAGAAGAACACTGTCTATGCCGAATTTGCTATTTTCCATTCCAACATTTACTTCGACTAAAATATCCATTGTTTTATCTATTTTTTCACATTCCTTGCTGATTTCCTTTGCAAGACGTACACTGTCAACAGATTCAATCATCGTAACGTGCGGAACTATCATTTTCACCTTATTTGTCTGAAGATGACCGATAAGATGAACTTCTGTGTTTTCAAGATGAAGCTCATCTTTTTTTGATAGAAATTCCTGCACTCTGTTTTCACCTATAAGGTTTATTCCGCAGGAATCAATGGCGTGGTTGATGAAAAGAGAGTCCACAGTTTTTGTAACTGCCATCAGGCTTATGTCCTCTGCCTTTCTCCCGCTTTTTTCCGCAGATTCACAGATTCTTTCTCGGATTTTTTTTACATTTTCCGTAATATCGGAAAATCTTTCCTCATTATACGATTTTATTGTCATACAAACCATTTCCTTCAACAATTACTTCATCATAAAGCTTTATGTAAGACTTTGCAAGAAGCTTTGACCGTGAATAAAGGTCCTCACATTCAACAATCCAGTCAGGCTCTTCCCTTGAACGCTCGGAAAGCTGGGATTTATAAAGTCTCTTTTCTGCTTCGATTTCTTCTATTTCCTCTTCATAGCTTGCGTTTTCCGCTTCGTAAGTTCTTGCGATAACGTAATCATCGCCTGTATAAAGAGTAGTAATTCTTCTGAAATTTATAAGATTTCCTCTTTTGATATAAACTCCGTTGATGCCGTCAACAGTTCTCAGTGCAGTCTTCGGAATTTTGTAGCCTGAAATCGTTTTCAGAATTATTTCTGCATTTTCGATTCTCATCTGTGATGTTCCTGCCGTAATTGAATTGCTTTTAAGAATAAGAGCAACCTTACCGTCAGAGTCTGAATTAATAGCGGCAACAGTCATTTTGACATCGTCAGAGGCTGAATCGGTAAAGCGTACCGTAAGAGAATCACCTACTACCACATCATCTACATCGTTTCTCTCCACAACTGCCACAACGTACCAGTTAAAGTTATTTACAAGCTTTCCGCTTTCGGAAATCTTCGTTTCATCAGCCTTAGCAGTAAGTGCTTTTTCAATGTCTGTTACGGTAAGATTGAGAACATCAGAATATTTCAACGTGTTTTCATAACCGTCTGTGCTGTTTATGTAGTAGCCTGTGTTATCTGCTATAAGATATGACGGCTCCGAGGAAGAAAGGCTTGATGCCTCTGTGCGAAGTGAGGACAGAATCTCTGACGTGTCAACATCATACCCCAGAGATACCTGACGGCTGGTTTCACGGTCTCTGACAGAATATGCATACTCGGAAATTTCAGAAAAGTTTCCGTCCGCAATCGTTTCAACGAGAGTCAGAAAGGTTTCATTCGTTGTTTCGTTATAAGATGTCATGTCTCTGATATTCAGCTTTTCTGCCTCTGCGATGTTTGAAAACCTTATTATTTCCTCATTGATTCTGTTCAGTTCAACATACTTTCCTGCATCCTCATCGTTTGCAAAAACCGCAGCAATTTTTTCTCCCTCTGCAACGCGCTGACCGTCCTCAACCAGCGGAACGACAGTACCTGCCGCAGTGCCTGAAAGATAGTTTTCATCCCTTACAATAAACACCTTTGTATAGACACTTTCCTCAACGGTTTTCATAATTGCTTCTTCTGTTTTAACAGGGCTGTAGTTTGCATCAAAAGCATTGTAAATCAGATATGCAATCATAAAAATTGCAACCGCATAAACTAAAATCATGACCGTTGCCGTTATAATTCTGCTGATGCCCTTATTCACATTTTCTGTTTTCATGCAAACTCAACTCCTTTTCATTTATTTAAAAATTCTTCTGCCGATTTTTCAGCTTCCGACACAAGCTCAGAGGATGAAAAACTATCAATATCAAGCCATCTGATATCTCTGTTTCTTCTGAACCATGTAAGCTGTCTTTTAGCATATCTTCTTGTTGCCCTTTTCAGGTTTTCAGACGCTTCTTCAAGTGTCAGATTCCCGTCAAGATAAGGCTTTAGTTCTTTGTATCCGATAGCCTGACAGGCAGTAGAGGCGGTTTTTGTTTCAAAAAACATTTTTGTTTCTTCCGCAAGACCGTTTTCAAGCATAATATCAACGCGTCTGTTGATTCTGTCATACAAAAACTCTCTGTTCTCGGCTGTCAGACCGATTATAAGACTTTCATAGGGACTTTCCTCAAGGTGCGACAACTCGTTCTGATTTGTAAGGGTTTTTCCGCTTGAATAGAAAATTTCCAGTGCACGTATGATTTTAAGTGAATTATTGGGATGGATTTTTTCTGCCGCTTCAGGGTCTTTCTCACAAAGCTCACTGTAAAGCTTTTCCGCTCCCTCTTTTTCAAGACGAAGAGAAAGATTTTTTCTCACTTCATCATTTTTTGTATTTTCAAGGAACACCGTATTGCCAAGAAAGGAATCAACATAAAGTCCTGTTCCTCCCGCAATGATGGGGACCTTTCCCCGCGATACGATATCTCTTACGGCTTGACCTGCCAAATCGCAGAATCTTGAAACGCTGAACTCTTCCTCAGGGGAAATGATGCTGATAAGATGATGGGGAATTCCTGCCATTTCTTCCTCATCAGGTTTTGCGGTTGCAATATCCATCCCCTTATAAACCTGCATTGAGTCTGCCGAAATGACTTCGCCATTCAGTTTCTGAGCAAGTTTCACTGCAAGAGAAGTTTTGCCTGATGCAGTAGGTCCGACTACTGCAACAATTTTAATTTTATCCATAATATAAACTCACTGTATTCTTCCGAAAAATTTTTCAAGCTCTCTTTTTGTCAACTCTGCAAGAACAGGTCTGCCGTGGGGACAGTATCTGATGCTTTCATCAGAAAGCAGTTTTGCAGTAAACTTTTCAAGCTCGTAGGAGCTTGTTTTATCTCCCGCCTTTATTGCCGCACGGCACGCAGAAGAATGGAAGATCCAGTCAAGCTTTTCGCTGATAAGCTCATTCTTGTTCTCAATAAGATATCCTGCAATTTCCACAAGGATATTTTCAACATCATTTGCTTCAAGTACGGACGGACATTCTCTTACAATAACACTGCCTGTTCCGAAGCTTTCAACGCTGAAGCCCGCTTTTTCAAGAAGAGAGAGATTATTAATGATTACATCGTACTCTTCCTTTGAAAGAGTGACGGTTACGGGAATCATCAGTGACTGCATAAAAATACCGTCTGTCTGATTTTTAAGCTCGTTATAAATCATTCTTTCGTGTGCCGCGTGCTTATCAATAATCATAAGCTTGCCCTCACACTCCGCAAAAATATATGTTTTGAAGGCTTCGCCGATTATTCTGAAATCGGGAGCTTTAACTTCTTCACGATTCGGGATTTCTTCTGTTTTTACTTCTTCTTTTTCAACCTCGGCAACGGGTTCTTCAGGGATTTTCTTTTCGATTATGGGTAATTCAATCTCTTTTTTCTCATCTTTAGGAGGAGTAAAAACTGTAATTTTCGGTGGTTTTACAAACACATCTGCCGTCTGCGGCTCTGCGTTATAAGTAACGGCAGGCTGGCGCATCACAGGCTCGGATTTTTTCACAGGCGGAATAAATTGCTTTACTTCTTCTGCTTTTTTCGGCTGAAATGATATCTGCTCTGCCTTTTCGGGATTGAAAATCTGAGGTTTTGCGAAACGTGTACCTGTCACCTTTCCAAGGTCAACCTGAGGTCTTTCCTCGTCACGGCTCAGAGCATTTTTCACGCCGTAATAGATGCAATCATAAATTGCCTTTTCATTTGCAAAGCGTACCTCAAGCTTTGAGGGATGCACATTAACATCAACCGTTTCATTCGGGACGGTAAGATTAATAACACATGCGGGAAATTTGCCTACCATGATTGAATTTTTATAGCTTTCGGAAAGTGCCGCAGAGCCTGTCTGTGTTTTCACAAGACGGGAATTGAGGAAAAACATCTGCATATTTCTGTTTGCACGTCCGTAAATCGGCTTTGAAATATATCCCTTTGCGGAAATACCGTTAAGAGTATAATCAATCGGAATAAGACTGCTTGCAAATTCCTTGCCGAAAACTGCATAAATCGCTGAAGACAGCTTTCCGTCGCCGGGAGTTAAAAGTGTTTCCTTGCCGTCACGGATAAATCTGAAGCTGATTTCAGGGTGAGACAGCGCAACTCTGTCCATAACACCTGCAACTGCATTTGCTTCGCTGACATCCTTTTTAAGGAATTTCATTCTTGCAGGAGTGTTGAAAAACAAATCTCGTACAATTAATGTTGTGCCGTCGGGACATCCTGCATCATCAAGAAGAATTTCTTCCCCTCCCTCAATGCGGTAGTGAGTTCCGATTTTTTCCTCACTCGCTTTTGTCATCACTTCAACCTTTGACACTGCACTGACAGAGGCAAGTGCCTCGCCGCGGAATCCGAGAGTGCAGATAGCATCAAGGTCCTCCTGCTTTGCGATTTTGCTCGTTGCGTGGCTGACAAAGGCATTTCTTATATCTTCCCTTAAAATTCCGCAGCCGTTATCTGTTACTCTGATATATGTAATTCCGCCATGCTGAATTTCAACGGTAATTATCGTTGCACCTGCGTCGATTGAATTTTCGACCGCTTCCTTCACAACAGATGACGGACGCTCAACCACTTCACCTGCTGCAATAAGGTCTGCTATGTACTTCGGTAAAACATTGATTTTTGCCACTTCCGTCACCTCACAGATAAATTATATTTCTTTTGATTTGCTTACAAGCTCATAAAGCTTTGAAAGAGCTTCAATGGGCGTTAATGTATTGACATCGATCGTTTTGAGTTCTTCTACGATTTCATTTGAAGAATTGTTTGCAAAGGAAACCTGTGCCACGTATTCCGCAGGCGGCGGAGATAATTCCTTTTCGCCTTCAAGGTAAAGTCCTTTTCCGTCAAGAAGCTCAAGCTCTTCGAGAATTTCTCTTGCACGTTTCACAACGCCGGAGGGAACACCCGCAAGCTTTGCAACCTCAATACCGTAGCTGCCGTCAGCTTTACCTCTGACAATTCTTCTGAGGAAAGTTATATCGTCGCCGCGTTTCTTAACTGCGATGTTGTAATTGACTGCACCTTCCACTTTATTTTCAAGCTCTGTCAGCTCATGATAATGAGTTGCAAAGAGTGTTTTTGCACCCAGCTTTTTCTTATCAGCAGTAAATTCAAGAACTGCTCTCGCGATGCTCATGCCGTCAAAGGTTGACGTACCTCTGCCGATTTCGTCAAAAATAATAAGGCTTTTAGATGTTGCCTGACGGAGAATCTGAGACACCTCGTTCATCTCGACCATAAATGTTGACTGACCTGCCGCAAGGTCATCAGATGCGCCCACACGGGTAAAAATACTGTCACAGATTGAGATTTTCGCCCTTCTCGCAGGAACAAATGAGCCAATCTGTGCAAGAAGTGTTATAAGTGCAACCTGACGCATATATGTTGATTTACCTGCCATATTGGGACCAGTAATGATATTACAGCGATTATTTCCGGAATCAAGGAGTGTGTCATTGGGGACAAAAGGCTGAGAGCCCAGCATAACCTCAACTACAGGGTGTCTGCCGTCTTCAATCTCAATTACACCGTCATTGGAAATTTCAGGGCAACAGTAATTTCTTCTTATTGCTACGTGTGCAAGAGAACAAAGAGCATCAAGCTTTGCAATATTTTCAGCGGTTTTCTGAATTCTTGCATATTCTTTCGCCACCGCATCTCTGACAGAAGCGAAAAGCTCATATTCAATCCTGACGATTTTTTCTTTTGCACCGAGGATTTTTGTTTCAAGGTCTTTCAGCTCCTGTGTAATAAATCTTTCACAGTTTGAAAGAGTCTGTTTTCTTATATATTCTTCGGGAACAAGCTCCTTAAAGGAATTTGAAACCTCAATATAGTAGCCGAAAACTCTGTTATAGCCGATTTTAAGCTTTTTGATGCCCGTCTTTTCCTGCTCACGCATTGCGATTTCGTTAATATAACCTACGCTGTCGCTTTCAATTGAGCGAAGAGAATCAAGCTCTTCATTATAACCCTCTCTTATCATTCCGCCTTCACGCACTGTCAAGGGAGGCTCGTCCACAATTGCAGAAAGAGTAAGGTTACATATATCTGCAAGCTCATCAAGATTTTCGTAAATCTGTCTCAGCTTTTCACTCTTGCAGGAAGAAAGAAGATTTTTGACCTCGGGAAGCTTCTGACAAGCAAGGCCGAGAGAGCGTATCTCCTTTGCGTTTGCCGTGCCGTAAACCACACGCGCCATAATTCTCTCAAAGTCATAAATTCCGTCAAGAGCTTCTCTGATTTCAGAACAGAGAACAGTGTTATCGTAAAGCTCTTCAACTGCCCTGTTTCTGCGGACGATTGATGCTAAGTTTGTCAGCGGATTTTCAAGCCAACGCCTTATCATTCTTCTGCCCATTGAACACTTCGTTTTGTCAATTACCCAGAGAAGTGTTCCTTTTTTGTCACGGCTTCGCATTGTTTCCGTAAGCTCAAGATTGTTTCTTGAAGAGGCATTGAGAAACATAAAGCTTTCGCCTTTATAGAAATCTACATTTGTGATATTTTTAATATCACTCTTCTGAAGCTCGCTTAAATATCTGATACATGCACCGAAAGCCGAAGCTGCTTCCTTTTCTTCGGCAAATTCAAAATCGGTAATATCTTTATTCAATCGCTGAGAAATTGCATCAGCGCATTTTTCAAAATCAAAATATTCATCATCAAGAACTTCTTGAGTTGCAGAAAGTGACACTTTTATGTACTTTGAAAGTCCCTGCAAAGCTTTCGCTTCACCGTTCAGAATAACCTCGCTTGGTGAAAATTTGCAAAGCTCGTTGATGATTGGTGAAAGGAGATTTTTCTCCTCAAAACAGGTTACATGAATTTCACCTGTCGAAATATCGGCGAAAGCAAGTCCTGCCGAATTTTCTTTGCAGACAACTGCTGCAAGATAGTTATTTTTGCTCTCATCAAGCATGTTGCTTTCAATAACGGTACCCGGTGTAAGAACTCGGGATACATCTCTTTTTACAATGCCTTTTGCAAGGGCAGGGTCTTCCATCTGCTCACAGATGGCAACCTTATAGCCTTTGGAAACAAGGCGTGCCAAATAGTTTTCAACGCTGTGGAAAGGAACTCCGCACATTGGTGCACGTTCCTCCTGACCGCAATCGCGGCCTGTGAGAACAAGTTCCAGTTCCTTTGAGGCAATTTTTGCATCCTCAAAGAACATTTCATAGAAATCTCCCAGTCGGAAAAACAAAAGTGTATCGGGATAATCTTTTTTTATCTCAAAATATTGCTTCATCATAGGTGTTAATTCTGCCATTTGTTTTCCCTTCCTTTCTCTTCAAGTAACACCTGATCAAACCCCGAAAGGTTCAATCAGATGTTTTAAAATTAAAATCAGTGGCAATCAGAACCGCAGCATGAGCAATCGCCTGAGCAGGAATGTCCTGCGTTGGGGTTGCATGTTTCGGGGTCTTCACCGCAAGCACACATGCTGATGATGCCTGTAAGGAATTTCATAAGCTCGTCAAGGTCATTTCTTGCGATTTCAAAATTTCTCATGTTTTCGTTTGCCATAACCTGAGTGTAAACTTCGTTGAATTCCTTTTCATAAGCCTGAAGCTTTTCCTGATCTGCTTCTTCGCCCTTTGATGCCTCGTGGTTGTAAGACATGTGAACGAGCTGAATCTTCTGCATCATTTCGTTCAGTTCTTCGTCCTTTTCATTTCTGTCTCTTGCTGCCATAAATGTTTTATAGCGAGCATCCTCCTGAATTGCAGCACCAAGCTGTCTTGCGAGTTTTTCAAGTTCCATTGTTTATTACTCCTTTAATAAAAAATTACTATTTTAAAGAATTATCTGACTAATTCTCCTTTTACTATCCAGTTGAGAGGCTCTGTAACAAGCACATTCACAAAGCTTCCTGTTACACTTTCATCTGCAGGGAATTCAATTATAACATTCCCTGAAGTTCTGCCTGAAATCCAGCCCTCCGTTTTGCTTTTTTCTTCAGCAAGAACGCGGTAAACCTTACCGTTCATTTTTGCAGTTCTCTCAGCGGCTATGGACTCCTGAAGCTTCAAGAGTTCATCAAACCACTTACCCTTTTCCTCGCGCGAAACGGGGTCGGGCATTTCTGCGGCTTTTGTGTTTTTTCTTGCTGAATAGATAAATGTGTAGAGAGAGGTATATTTGACCTCTTTTATAAGACTGAGTGTATCGCAGAACTCCTCATAAGTTTCACCGGGAAAGCCTACGATGATATCGCTCGTAATTGACAAGTCGGGCATAACTTTTCTTGCGTACTCAATAAGTGACAGATATTTTGCTCTGTCATAGTGCCTGTTCATCTCTTTCAGCACTCTGTCATTTCCGCACTGAACGGGCAGATGAAGATGCTTTGCAACCTTGTCACATTCCGCCATAGCGTCAAGAAGCTCATGCGTGCAGTCCTTGGGATGCGATGTCATGAAGCGGATAGTAAAATCCCCTTCAATATCGTTTATCATTCTCAGAAGCTTTGCAAAATTTATGTCCTCATCAAGACCCTTTCCGTAGGAATTGACATTCTGACCGAGAAGAGTAATATCCTTGAAGCCCAGAGCAATAAGCTCTCTTGCTTCTCTCATAATCTCCTCGCTTTTACGGCTTCTTTCCCTGCCTCTCACATAAGGCACAACACAGTAAGAGCAGAAATTATTGCAGCCGTACATAATCGGAAGCCATGCACGTATGCTGCCGTCACGCCAAACTGTGTTACCCTCTGCGATTTCAAGGTTGGTATTATCCGTATTGTAAACTCTTTTCCCTGTGCTCAGAGCTTTATAAACAAACTCGGGGAGCTTGTGAATAACATGAGTTCCGAAAACCACAGTTACAAAAGGATAGCTTTTATAAATTTTTTCCTCAATATGCTTCTGCTGTACCATGCAACCGCAGACGCAGATAATAAGGTCGGGATTTGCCTTTTTCAGAATCTTCAATCTGCCGATATTACCGAAAACTCTGTCCTCGGCGTGCTCACGGATAGCACAGGTATTGAGAAGAATCAAATCTGCCTCTTTTTCGTCCTCTGTGAAAACATATCCCATATCGGACAGAATACCTTTCATCCTCTCACCGTCAGATACATTTCCCTGACAGCCGAAGGTATGAACATAAGCCTTGGGACTTACTTCTCCGAACTTAAATTCCAGAAGATTCTTCGCAAGAGACGAAAATTTATTCTGTTTTTCTACTTCTTTTTCCATTTTTTCAACCTCTGAATAATCCGAAATCATACTCTAACCCATTTTAACTTATATATTATACTATAAGTATCTGAAATATGCAAGAGAAATTGTCATGTTGTAACCTATCTGTAAACATAAAAAATCAGCATCTCCGCGATGCTGATTTTTTATGTTTATTTGATTGAATTGATATAATCTGCAACTGCTCCCACAGTTTTAAGCCTTATAAAATCAGCAGGTGTAACATTCACACCAAGCTCTGTTTTGATGTCGTTGATAAGGCACATAGTGTCAAAGGAACTCATGCCGAGATTAAACTTGAAATTGTCTTCAGCTTTGATTTCATCGACTTCAACGTAATTTTCAATGAGTGCGACAAGCTCTTGCATTTTTCTTTTCCGCCTTTCTTTTCTTCCTCTGTTAATTTGATTTTTTCCAATATTTCACCAACAGTAATGTCGGGATTTTCTGCACCGAGAACTAAAGATTCGTGTATCTTTTTATAAAGCACTGTCAGGTCAAATGCAGCATCGGGCTCCTGCCTGTATTCAAAGATAAACTGAAGCCCGCCGTCAGATGCTCTGTGCTTGACCGTAACATAAAGAGGAATCATTGTAGCTCCGTTATTATACCACACGCTATGGGCAGTTTCCGCCATCTCCTCATCAATCGAGGGCATTGTCATGAGCGGCTGATATGAAAAGCCTACGCTGTCGTATGTTGAGTCGGACTTTGCTTCCTTGGGCATTGACTTGTGTCTGAGCTTCAGCGTTTCCATAAAGCTCAGGTCACAGTGCATGTACATTTCATTCTGAACGTCCGAAATATGGTTTACGCCCTCTGTAAAGGTCTTATCGGGAGATACAATACTTCTCATGGGAAGGAAATTGATTCTTAAGCCCCCTGACTTTTTCTCTGCAATCGTTCCTCTTCTGTTGATAATCATTTTGAAGGAAACATCATCCACATTGTCGTTGAAAGCAGAAAGAGCTGTTCTCATGCCCATCGAAAGCACCGCAAAAATTGAAAGTCCCTTTTCCAGACAAAGCGACATGATTTTGTCGGTGTCTTCCTTTGAAACATCAAAAACCAAGGTGCTTGCATCAGGTGATCCCGAGTGGATATTTGCATATCTCTGAGAGGGATTTTTCACCTGCTGTTTTTTAAGTCTGTTATCAATCATGTAATCGGTAAAGATTGGCTCTTCTGTTTTCGCAAGAGAATCAAACCAATACTGCTTATCATTTTCGTGCTTTTCGCTGTCAATATATGCCAGTTCTTTTTCAAGAACGGGAATATATTCCCTCATAGGCTTGGGATACGCTGTACCTATTTTCTTATGAAGATAAATCTCAAGAATATCTGTCATGAAAATTTTTGCGGAATATGCGTCCATTGCAAGATGCTGAAGACGCATAAAAATTCCGTTATATCCCTCGGGCATTTTCACAAGTGCGATTTTGTGAAGCTCACATTCCATGTACGGAATAAGCTGTCTTGAAAACTTTTTAAGCTTTTCGTGAGCCTCTTCCGTTGTCATGTCACTTAAATCCCAGTTTTCAACCTTGATTTCGCTCTTTTCTGTAACATACTGCAAAATCTTAAGCTTCGACTGCCTTGTAAAACGAAGCCTCATCGTATCGCATCTGTCGATAGCCTCATATATTGACTCTTTCATTACGTCAAAGTCCATTCCGCCTTTCCAGTAATAGCCTGAGCCGATATTGTTTATGGGGTAACCTGCACCGTAAAGGATAGACAGAAGATACATCATATTCTGTGATACCGAAAGGGGATAAGCACTGACTTTTTCACCGTTTTTCAAAGTTTTTTCTATCATTTCAGTCACCATTAAAAATGAAATTCCGATCTCTTGATTTTACCTGTAGTTGTTCTGGGGAAAGGTTTTTCCCTGAGTTTGAAGGAATGAATCTGTCTGTCAGAATGAAGATTTACATTCACTCTGTCAACAATCGCTTCAACCTCGCCGTAAATATCGTCGATTCCCGATGCTTTTGCAAGAGCTTCATCGGGGAAGATTTCCGCCATGATTTTGTCCTGCTCAGCATAGACGATTACTTCTTTCACAACGCCGTCATCTGCAAAGCAGTTTTCAATTTCTTCGGGAGAAATATTTTCGCCGTTTGAGAGAATAATAAGATTTTTCATTCTGCCCATAAGGAAGACATGTCCGTCCTTAAGATATCCGAGGTCGCCTGTGCGAAGCCATCCGTCCTCGGTGAAAGCTTCCTTTGTTTTTTCGGGTTTCTTATAGTATCCCATCATAACCGAGGGACCTTTAACCTGAATTTCGCCGTCCTGCACTCTTACTTCATCAACGCCTGTAAGAATACCGTTTGAATATTTTATGTTATCTCCGAATGAAGAAACGGAAATTCTCGGACTGCATTCGCTCATGCCGTAGCCCTGACGTGCACAGATTCCGTATTCTTCAAGCTCGTCCGTAAGTGCAGGACTTAAGAAAGCACTGCCAACGAGCATCCTTTTAAAATTCTCACCTACAACCCTGTCTGCAGCTTCACGCTTGGAAATACCCGGATTTTTCTTTTCGGTAATTTTGATTCTTGTGAGAATAGATTTGCACATAAGAGGTACTACTCTCATAACTGTAGGCTTGAATGCAAGAAAATTTTTATATAAATTAATAAGCTCGCCGTTAAGACAGATCGTTGTGCCGTCATAAAGAGAGCGCAGCACATCGCTTGAATAGCAGAAAACATGATGCATGGGAAGAACTGAAAAGCTGATGTCCTCACTGTATGATGTGTGTCCGTCATAGCATGAGTTTGCAAGAAGATTACTGCTTGAGAGCATAACGCCCTTTCTGTCCCCTGTTGTGCCTGATGTGTAAATAATCAGCGCGCAATCCTCAGGGTCAGTTTCAATCTCAGAGAGAGAAGCATATTCAGATGAAGAAGAATACTTTTTGAACATCTCCTCAAACCAATGCCAATCACCAAGTGAAACTACCTGTCTGAGGCCTGTATATTTTTCTTTGATTTTTTCTGCTCTTTCTTTGAATTCCTCTTCGCAGAAAAGAATTTCAATATCAGCATCGTCAAAAAGCTTACATGCCTCTTCAACACTTATGTCGGGAGCAAAGGGAACAACAGTGTTTCCGCTGAAAATCATGCCTGTAAGACAAGCAATATATTCATAGCTTGTCTTTCCGATAAAACCGATGTGCATTTTTCCCGTATCAACACTGCGGATATATCTGCACATTGCAAGTGCATCCTCGTAAAATCCGCTGAAGGTTTTTGCACACATTTCCTCACCTCTGAAGAAGCGGCAATAATCCTTTTCACCATAGGTTTCAGCAGCAAATGAAGCTAAATTTCTTACTGTTGAAATCTGCTTTTCCATACATCTCTCTCCTTAGGATATACTTTTTGAAACAGCAATTCCATATTTAATTGCTGTTTCAAAAAGTATATTTTCATACATGGTGCATTATACTATAAAAAACGGTTTATTTATTTCTGTAAAAGAAATAAAATCATAATTAAATATTCTTAATATTTCTTAAATACTATTTTAATTTCCCGTCAAAGAAACAGTCCGACAGCTTTTTCAGAAGCTGTCGGATATTAACATAAAAAGAATCAGAACTTAAGCCATGCTGAAAGCTGTCTGCAAAGGAACATAAGCACATTGAGCAATCTATCTACGAAGCCTTCCGAATCTGTATTTTCGTATGTCTGAAGAGAAAATTCTCCGTTCTCGTAAAGATAAAGGTCTGTTTCAAAGCTCCCGTCTTCGTCAAGCTCAAGTGTTCTCATACCGTAAGGTCCTGCTTTTGAGAACTGGAATCCGTAAGTAAGACCAAGTGTTATGCCGTCATAAGTACCTGTAAAGCCGTCTGTGTGAATGTGACCGAAGAAAGCACCCACAACGCCTTTTTCTTTCCACATAAGGAATTCGTCTGTTGTTGTACCCGGCTCTGAAACAGTGTAGTTGATGCCGCTTGCAACATCAGGATTGAGTCTGTAAAGTCCGCCGTCGCCTAAAAGCGCACCCTTGTCCCAGATATTGCATTTTTCATAAAGATTGCCGACATCGTCTGTGGGAATATGCTCGAAAACGATTGAGGGAACAGAGCCTGTTTCTTTATTCTTAAACCATTGCTTCTGACCGTCGGTAAAGCCTTTTCCGTTATCAAGAAGCCACAAGCCGAAAGCTGATTCATCAGAATTATTCTTTTTGATTTCTACATATTGGTCGATTTTTCCCTCCTCATCATCACTTTCATCAGCAGTGATACAATGAGGATACGATGCAAAAATTTTCAGCCAGTCTTCATTTGAAATCTTGCTCTTATAATCGTTATTACCCATTGCCACGGCATAATAAATCCCTGCCTCTTCAATGGGAGAGAAAATTGCATCTACTGCAATTTTTACGTTTTCAAGAGTTTTTTCATAGTCACCGTCTACAAGAACACCCTCCTGAAATACTTTTTCATCGGAAATGTCACCGAAACGGCTGTCTTCAACAAGGTCACCTGTAATCACAATGAAATCAGGATTTGATTTTTCAATCGCCTTTGTAATAAAGCTCCTCATTTCAGGTGCAGGATACTGGTCATCCTGAGGGTCGGAAATGTGAAGAACGGTAAACTTTCCGTCTTCATCAAACTCAAAGCTTTTGCTTTCCGCACTTGCCGCGCAAGCAAAGCATGAAAGAGCAAAAATCACAGCTAACATTACTGACAACAATTTTTTCATCGGGAACACTCCTTTTTCTTTTGATTTTCAGATTTTATTCACAGCCGAGACGGGAAACCATATATTTGTTTGCGCTTATTTCAGTTGTATCGTCAAGAGCTGAAAGTTCAATTTCTTTTCCGTATTTTCTTTCAAGCGCTGTTTTTATAATACAGTCTGCAAAAACGGGATTTTTGGGAAGAACTGCACCGTGAGCATAAGTTGCAAAGACATTTTTGTATCTTGCGCCTTCCGTGCCGTCTTTTCCGTTGTTGCCGTTACCTGAAAGCACTTTTCCGAGAGGCTTTACCCCGTCACCGAGATAAGTTCTGCCTGCATGGTTTTCAAAGCCTACGATTTTTATACCGCCCGTTTCTTCACTCTGAAAACAGTAGTTGCCGATAAATCTTTCTTTACCTGCCTCTGTATGAATGTTGAGAGCACCTACAAGCTCATACTCTTTGCCGTCTGAAGCTTTATAATATTTTCCGAGAAGCTCAAAGCCGGTGTCAACTGCAAGGAAAACCTTTTCGTCCTCTACGGCTTTTTTGATTTCGGAAGCTTTTTCACCCATAAGGTCTGTAAGGTGAACACCATGTTCAAAATCCTGTCCGCCGCCGATAACAAACATATCATAGTCATTCACATTCAGCTTTTCGCCAACTGAAATGCGTGTTACATCAGCTTTCATTCCGCGCCATTCAAGACGCTTCCGTATACAGGTTATATTACCCCCGTCGCTGAAAAGATTGAGCACATCGGGGTACAAATAACAGATTTTAAGTTCATCCATAATTTAATTCTCCCAATAACTTTTAAGATTATAGCGTTTGCTTATCTTTTCTCTGAAAGAAAGCATTGCAGAATACGTAGGCATGATAAACACATCGACATCTGCCTTGTCAATTTCTTCAAGAAGCTCGTCATCATTCTTGATGACTTTAATTTTATCAAGGCTTCTTCCTGCATATTTCAGACGGTTTGCCATATCATCTGCACGAAGTCCGCCAACATAAATCATGGGAAGCTTGTCCCCAAGCTCTTCCAGCTTTTCAAAGTTTGCATCCCACAGCCACGAAATATCCGTACCGTCAGAAATTCTGTCGTTTGTAATTGTAACAAACAGACATTTCTCCTTGACAGTGTTAGTCAGGAAATTGAGAACCTGATTGCAGCCTGCAGGGTTTTTAATGAGAATCATTCGCACGTTTTTACCGCCGATATCGAAGTTTTCCATTCTTCCGAAGCCACATTCAAAGGAAGACAGAGCGGTAATTATCTTGTCTTCATCAAGTCCCATTCCTTTTGCTGCTGCCGCTGCCGAAAGCGCGTTATAAACATTGTAGCCGCCGGGGAGATTTATGCGAAGAAGCTTTTCGCTATCGCTCATTTTAATCTTAACAGTTGTACTGTCAAGGTCGCTTGATACGACCTCAGTTACGAAAACCTCAGTATCAGGACGTTTGTAGCCGCAATTGGGACAGGAATATTTTCCTAAATGCCCGTAAGTTTTATAATCATAGTTGTACTCGGTTTTGCAGTCAATACAATACTGTGCATCAGAAACCTCTGTCACAAGGTCCTCGTAAATAGGACAATTCACTCCGTAGTAAATGACTTTGTTTTTTACTCCTTTTACGAGAGAAGTTGTAAGAGAGCAGTCAGCGTTGATTGAAACGGTTGCATTGGGTGAATTCTCAATACCTGCTCTGATACCGCTCATTGTACTTTCAAGCTCAACAAAGCGGTCAACCTGGTCACGGAAAATATTTGTAACAATAACATGCTTTGCATCTACATAACGGCTGACGTGTCTGAATGCCGCTTCGTCACATTCGATGACTGCGTAAGCTTTTTTGCACTTACCGAAAATCGTAGAGTTCATGGCAAATTCGTTTGTAATACCCGTAAGCAGGTTTGCACCTGAACGGTTTGCAAAATAGCTGAGGTCCGCTTCTTCAAGGCACTGTTCAACCATTCGTGAGGTTGTTGTTTTACCGTTTGTGCCTGTGATGATGATTGTAGTTACACCTTTTGCCATAACGCCGAGAACCGAGGGGCAAATCTTAACCGCAATTTTACCGGGAAGGTTTGTGCCTCCCCTCTTCATCACACGGAGAATAAACTTTGTAAGTTTACATGCAATTATTGCAAGAACTGCTCTGAGTTTCATAATTTTTTACCTCGTTAAAAGTTTTTCACATGCTGCAAGACGCACTGAAATTGCAAGAAGCTCTGCTGCTTTTTCAAGCTCCTCAACAGAAGGGAACGAAGGTGCAATTCTGATATTTGAATCCTTGGGGTCGTTGCCGTAGGGATAAGTTGCACCGGGAGTTGTGAGAACAACACCGCCCTCTTTACAAAGCTCGCCTACCCTTTTTGCCGTACCTTCAAGAACATTAAGGCTGATGAAATAACCGCCGTTGGGATTTTTCCACTCGGCAATGCCCTTTCCTTCAAGCTCTTCTTCAAAGCATTTGAGAACTGCTTCAAACTTAGGCTTGAGAAGCTCTGCGTGCTTCTTCATGTGCATTTTAAGTCCCTCAAGATTTTTGAAATATTTCACATGTCTGAGCTGATTAAGTTTATCATTACCGATTGTCTGTATCGTCATACGCTTTTTTATTGCAGAAATATTATTATCTGACGCTGCAAGAGCTGCAACACCTGCACCGGGGAAAGAAATTTTTGAAGTTGATGTCACTTCAATAAACATATCTTCACTGCCTGATTCTTTTGCGGCTTCAAAAATATTGAGAAGTGTGTCGGGTGTATCGTTAATATCGTGTACACAGTAAGCGTTGTCCCAGATAACTCTGAAATCCTTTGCCGCAGGCTTCATATTTGCAATCCTTCTCACACATTCATCGGAGAAAGTGATGCCCTCGGGGTTTGAATATTTGGGAACAACAAACATGCCCTTGACAGAGCTGTCTTTGATAAGCTCCTCAATTCTGTCCATATCGGGACCGCTTGAAAGCATATCAACCGTAATCATTTCAATGCCGAAAAATTCAAGAATACCGAAATGTCTGTCATAGCCGGGAGCAGGGCAGATGAACTTTATATTTCCCTGTTTAAGCCATGGCTCGTCACCTGCGCCGTGAGTCATGCACTGTGAAATATAGTCAAACATCATTGTAAGGCTTGAGTTTCCGCCTACGATAATATTTTTGGTGTCAACCTCAAGCAAATCTGCAAAAAGCTTTTTACATTCCTCAATACCGTCAAGAACACCGTAGTTACGGCAGTCGAAGCCGTTTTCTGCCTTGAAGGCATCTTCAAATTTAACTGTATCAAGCATTTCCATTGTTATGTCAAGCTGTTTCGGTGAAGGCTTACCTCTTGACATATCCAGGGCTAACCCCTGTGATTTAAAATCGTCATATCTTTTCTGAAGCGCTTCTTTTTCCTGAAGAAGCTGTTCTGATGACATCTCACTGTAAAACATAGTATATTTTCCTCCAAAAGTACATAATCAATTTATTTTAATATATTTATTCCTTTTTTGCAAGTGATTTTACAACTTTTTGCAATTAAAAATAAAAAATCTTGCAAAATTTTAAGATTTCAACGGCAGAGAAAAGAAATTTTTCAGATTTTTCGATAAACAGAGGAAATTTCTGTCATTAAAACATTATATGCAATTATAAAAAAAGAGGACGACCGCAGCGGGTCGTCCCTACAATGTTTCTGTTGGTTTTTGCGTGTAGACACAGAGGGGCGGGTTCCTTGTGTCTGTTCGCTCATTTCTTATGGGCTTGCTTTGCTGTGCCCCTTTTCATTTCTTGTTAAGGTCGGTTTTCACGCTAACCGTCCCCTGTGTTTCCATCATAGGACCCTGATTGGCTCTGCCTTTCTTTAATGCGCTTGAACTATAGCTTCATGAGTTTCATTGTAACCAACAGAATCAAATAAAGTTAATCCGATCAAACCTACTCTATCAGGATTGATGGTGTCTACAATTACCCAATCTACATAAATAATATACTCGTCTTCAGATGTTGTAAATATGAGTTCCCATGATCTGGTACTCTCAGCTACACCATAATTTTTATAATCACTACCACCACTTGGCAGCCATATTGTCTCAAGCATTTCACCTTTTATTGAATCTATCAAAAGTTCAATCTTATTGGAAAGGTCGTCAACTTCTTCTCTTTGGGATTTTGAATACATTTCTTCAAGCGATGAAACGTCCCTCGTTTCTATAGCACTAATTATTTCATTAATTACGATTTCATTTCCAGGAAAAGTCAACTGTTGTTTTTTTGCTACCAAGGATGAACTCCAGGGAAAAATTGTCAAAAGAAATGTTACAATTGTTAAAATAATGCTGTTTACAGCCTGCATAAAAATTCCTCCTTAATTTTGATTTTAAAACTGATTGAGTTTTTCAGCCTCATAATATAATCAACAAAAATCAAAAATGTAACAAAAATTTCCAAAAAATATTTTCATTTTATAACACGGTGAAACAGTAATTTCTAAAAATCAGTGAGTCCAGAAACTGTAATTTAATTATACGCTCACCGCTAATCTTTGTCAATTAACATCAAAGCACATGCAAATTTAAGGGGTTTTTAGAGGTCCCCTTAAATTAATCAGTTTACTTTAATTTGCACGAAA
>CAZDQE010000031.1:0-24932 GCA_964507395.1 uncultured Eubacteriales bacterium | reverse complement strand
TTTTTACCTTCCTTCTGTTTTTCAAGAAGCTTTTTCTTACGTGTGATGTCACCGCCGTAGCACTTTGCAAGAACGTCTTTTCTCATAGCTTTAATCGTTTCTCTTGCAATAACCTTACCGCCGACACAGAGCTGAACGGGAATTTCAAACATCTGACGGGGGATGTTATCTTTAAGCTTTTCGGCAATTTTTCTTGCCTTTGAATAAGCTTTATCAGAGTGAATGATGAATGACAGGGCATCAACGATGTCGCCGTTAAGAAGCACGTCAAGCTTTACAAGCTTTGATTCCACATAGCCTTTGATATCATAGTCAAAGGAAGCATAACCCTTCGTACGGGATTTAAGACAATCAAAGAAGTCGTAAATAATTTCATTGAGTGGAAGCTCATAGTGAATGTCGACTCTGTCTGCGGAAATATAAGTCATGTCCTTGAACACACCGCGTCTGTCCTGACAAAGATCCATTATTGTTCCCACATATTCCTTGGGAGAATAAATGTGAGCATTTGTAATAGGCTCTTCGCAGTGGTCAATGTATGCGGGGTCGGGGTAATGCGTAGGGTTGTCTATTTCGATAACAGAGCCGTCCGAAAGATAAATTTTGTAAACAACGCTGGGAATTGTTGTAACGAGGTCAAGGTCATATTCACGCTCAAGTCTTTCCTGAATGATTTCAAGATGAAGAAGTCCCAAGAAACCGCATCTGAAACCGAAGCCAAGAGCACCTGATGTTTCAGGTTCGTAGGAAAGTGCGGCATCGTTGAGCTGTAATTTTTCAAGAGCATCGCGGAGAGCCTCGTAATCAGCGCCGTCTGCAGGATAAACACCGCAGAAAACCATGGGCTGTACCTGTCTGTAACCGGGGAGAGCCTCGGATGCGGGATTCGAAGCAAGCGTTACAGTGTCGCCGACTCGAGCATCGCTGACAGTTTTGATTGATGCGGTAATGTAACCAACTTCACCGGAAGTCAGTTCCTTAGTGCTTTCCATCTGCTGGGCACGCATATAGCCTACGTCAACAACAGTGAACTCAGCACCTGTTGCCATCATGCGCATTGTGTCGCCTGCCTTGATTTTGCCGTCAACGATTCTGACATAAACGATAACACCGCGGTAACTGTCATAAATTGAGTCGAAAATCAAAGCACGCAGAGGCTTGTCATCGTTATCCTCGGGAGCAGGAATTTCTGCTACAATTCTTTCTAAAACCTGCTCAACGTTTTCACCTGTTTTTGCACTTACTTTTGGTGCGAGTGAACAGTCAAGACCGATGATATCCTCAATTTCTTCTGCCACTCTGTCGGGGTCAGCGGAGGGAAGGTCGATTTTATTGATAACAGGAACAAGCTCTAAATTGTGGTCAAGAGCAAGATAAGTGTTGGCGAGTGTCTGAGCTTCAATGCCCTGTGATGCATCAGTTACAAGAATTGCGCCTTCGCATGCGGCAAGGGAACGTGAAACCTCATAGTTAAAGTCTACATGACCGGGAGTGTCAATAAGATTGAGGACGTATTCTTCGCCATCCTGTGCTTTGTAATTAAGCTTTACGGCATGCGCCTTGATTGTAATGCCACGCTCCTTTTCAAGATCCATGTCATCGAGAATCTGCTCAGTCATTTCTCTTTTTGAAACAGAATCTGTAATTTCAAGAAGTCTGTCAGCAAGAGTTGATTTGCCGTGGTCAATATGTGCAATGATTGAAAAATTCCTTATATTTTCTTTCTTCAAAAGTATCACCTGAAATTAAATTACTTTATTTGAGTTTATGAATGAAAAGTCCGCTCAGAAGCTTTGGTTCAAACCAAGTGGATTTGGGCGGCATAACCTTGCCCGCATCAGCAATTGACATTAAGTCATCAAGAGTTGTAGGGAACATTGAAAACGCAATTTTCATATCGCTGTTTGCACGTTTTTCAAGTTCTTTAAGACCTCTGATTCCGCCGACAAAATCAATTCTTTTGTCAGTTCTCGGATCTGTGATTCCAAGAACAGGGGATATAAGATTGTTCTGAAGGATTGAAACGTCAAGTCTGTCAACAGGGTCGGATTCATCGAAAATGCCGACTTTAGCAGTGAGCTTGTACCAGCAACCGCTCATAAAAAGACCGAAGGTGTGTTTTTCTGACGGCTTGAAAGGTTCACATGAAGATTGTTTTTCAACTTCAAATTTTTCACCGATTTTACTTAAAAATTCTTCTTCCGTAAGACCGTTAAGATCCCTGATAACTCTGTTATAATCCATGATTTGAAGGTCGCTGTCTGCAAACAGAACTGCGAGGAAAAGGTTGAATTCTTCACTGCCGTCGAAATCGGGATTTTCTTCACGGCGTTTCATGCCAACCTTTGCCGCAGATGCACAGCGGTGATGTCCGTCAGCAATGTAGTAATCTCCGACACGG
Source organism: uncultured Eubacteriales bacterium (assembly GCA_964507395.1). Classification (GTDB taxonomy): domain Bacteria; phylum Bacillota; class Clostridia; order Oscillospirales; family Acutalibacteraceae; genus SIG575. The sequence goes on along the minus strand of CAZDQE010000031.1, from coordinate 22,531 downwards.
CTGAGCATTTCTTCAAGCTCTGAAATTAAATCCTTATTGCTGATTTCCCATATTGTCTGCTGAACGCCGTCGCTTACAAAATCATAAATGGGGGAATTATTTTCACAATATGACCTGATAAAATCTGACACCGAATCTTTTTGTCTGTAGGTGAGGAAGATAGGGCCTGTGTTTGCATCACAGGTGTCAATATGACGGATTCTGTCCTCTTCCTTATCAGCTCTTGTGAATTCATGTCGTTTGATTCTGCCTTCTATATAATCGTCAATTGAAGCGGCGCCCACTATTCCTGTCTGCGCTCTGCCGTTCATAATCTGGCGGTAGATATAATATTTGGTATTTGTGTCATCAATGCAGATGCCGTCCGCTACTAATTTTTCAAGGTTTTCTTTTGCTTTCTGATAAACCTCGTCTGAATAGAGATAAGTGCCCTCGGGTAAGTCGATTTCTGCCTTGTCCACGTGAAGGAAAGAGTAAGGTTTATCTTTTACCATTTCCCTCGCTTCTTCGCTGTTCATAACGTCGTATGGCAAAGCCGCAACTTTTTCGGCATATTCAGACTTTGGTCTGATAGCCTTTAAGGGTTTGAAAACAGCCATTTCAGTTACCTGCCTTTTCATTAAAATCTTTGTATTCGCCGCTCAGAACATTTTTCCACCAGACTGTGTTGTTCTTGTACCAATCAAGAGTCTGAGCAATACCCGTGTCAAAATCTGTTTCAGGATACCAGCCCAGCTCATCCTTGATTTTCTGCGGGTCGATAGCGTAACGCATATCGTGACCGGGTCTGTCCGTAACATAAGTGATGAGGTCCTCATTTTTACCGAGAGAGCGGAGAATCGTTTTAACAACTTCAAGATTTGTACGCTCATTGTGACCGCCGATATTGTAGACTTCACCGATTTTTCCGTTTTCAAGAATCATGTCAATCGCCTTACAATGGTCATCAACATAAAGCCAGTCACGGACATTGGCACCCTCGCCGTAAACAGGAAGCTTTTCATCGTTAGTTGCTTTTACGAACATAACGGGGATAAGCTTTTCGGGGAACTGGTAGGGGCCGTAGTTGTTCGAACAACGGGAAATTGTTGCAGGAGTTTTGAAGGTTCTGATATAAGCCTGAACAAGCAGGTCTGCAGAAGCTTTTGATGCAGAATAAGGTGATGATGTGTGAATCGGAGTGGTTTCAGTAAAGAACAAATCTTTTCTGTCAAGGGGCAAATCGCCGTAGACCTCGTCAGTTGAAACCTGATGATATCGGGAAATTGAATATTTGTTCACAGCATCAAGAAGCACCTGTGTTCCGAGAATATTTGTCTTGAGGAAAACCTCGGGATTTTCGATGGAGCGGTCAACGTGGCTTTCGGCAGCAAAGTTGACAACGGCATCAAATTTTTCTTCTTCGCAGAGAGCAAAAATTGCTTTTCTGTCAGTAATATCTGCTTTTACAAAGCGGAAATTTTCTTTGTCAAGAATGTCTTCCAGTGTGTGAAGATTGCCTGCATAAGTCAGAGCATCAACGCAAACAATTCTGTAATCGGGATGTTTTCTGAACATATAGAAAATAAAATTACTTCCGATAAATCCGGCGCCGCCTGTAACGAGTATATTTTTCATGAGTTTTTTGCACCCACCTTTACACATATTTAATTTATTATACACTAAAATCTCATTCTGTACAATATTTTAGAGGTTATTTTTTGAAAAACCGTTGCGAAATTTTCCACTTTAATATATAATTAAATGTATTGTAGAAAACAAAGGAGACAGTTTAATGAAACTCGGTATAGTAGGACTTCCCAATGTAGGAAAAAGTACACTTTTTAATGCTATTACAAATGCAGGCGCACAGTCGGCAAACTATGCTTTCTGTACGATCGAGCCTAATGTAGGTGTGGTTGCAGTGCCTGACGAAAGAATCGACAAGCTTACAGAAATGTATAACCCTGCAAAAACAACTCCTGCAGTTATTGAATTTGTTGATATCGCAGGTCTTGTTAAAGGCGCATCAAAGGGTGAGGGACTCGGTAATAAATTTCTCTCTCACATCCGTGAGGTCGATGCGGTTATCCATGTTGTGAGATGCTTCGAAAATGACGACATTATGCACGTTGACGGTTCAGTCAACCCTGCAAGAGATATTGAAACTATAAACCTTGAGCTTCTTTTCTCAGACATGGAAATGATGGAAAGAAGAATCGACAGAAGCACAAAGGCTATGAAAGGCGATAAATCACTTGCTAAAGAGGTTGATTTCCTCAGGCGTGCTTATGCTGAAATGGAAAACGGCAAGCCGGCAAGAAGCATTGAATGTGATGACGAAGAAAAAGAAATCCTCTCATCAGTTGCTCTGCTTACGCTCAAGCCTGTTATTTATGCCTGCAACATGGGTGAGGACGATTTCGTAAACGGAATTGAAAACAATAAATATTACAGTGAGGTGCTTAAAATCGCTGAGGCTGAAGGCTCACAGGTTCTTCCTATATGTGCAGAGCTTGAGGCTGAAATTGCTTCTCTTGACAAGGAAGAAAAGGAAATGTTCCTTGCAGACCTTGGCATTGAAAAAGGCGGTCTTGATCTGCTCATTCAAAGAAGCTATGACCTTCTCGGTCTTATTTCTTACCTTACTGCAGGTGAGCCTGAGGTCCGCGCATGGACGATCAAAAAAGGCACTAAGGCTCCCCAGGCTGCAGGTAAAATCCACAGCGATTTTGAAAGAGGATTTATCCGTGCAGAGGTTGTTTCATTTGAAGATCTGATGGCTAACGGTTCAATGAATGCTTGCAAAGATAAGGGCTTGGTCAGAAGTGAAGGTAAAGAATATGTTATGAAGGACGGAGACATTGTTTTGTTCCGTTTTAATGTATAACTTGACTTTATCTCAACTTATGATATAATGTAAGTAACAAACAGAAGTTACGAAACTAGAGAGGGATGTAATTATGAAAAAAATTTTAGCAATTCTCATGGCAGGTATAATGGTTTTTGCTTTTGCTGCTTGCGGCTCAAGCGAAGAGGAAGAAACGACAACTGTGGCTGAAACTACGACTGTGGCTGAAACTACAACTTCTCCCATGGTAAATGCCGAAACAAGATTCTCACACATCGCAACACTGAATGTCTGGACAAAGGGCGAAAAGGTTTCTTACAAAGAGGGCGAAACAAAAGTTATGACTGCAACAGCAGCTCTTAACGACTGTGTTATTCACGACACTCTTAAAGTAACCGACGTTGAAGCAGACTTTGATGACATGAAGAAAAACGCTTCATGCATTGAATTCAGCTATGAGGAAGATAAGGTAGCAATTTTCTCGGGTGAGAAGGTAACTTATGATCAGGTTATTGTTGCAACAAGCGGTGATCTTCAGAATATCATTTTCTTCCTTAAAGACGGTAAAACAGCAGGTTCACCTATAGCTGTTACAGCAGCAGAAGACAGAAAAACTCTTTCTGAAAATATTTCAACAGCAGTTGAGGTTGTTACAGTAGAAAATCATACTAACTGATTTGAAAATTTGAAAATTCGGGGCAGGTATTTTTACCTGCCTTTGTTTTTGGAGTGATATATAGTGGATTGCAAACTTTGCATAGGCACGGGAATGGGCTTTGATGTTCCCACAGAGGAGCAGATAAAGCTTATTAAAAAAGCAGGCTTCGACGGATTTTTCACAATGGCGGAGGAAACTGAAAAACTTACAGAATATGCAGTGATAGCGAAAGAAGAGGGCCTGATTTATCAGTCACTTCACGCACCTTTCGGGAAAATGCACATTATGTGGGAAGGAACGGAAGAAGAGGCTGAGGAAGTTCTTGAAGAACTTAAAAGCTGTGTGGATTCCTGCGAAAAAATCGGTGTCGGTTTGCTTGTCTGCCACGTGATTATCGGAATGGAAAGATGCACACCAAACGAAATCGGTGCGGAAAGATTCAGACGTCTTTGCGAATATGCAAAAGATAAAAATATTAAAATTGCATTTGAAAATACTGAGGGAGAAGAATATCTTGCCGCAGTTTTTGAAAAATGCTGTGACCTCTCAAATGTAGGCTTCTGCTTTGATTCGGGACATGAAATGTGTTACAATTTCAGCCGTGATATGCTCGCTCTTTACGGTGACAGACTTTTTGCGACTCATCTTAATGATAATCTCGGCATGAAGGATAAAAGTATAAAGACATGGTATGACGATTTACATCTTTTACCCTTTGACGGAGTTGCCGATTGGGAAAATATTGCAGAGCGTCTTAAAAGGTCAACCTGTCCCGAATGTCTTACTCTTGAACTGACAATCACAAACAAGCCTGAAAGAAACGCAAATGATATCTACAAGGATATGTCTTTTTCTGAATATGTATCTGAGGCTTACAGAAGGGCAGAAAGAATAAAAAATCTCATTTAAGAATTTTTTATAAACTTTTATAGTATTTATTTACCATTTAATGAAATTTGTGGTATAATAGCTTTATAAGAATTTTAGTTATAAAGGAGATGTTATTTTGAAGAAGAAAATACTTTCAGTTATCAGCACATTTCTTGTGCTTGCAGTTGTTCTTTCCGCGTTTGCAGGAATGACAGTAAATGCTGCAATTGAATTGTCTAAACCTGAAATTATGGGAATCAGAGCTGAAAACGGTGTAGTTTCACTTGAATGGTATGACTATAACGAGGAATTCTCAGGCTTCTATGTTTACAGAAGCGAAAGCGGTACAGCAGGTACCTGGAAAAAAATCGCTACTGTAAGCGAGATGTCTTATGAGGATACATCAGCACTTCCCAATAAAACATACTATTACACAGTGAAAACAATTCTCAAAGACGGCAAAAAGGTTATTGCATCAGGCTCATGTGCAAAGGAAACGGTTAAAACAACTCTTGACAGACCAGTGTTTTCTCTTGCAGGAAACAGCGGTATGGGCGTTCTCCTTAAATGGGATGCAATAAAAGGTGCTTCAGGCGTAATCATTTACAAGAGCACAACAGGAGAAGCCGGTTCATGGACAAAGCTTAAAACTGTTAACAACGGTAAGGCGGGTTCGTACACCGACAACAAGGTTGAAATCGGCGAAACATATTATTACTGCATCAAATACTGGAAAACAGTTAACGATGTTAAGTATTACAGCAGTTCCTCAAAGGCTTACAAGTTAGTTATCAAGGATGTTGCAGTTCCCGAGAATTTTGAAGTCCGCGCAACCTCAGATGGTATGCTGATTTCTTACAGCAAGGTTCTTGCAACGAAGGGTTATGCAATTTTCAAGAGCACCTCAGGTAAGGCAGGCACATGGAAGAAGATTGCAATGACAACGAGCAACAATACTCTTTCATACCTTGATAAAGAGGTTGTAAACGGTGTAGAGTATTACTACTGCGTAAAATCCTATAAAAACCTTAACGGCAAAAATATTTACAGCGACAAAACAGACAGTTACTGCGAAATATGCACAAAAGGTACACTTACAATTAATCCTTCTGTAAGTGAGGTCGTTTTCAGTGAGCTTCTTGAAAAACAGACCGTTCAGATTTATGTTGACGGCGCTCCCAAGTACGATGTTCTGAGAGCAAAAATTGACGATACTTCTGTTGTTTCTATTAAGTGGGGACAGTGGAGCGGAGATATTGTAAGTATTGAGCTTACAAGAATCGGTTCAGGTGAAACAACACTTACTCTGTATTATGATAACTATCCCGATGCTACAGTTGAGATCCCCGTAAGAGCTGACAAGCTTGACCTTGATGATGATTATAACACTGCGAAAGAATACATAGCAGAGGCTTATGAGCTTTTCAGCGAGGTTCTGACACTTCTTTCCGAAACACAGAAGGATGGAATTACAGATGTTGAAAAACTTGAACTTGCTGCTGCGGCCAAAGAAAAGCTTGGTGAGGCAGTAGCTCTCCTTGAAAAAGCAAATGCACTTGCACAGAAGTATGCAGATATCGACAGTGCAGATGCTGAGCTTACAGCAAATCTTCTTAAACTTGCAAATATTTTCAATGATTTTGCAAACACAGATTCTTTAAGCGGGCCTATGGTTACAATGGTAATGGGATATCTCAACACTATCCTCAAAAGCGCAGGCATTAAATAAAAGCTATTGAAAAATGCATATTTTATGCTATAATAAAAAAGTAAAGAAATTTTAAAGGAGATGTATTTATGAAGAAAAAATTACTTTCTGCTCTCAGCATGGTAATGGTACTGCTTATGGTAGTGTCAACCTTTGCTGTTGCAGTTTCAGCAGCCGGCGACACGGTCAGAGTTCCTGCACCCGAAGTTACAGAGCTTCGTGCAACATGCACATCAGTTACAATCAAATGGGAAGAGCATAACGATTCAGACATGACTTTCCTTGTTTACAGAAGTGCAACGGGTAAAGCGGGCACATGGAAAAAACTCGCTCAGACAAAAGCAGGTGCAACATCTTACACAGATAAGACAGTTGCTCCCGGTGTAACTTATGTTTACACAGTGAAGGCTTATCTTGTGTATGACGGTACAACATATCTTTCAGACATGAGCGGTAAGCACACAATCACAACAGGACTTGAAAAGCCCGTATTTTCTCTTTGCGGTAACGGCGGTTACGGCGTTGTAATGAAGTGGGATGCAAGAAATGATGCATCAGGCTTCATCATCTACAAGAGCACAACAGGTAAAGCAGGCTCATGGTCAAGACTTAAAGTTGTTAACAGCGGTAAAGCAGGCTCATACACAGATACAGAAGTAGAGATCGGCAAGACATATTACTACTGCATCAAGGCTACAAAGACAATCGGCGGAAAGACATACGCAAGCCCTGCATCCAAAGCTTATAAAATGGTAATTATGGATGTTGCTGTTCCTCAGAATCTTAAGGCTGTTGCAAGAACAGACAGTGTAGTGTTCTCGTTCGATAAGGTTCTCGGTACTGCCGGTTACCTTATTTACAGAAGTGAAACAGGTGCGGCAGGTACATGGACAAAAATCCACACAACAAAGAGCAATAACGACACTGCTTTCTCAGATACAACTGCAGAAGAAGGTAAGATTTATTACTACACAGTAAAATCTTACAAGAAGGTTAACGGCGAATATACATACAGTGCATCTGCACCGAAGGTAAGAGTTACAAACCTTGCAGTTGTTCCCGAAATTACTTTCGAGCCTTCAAAAATCACATTCAATGATTATTTTGAAACAATCAAAGTAAATCTTACAATCAAAAACATGGACGAAGACGATAATGTTGTGGTTTCAATTGACGGCAACAGAATCACAGATGATGTTTTGAATAATGAAGAAAAGCTTGCAGCGCTTACAGAAAAGCTCAGCTTTATCTATACAGTTGACGAAAAAGCATCAACAGATGATACGCTCGTTCTTGAAATTATAAGACTTCAGCCGGGTGAAGGCACACTCAAGGTTGAACATTCAAGATACAGTGACATTTATGCAGAACTCAAGGTTTCCTGTCCTGAGGTTTCTTACGACAAGGATGCTGAGAAGATTAATTCAGATCTTGAATTAGGTATTGAGGCTGCTCTTCAGGCTGAAAATCTTCTTAACGATGCAAAAGATACTGATGATAAAACAGCATTACTTGACAATGCTAAGAAACAGCTTTCTGCAGCAAAGGGATATCTTGATTCAGCAAAGAGTCTCAATGATTCATATAAGGCTGATTATGAAAAATATGAGACATATAAGGCCCTTACAAAGATTATTGATGACTATGCAGATGCAGTAGCCGATGCACTTGAGGATGTTTCAGGTGAAACAATTACTGATTCAAACATCAAAGATGCAATCAGAGAGCTTGCAACATTTTTAGAAGAAACATAAGCATATGAATATAAAAAATCTCCCTCGTTTCATTCAATGAAACGAGGGAGATTTTTAGTTTCTTTTTTATTTGTTCAGATAAACTGTTTTGCCCGTTCTTGCAGATTCGTAAATTGCGTTTACGAGTTCTACGCTCTTTGCGGCTTCCATGGGAAGAATCCGGGGATCTCTTGAATCTCTGACTGCTTCAATCATATCTTCAACTACTGAAAAATGACCTGCGCAGAGAGTGGGGTCAAGTGCTGCTGCAGCACTGTTTCCGCTGTATTTTTCAAGCATCTTTTCCTCTTCGTTTTCGGCCATATCTTCCATTTTCCAGAGAGTAAGCTTGTCGTGGTCACACTCAATTGAGCCCTTAGTACCGTAAACCTTGATTCCTGTGCAAACGCCCGGATAAGCACACGTTGTACTGATAAAGTTTGCAACCGAGCCGTTTTTGAAACGTACGATCGATGTTGTAAGGTCCTCGGTTTCAATATCGTGATTGAAAATACCCATGAAGCTAGTTACGCTTTCAACCTCACTGCCCATAAGCCAGAGCATAAGGTCGATCGTGTGAACAGCCTGATTCATAAGCGAACCGCCGCCGTCCATTGCCCATGTGCCTCTCCAGCCGCCGTTTCTTTCGTAGTAAGACTGCTTTCTGTACCATTTAACGCTGAAGTCACCGAGAATAATTTTACCGAGACGTCCTTCTCTTATAGCCTCATACATCGGCTTCATGTTTGCGTTATTTCTGTTCTGGTGAACAACTCCCGCAATTTTTCCGGATCTGACCCTTGCTTCTTCAATTCTCATTGCCTGCTCAACTGTAATATCAACGGGCTTTTCAACGAGAACATTTTTTCCTGCTTCGAGAGCTTTTACCGCAAAGTCAGCGTGCATACCGCTGGGAACTGCAATGCTGATAGCATCAATATCGGGATTCTTAAGCATTTCATCAAAAGATGTGTAGCAAAGAAGGTCGGGGCACGAATCCTTGTAATCTTCTTTTACTTCTGCGAGAAGCTCTTCGTTTATATCGCAGACTGCAATAAGTTCAGCGTGTTCTGATTTGATTGCAGCGTCTGAGTGTCTTGTGCCGACGCCGAGACCTACTACCGCATAACCGACTTTTTTATCCATTTTAAATTACCTCAGATATCAATGTTTTCAATGATGTTTGATTCTACTGCAACACCGTCAGCGTCAATGATGAAGGAGCGGATTTCGTAGGGCTCAATGTCAACCCAGAAGCAAGCATCAAGAAGTCTTGATTTGACAACGATTTTTTCGCTGACAGGTTTTGTCTGTCTGATTCTGAGAATAACCTTATCGCTGTTTTTACAGCATTTCTTAAGAGCAAGAAGTTCTGTAGTTTCGCTTGTTGTTTCAAAAATATCTGTCATGCAAATTTCCGCATTTTCGAGCTCTTGCGCGATTTCTTTTGCTTTTTCTTCTGCACAAGGATATCCTGAAAGGAGAGCTTTCCACGCTTTGTTAATTTTCTTGATTTTACTTTCTGCACCGTTTCTGATAACATTCACAACGTCAAGAACCTCGCACTGAAGGAGAAGCTTTTCCGTGTCTGTTTCAGGCTTGGAGTCTGAATAGTCAATATCAGCAATTGCATCAACGTCATCAAGGGTGTTGTAGACTGCATGGAAATATTCATCAAAAGTAATCATCTCATCGTCAGATGTGATTTCATCAATTGATTTGAAGTTGAGAACTTTTGTTGATGTGCCCAGAATACGGTTGAGGTTTTTGGTGTCAAGCCAGTAAAAATCAGCTTTAGCTTCTGTATCCTCTTCAATGTAGCAGTTGATTCTTGAACGGAAAAGGATTTCCGCCGCAAGGGGATTTGTAAGCTTTTTGCCGTAGCCTGTGCGGAAAACCTTGCCGAAGTTCTTCATGAAAAATTTCTGTGAATAGAGAGTGTTTCTTGCCATGTTTTCGTCAGAAATTTTCACGTCAGCACTGTCATTCCACCATGCACCGAGGGGCTGAAGTCTGCCTGCTTCAACGAAAGCCTTTACTTTTTCAAATGTAGCACTATCGTTCTTTTTTATGTATTTGTAGTCAGCGGCATAAAAAGCGTTGAGAATATTTTTGTCATTTGCTTCAAGAAAAGCAATTGCTTTTGCAAAGCTACCGCCGATATCATTTTTATCTGCCTTCAAGACAGCAAGTGTATAATTTTTCATTATTCTTCTCCTTTGATGATTTCGAAATAACGTCCTGTCCAATAAGCAAAGGTGTAAACGAAACAGCTTTCAACGCCGAACATTCCGTGTGAATCCACGGGACAGTATGCCATGGGGTTTCTGTCATATTTTGCGATGAATCTTTCGTCTGCAGGGAGAAGTGAAGACATTTCCTTGCGTGTACCGCTGAAGCGTGTCTGCATGGGATAGTCTTTTCTGTCAACTGTGACACCTGAAGCAAGACGTGTGGGAGGACAGCGGTAGAAATAGTTTACTGCTCTTTCCATGTCGATTTCGTCACCTGTTGAAAGCATGAAGGGGAAGTCATAGCAGGGTGTGTGCTCTTTTGCAAGAGTTGGTCTCCAGCTTCTGAAGCCTTTCTGCCATTTTTTGAGATATTCAGGGTCTTTTTCGAGGTCACAAAGCTGCCAGTAAGAAACAACTGCAAGCATGTGGTCGCCGTACATCATGTCTTCTCTAAGGTCATATTCGTTAGCCATACTTGCTTTGTAGAATCTTTCATAATGCTTTGTTGCAAGTTCAGGATAACCGAGAGAATAAACATCTTCAAGAGCTGCCTTGCATTTTTCGTCACCGCCGAGAACGAGATCGGTAGCTTTAAGGTAGAACATCATTTCTGCAGCGTTGAGTGCACCGTCTGACCAACCCATCTCTGAGTTGAAGTAGTCAATGTTCCATTTTGCCCAGTTTGTGGGACCGCCGTGGAAGTCAACCATCTGATAGCCGTTATCAATGAAATGATATGTTGTTGTTTTTATTGTTTCTTTGATGATTTCATCAAGCTCGGGGTCAACGGGACCGAGGATTTCATGAGCATATCTCATCATAAGGTACTGGAGAGTTACTTCGTCACTTGATGTATCAGCTTTATAGATAAGGTCGTCTTCTGTGTAACCTAAGTCAGTGTAGAGATGTTTTAATCTTTCGGGAATCGGAGCACCGCAATAAACCTTTGCACCGACTGCATTGAGATGTTTTGCATATCTTGATTCTCTCAGATATGCATAGTCGCCCTCTCTTCTGAAGAAAAGACCGTCATCGGGAATTCTTTCGTCTGAGCACATATATGTTCTTGCGAAGAATCCGTCACCTCTGCCGGGAACATAGAAAAGGAGAAGACATGCCTCACAGGCTCTTGTTGCAACGTCTTTGATTCTGAGAGTTTCAGGGTGGTCCGCACCTTTTTCTCTTACGAGAGTTGCATAGTGGAAAAGTTCACCTACTGCATAAGCTGCTGTGAATCCGCCGTCATTATCGCATTCGTTATCATAGTATTTTGATGAGAGATCGCGGGGCTTTTCAAGGAGCCTGTGGCTTATCATTCCGCGTCTGTCAACGATATCAAGGCTTTCCTGAAGAAGCACATTAGCTTTTTCATCTGTAGAATATTCAACAAATTCAATATGTACAACACCTGTTTCTGTTTTGACCCAAACAGAATTTCCGTCAGCAAGGAGTTTTTCAACCTTGTTGTCATTAAGATGTCTGTCTGCTGCAAAGTACATAACCTTGTCTTCAATACGTTCTGCATCTGCATCATATCTTGTAAGCCCTGTTACTGCACCGTACCATTCGGCACCGTCAGCAGTTTTCACAAAACATGTATAATCCTTTTTCTTTGAAGGAAGGGGAAGGGGGAAATCCGCAAGGTCAGGTTTTACGCATTCTGCGTCAAACAAAGCCTTGGGAACTTCAGGAGAGTCAACCTCATAGAAGGTAGGCACTCTGTTCAGATGTCTTTTTAAAATGTAGGGTTTCATTTTAACACCTCTCATAGTTTATTTTTAATAATTAAATTTAGTATATCAAACATTGCCGCCGTTTGCAATAATTTTTTCTTCAGTTTCACTCAAGTCTTGAAAAAGATTTTCCCACTCCTCCATGAGCAAATCAAGATGGAACTTTTCTTCCTCCAATTCTGCAGAAATGGAGGTGATTTTTTCGTAATCAGAGCTGTTTTCGGGCAAAGACAGATCGTTTTCAAGAGAAGAAATTTTTTCTTCCGTTTTTTCGATTTCCTCTTCGCATCTGCTTATCGCTGTTTTAAACCGTCTTTGCTCGCTTTTCAGTTCTTTACGGAGTTTATAATCGTTCTGTTGGGGCTTCTCTTTTTTTACAGCTTCAACTTCTGCTTTTTCGTTTTCAAGAGCCTGACAATAGTCGTCATAATTTCCGTCAAAGCTTTTAATGCCGTCATCGTAAAATCTTACGATTTTCGTTGAAAGCTTATTAATAAAGTATCGGTCATGGGAAACTGTAAGCACAGTGCCTGAGTAAGATAAAAGAGCATTTTCGAGTGCCTCACGGGAGCGGATATCAAGATGGTTTGTAGGCTCGTCAAGAAGAAGCAGATTTGCACCTGTCAGCATAAGCTTGAGAAGCGCAATTCTTGCTTTTTCACCGCCGCTGAGTTCTCCGATTTTTTTATAAACATCTTCCCCTTTGAAAAGAAACATGGCAAGAGCGCTTCTGACGGTGGTTTCGTTAAAATCTTTATGTTCGTCCCAGATTTCGTCAATTGCAGTTTTCGTTTCGTCAAGACCTGCAAGGCTCTGGTCAAAGTAACCCACTTTTACATTTGTGCCAAAGGTGAATGAGCCGAAATCTGCATTTTCTTTTCCTATGAGAATTTTAAGCAGTGTAGTTTTTCCGCAACCGTTGGGACCGAGCAGAAAAGTCCTGTCCCCTTTGTAAAGGTTAAAATTCACATTTCTGAAAAGCCTTTTTGAATCAAAGGATTTCTGCAAATCGTTTATGAAAAGAACATCGTTTCCGCTTTTTTCTTCGGCAGTGAATTTGAAATGAAATTCTTCTTGCTTTTCATCAGGCGTTTCAAGGTTTTCAAGCATGCGGTCAATCATTTTCTGCTTGCTTTCAGCAGTTCTGATGTTTTTCTCTCTGTTGAACTGCCTTTGCTGAGCGATGATACCTTCGATTCGGTGAACCTCAGCCATAGTGTTGTCATAGTTTCTCTGAACAGTAAGGGAGTCAATCTCTTTCTGCTTGCGTGAAACAGTGTAATTACCTTTTCTGAGAACCGGTTTTTTGTTTTCTATTTCAAGAGTTTTTGACGTGACTTTGTCGAGAAAATATCGGTCATGAGAAATAATTATACTTGCACCCTTGAAATCTCTCAGAAAATCTTCAAGCCATTCAACGCTTTCAATGTCGAGATGGTTTGTGGGCTCGTCAAGAAGAAGAAGGTTTGCACCGCTCAGGAGAAGCTTGGCAAGTGAGAGCTTTGATTTCTGACCGCCGCTTAAGTTTGCAACGGGGATATAGAAATCATCCTCGGAAAATCCCAGACCGATGAGTGTTGCTCTGCCCCTGCTTCTGTATGTAAGACCGCCCATAGCCTGAAATTTTTCGGTGAGAAAACCTTGATGTGCAATAAGCTCATCTAAGTTTTCCTCGCCCTCGTCAATTTTTCTTGACAGGCTTTCAATTTCGTTTTCCATTTCAATAAGCTCATTGAAAACTGTCATCATTTCGCCGTAAAGTGAAAGCTGTGAGCCGTGGCAGGCATGCTGCTGCATGTAACCGATAACAGTGTTTTTTCCTGTTATAATGTCGCCTTCGAAGCCGTCCTCTTCGCCTGTAATAATTCTGAAAAGGGTAGTCTTTCCTACTCCGTTTGCACCGATCAGGCCAACAGATTCGTTTTCGCCGATTTCAAAGTTACCGCCCGAAAAAAGAACGGTTTCCCCGAAACTCATATTTAAGTTTGATGCTGAAAGTACAGCCATCAATCAACCCTCGTTTCAAGAAGTGTCATGTTGCCTGAGATTTTAAAATCTCCTGTGTTTGCAGGAATAAATACGCAGTCTCCTGCTTTGAGTGAAACAGAGTTTTCGCTGCATGAAATTTCGCCTTCGCCCTCAATGCAGACAAAGGAAACAAAAGTTTTTTCATCTGCAGTTCCTTCGTATTCAGAGTGAGTTTTAACCTCGCAGAAGTTATAGAATTCACATTCCGACAGAAGTCGTTTTGAATATTTTTCAGTTTTTTCTTCACCTGTGAAAACGACTGTTTCCTGCTTTTTGTAGTTGATGACCTTAAGGGCTTTGTCTACATGAAGCTCTCTTTTTTTGCCGTCTGCACCTACGCGGTCATAGTCGTAAACGCGGAAGGTTGTGTTTGAATTCTGCTGGACTTCAACAAGGAAAATGCCTTTGCATATTGCGTGGAGAGTACCTGCTTCAATGTGATAGCACTCACCCTTTTTAACTTTAACACGGTTTACCTTCTCGATAAATGTTCCGTTATTAACACTTTCGATGAAATCTTCCTTTGTGATGTCAGCCTTGAAGCCGTAGATAAGCTCAGCACCTTCGTCACAGTCAGCAATGTACCATGATTCCGTTTTTCCTTCTTCGCCAGCCTCTTTGTCGGCGGTTTCATCTGAAGGATGAACCTGTAAGGAAAGGTTATCCTTTGCGTCGATAAGCTTTGTGAGAATGGGGAATTTGTCGAACTTTTTGCAGTTTTCACCCATCATTTTCTCAGTGAGGACTTCACGAAGCTCTTTCCCTGCAAAGTTTCCGTTTGCAATTGTGCTGGGACCGTCCTTGTGGCAGGAAAGCACCCATGCTTCTGCGGCGATCTCCTTGTCGGATTTAAAGCCGTATTTTTTAAGAAGTCTGTCACCGCCCCAAAGGTAATCCTTGAGAACGGATTCAAGTTTAAATATGTACATTTGTATCACTCCTATCTGAACTATTATTTTAACACATACCGTAAAATATTGCAACAAAAAAGCACTCAAAGAGTGCTTCAGAAAAGGTCATATTTTTGTTTGTGTATTCTGTTATATTCTTCTGCGGTAGGATAGTTTTCTTCGCTTTCATAATCGTAATCTTCATCTTCTGAAAAAATCTCATCATCCTCAAGCTCGTCAAAAGAATTGAAGTAACTTTTAGTCATCTTTGTCACCTGCCATAATATTTTTTGCAAAATAATTATGTGCAACTTATATTTAAATAAACACGGCATTCTTGATTTTGATAAAACAATATGATAGAATGAAAACAACCTGAAATGAAAGGAAAGCTTTTATGAAAAAAACAGTAAAATTTTTATCCTTGTTTTTATGTTTTGTGATGATGTTTTCACTTGCATCTTTTGCTGCAGATACAGAGGAAAAGCCTTTCGAAAACAGTGAATTTTTTGAATATGGCGATTACACCGTTCATTACAGAAGGTTTTTCCCTGAGGGTGAAACAAAAGGCAGAATTATAATGCTTCACGGTTTTGTATGTTCAACTTATTCGTGGAACAACATGGCTGCTCAAATGCAGTCAAAGGGTTATGAATGTCTGCTTATCGACCTTCCCGGCTTCGGATATACAACACGTGAGGATGAAAACACAAATTTCGTACCCCGTGAAACTCTTGTAAAAGAGCTTGCGGAAACGATTGCTCCCATGAGCGAGTGGATTGTTGCAGGTCACTCAATGGGCGGCGGAGTTTCGATGAATATTGCAACCCAAAACCCCGATATCAAAGCTCTTCTTCTTTTCTGTCCTGCACCTATTAACGAGATGCCTGCGGCTATGGAAGGCTTTATGACAGGCAAATTTATGAGCGGTCTTATGAATACGATTACTCCCGTCATCACAAAGCTTACTCCTCTTGTGAGAGTGGCACTTCTTATGGCAAGCATGGACTGCGAGTTTACAAAAAATTACGATTTATCGGGAATTACAGTTCCTATGGCGCTTCCGAAAACAGGCGGAAATCTTTTCAGAACATCATTTACTGCAACGGTAACTGACTTTGAAAAGGTGAAAGAACTTCAGATGCCCATTCTCCTTGTCAATGCAACAAAAGACCTTATTCTTACAGGCACAATGAAAAAGCAGATTGCGGAGAACCTGAACTATACTGAGCTTTACGAGGTTGATACGGGACATTTCTGCATTGAAAACAGAAGCGAGGAATTAGCAGCTGTTACTGAAAAATTTCTTAATGAAAATTTATAAAAGCGAGGACTTATTATGAAAAAACCTATTTACAAAACTGCACCGTATCTTCAGAAAGTTATGACAAGATATCCCATTGACAGTGATATCAGCGCCCTTGCCGCGGCTGATGATAACACGCTTTATGCCGCATCGGAAAATGGTTTACATAAGCTTGAAAACGGTGTCTGGAGTACAGTTCTTGCAGATGAAAAGATCACTGCTGTTTACGCTGACAAGGAAGGCAGAGCTTATGCTGCAAGCGGAAAATTTCTTTATGCAGTCAGCGAAAAGGGTATCGAGGTCAAAAAAGAATTTGAGGAAGATATCACTGCAATAGGCGGTGAGACACGTCTGTATGTTCTTACGAAAAAGTGTCTTTTCGGAGAATATGACGGAGAATTCAAAGCGGAGAACCGGACAGAATTTGAAAGCTTTTGTCTTGATGAAAAGAAAGGCAGAGTCTGTATTGCAAATGAACGTTCTGTTCAGCGGCTTGAAGGCAAGAGAAAAACATGGAGATGTATTTTTCCTGATTTTTCACCCATGCCTGAATTGCATATTAATACGATTGCCTTCGACAGAATCGGTTATCTCTGGGTTGGAGCAAAGGAAGGTCTTTATATTTACGACTATAAAGACGGCTGGTATAACCGCAAGCAGATAGGAATTCTTCCCGAAGAGAGCGTCAATGCCATAACCTTTCTTGAAAACGGCGATGTTTTTCTCGGCACAGATGCAGGCGCAGTGCTGATTTCTAAAGGCGGTGCAAAATATCTTCCTGCAACGAGATACGCTTTTTCAACCAATGTTACAGCAGTTGCTGAAAGAAACGGCGTTCTTTACACAGGTGCTGAGGGCGGCGTTGTAAAAATCGAGCAGAAAGAAATGACTCTTGAAGAAAAGGCATGGAAGCATTTTGAGTTTACAGAAAAATATTTTCCCCGCAAAAACGGTTTTGTCACGGGCATCAGCGGAATTGAAAACGGGGATATGACAAATGCAACACGCTCACATATCACCGACAATGACGGACTCTGGACTCAGAGCTATCTTTCAGCACTTTGTCTTTGCTATGCAGTTACAAAAAATGAAGATGTTCTGAAGGCTGCAAAGAGAACAAAGGACGCAATGCTTTTCCTCACCCGCGCTCCTGAAATCAAAGGCTTTACAGCACGTGCAGTAAGATTCCCCGATGAAGCAGGCTGGGGCGAAGGTCTTGATGAGGACAGAATCGGCGCAGAGTGGCACCGCTCGTCAGACGGCACTTATGAATGGCTGGGTGACACATCTTCTGATGAAATGACAGGCCATTACATGGGCTTTTTGCTTTACTACGATTTAGTTGCAGATGAAGCCGAAAAGAAAGAAATCCGCGAGGCAACCTGCAACATCACAGACCATATCTTAGAGCATGACGGCTACCTTTACGATTACGATAATCTTCCCACAACATGGGCATGCTGGAATGAAAACGACTTGAACCATGACAGCAAATGGATGTGGGAAAAGGGTGTAAATTCCCTTGAAATGTTGGGATTTTTGAAAATTGCCCACCACATGTCAGGTGACGAAAAATATCTGAAAAAATATAACGAGCTTATCCTCGACCATCATTTTCTCCTCAATGCGGCATATCACAAGAGAGAGGACGGACACACCTGTCACATTGACGATTATTTAGCAATGTGTAACACTTTACCGTATCTTATGGTAGAGGAAGACCCTGCAATCAGAAGTTATATTCTTATGGGACTTAAGCATCATTTTGAGTATGAAAGAATTGAGGGAAATCCCTTCTTTAACTTCATTTACGGTGCATTTACGGGAGATGTGTGCGACCTTGATTATAATGTTAAAGTTCTTCAGGATTATCCGCTGAGCCTTATCAGATATAAGATGATTAACAGCACAAGAAAAAATGTTCCCATGTCAGACGAAAGTATCCCCTGGGGCGGAGATGTGAAACCGCTTAAGCCTTTCGCATGGGATGAAAGACCGTTCTCCACAGTGGGTACAAGACCGTATCAAGTTGACGGCGATAACGAAAGTCAGGCAATAGCCGGTTATTCGTACATGCTCATTTATTGGTTTGCAAGATATATGGGAATGATTGAGTAAAAATCATTCGGATTTTTACGATGAAGAATGAAGCCGCTTCGCTGATGAATAATGAACAATTGAAAATGTCGTGCGACGCTGTTATATATAATGATACTAATAGTTTAAACGTAGGCAGGGGCTTGCTGCTGCCGTAATAATTTAAAAGTTTCTGAAAACACTTGACTAAAATTAAAGCGGATGATATACTTTTATAGTAATCATCCGCTTATATTAAAGAAGGTCACATCTTCACTATTACCTATTACTTATTACTTCAAGACATGGGGGCGTAGCTCACCTGGGAGCCCAAAGCACCTAGAAACGCACCCCACGAAAAACTTAATAAATAAATTGTTCGATGTACCCCCACATGGGGGCGTAGCTCAGCTGGGAGAGCGCTTGAATGGCATTCAAGAGGTCAAGAGTTCGATCCTCTCCGTCTCCACCACAGTACATCGAACAATTATTTTTTTGCTCGCTTTTAAGTGGGTGTTTTTTATTATATTCTATAATTGAGTTTTTTACTTTGTTGAACTTTTTGCTTCTGTGTGATATGATAATACTGTACTTTTTCAGTATGTTTATAGTTAAAAAGAAAGGAGGTAGAGAATATGATATTAAATATTAGTCAAAATATATTTTGCGAAAATTCAGAAAATATCGACCATATGATTATTATTAAAAAATCTTGTGAAACTCAATTTGTTCCGCGTATTGGTGAAAAAATATATAATCATATGTGGAAAGATGACGAAGGCACAAGAATAGCAGATGTTTGTTATGATATTGAGGCACAATTTTGTGATATTGTCCTTGAAAAATTAGTGGTTGAAGACACAAAAGAAGATATTGACTATCTTGCAAAATTGCATAGTTGGGAAACTATTTAAAATTTATTCCCTGTAATTTTCAGTATCCCCGTAGTTTTATTGCTACGGGGATACTTTCTTTCATTTACGCCACCTTATCAATACCCACCATAAACTGCTCAAAGTCAATATTAAACTCAACTTTCAGCTTATACCCTCGGCTAACCTCAACCTGCTTAATCAGGCAATTAACTATCATTTTCTTCTTTTCAAAGCTCGCTTCGTCATAAAGCTCTGCCCAAGAAATGAGTTCATCAAAGCTGTCAGATAAAGTCTTGAGTACGCTCTCACCGTCAGCAACATCCCTTTCAGCATCTGTAACTAAATACGAAAGTCTGCTGCACTCTTTCTCCGATTCTGCAATAAGCTCCGAAAGAGTATCCGCCGAAAAAGAACTCTCACCTTTGATTGACTTAATAACCTCGGATTTTAGTATAGTTAGATTTTCAAACTCTTTATTGTAATCTGCTTTCACCATATTAAGCCTTGCTTTTCTCACTTCAAGCTCGTCAGCATAACGGTGCTTGATTACATCAGATTTTGATACACCTTTCATCTTACTGAAAACATCACGGACAATCTCGTCAATTAAATCATCAAGAATATGCAGGGTGTAACCCGACTGACCGTCACACTCGGTTTGCTTTCTGCTTTTGCCGTAACAGGCGTACCTGATTCGCTTCGTTGTATCAACAGTTCCGTCTTTTCTTTTACGGTATCTTCCGCTTGTTGTAAGATTTAGCCTTGAGCCGCAATGCCCGCAGTAAACCTTGCCGGAGATAAGTGATTTGCCTTTGGTATTAAGTGGTACTGTGGGATTTCCTTTCTTCCTGTATGAACGCTCTTTCATAATCATCATTGCTCTTTCATACTGTTCAGGCGGAATTATTTGCAGTTCGGGTATAACCTCGGAACGAGCATCACCACTGCGAAGGACACCTGTATAGGTGAGGTTACAGAGAATACCTCTTATTGTTGCCTCGTGCCACATTTTGCCAGTCCTTGCTCGGTATCCGTTGCTGTTAAGCCATGTTGTAATTCTGTGCTCCGTAACCCTCTTGCGTGTACTTATCAAAGATAATTTTAACAACAATAGCTTCACCGGGATTCACTTTCAAATCATAAAGCTCGTGTTTTCTTTTATTAAATCTGCCGCTTTTTACAAGGTCATACCCAAAGGCGGCAACGCCGCCCTTGAAATGACCTGCTTCAACCAACTGACCAAGGCTTGTTTTTGTTCGTACTGATGTTTTCTCACTTTCACCGTCAGCCTGCCAGAAGCGGATATAGTTTAAGAGCTTGTCAATATGATTATCAAATCGCTGTTCACCCTCTTGGGTACTCCAAACTTCAATTCCGTTTTTAACAAACCATTCAACAACAAACGGAGTTTCATCTGCGATTCTGCCTATTCGGTCAAACATAAACACAAGCAGAATATCAAACTTTTTCTTTCTCGCAAGGTCTTTTATGATTTGAATTTTATCACGGTTTTCAGCTCGCACCTTATGACCTGAAACACCATCCTCTTGTTCTTCATAGACAATATCCCAACCCATCTCATTTGCAAATTTATGACAAGCCTTTCTTTGCATTGGGATGTCTGCTTCATTGTTGCTGTCATAATCAACCTGCTTGCCCGTTGAAACTCTGTACAGACAGCACACTCGTTTTGACATTAAACCGCCTCCTTGATATTTTTCTTTAGTTTAATATCAGGGGCGTCACTTTGTCGAATGTGTGAATCACCGAGTAGAATTTCTTTCATCCGTGAAAAGATTTCTTTGTTTGGTTTTTCTGTAAATGTGGCAATAACTTCAATGCCTTTAATATTTTAAACACATTCTCCGTGGGTATCGGTCATTAAAAATTCCCAGAACTCTTTTAAATTTGCTATCTCATTTTTTATTACTGATATAATTCTAATAATACATTCCTCCTTATCTTTCATCCCGTGAATAACCACGGTTTCTGTTTTGTGTTTTGTTTTTCTGTTGCTGTTTGATTTCAAGAATTGTGCCTATTTTGCTTTCAACATCAGGCTCTGATTTTTCAATTCTTTTGCAGGTGTTGATGTCCTTACGAAGAATTTTAAGTCTTTCAGAAAACAAACTGATGTTATCCTTGATTTCTGCAATTTCCTTTTCATCACATTTGCGAACAGCAGATTTTAATTTGTTGCGACATATTCTTCGTGCTTCGATTACCTCTGCCATTTCGTTTATACATTCCTGCTTAAACGCCTGCAGTTGCTCATCGGTTTCAATATCATAATGGCATAAAAGATTTTGCTGCTCAATTAGACGGTCAAGCTTTATGATTTCTCTTTGCAGATATTTTTCGATATAGTAGTTTTCTTTCGGACGGCTTTTCACTGCCTTAACCACCGTAACGAAATGAACATAAACCTCCTTATAGTTTCTTTCAAAGTCAAAAAGATAACTTCTCCACTCGTCCTGCGGGGGTAAATCAATTCTGTAATGTCTCCAATCAGCATAAAGCTTTTGACTGATTCTTTCAAAGGAATACTCATCACCCAAGTCACATAACCATACCGGTCTTTTGAATGAGGGATGATTAACCGTTGTATGAGGCTCACTGAAATCAAATCTGTAACCGAGCTTTTGCATTTCATAAAGAAAACCTCGCTCAGTACCTGCACGAAGAATACACTCATCAATATCTTTTTTGAGAGTTGTGAATTTGTTGTACTCACCATCACGCTCTGCGATATACTGCGGATAGCATTGATGCTTTGACGGTTTCGGATTTTCAATAACTGATAATCCCTGTTCTCTGCAAAGTCTGTCTGACACCTTTCGCATTTTATTAAGGAATGATTTGTTATCATTAAACTTTTTACCGTCAACAAATGAAACACTGTTCACAACAATATGACAATGAAGGTTGTCCGTATTTTTATGAAGTGCAACTATGGTTTCAAATCTGTCACCGAATAATTCTTCCGCTAATCTGCAACCGATTTCAAAAACCTGTTCATTCGTACCCTCGTTATCATCAAAAGATTGAATAATATGATAACCGATGTTACCTGAATTTTTATTAAACCTATCTTTTGTTTCCTGCATCTGTGCTTTTGCAAATTCGGGAATGCAGTTTATACCTCGTACAAAAACTACTTCTTCGTTTTTCATACCGTCACTTATTTCTTTACTGACAGTTGTTTTTGAAGGATTCATCGCATAATCAATCAGCTTTGAAAGTCCCGTTTTTAACTTTTTAATTTTTGTTATCGCTATTTTTTATCACCTTCCTAACTCAAAATTTTCAAGCAAAGTTTTTTCACAATCACGAAGTTCTGTAATTGCATTTCTGATTTCTTTATCAGTTACAAAAGATTTTGAGTTTAATGCCCTTGCAATTTGGTTTAAATTATTTCCTATACGGCGAAGTTCAGGAACAACAGAACGGATTTCTTTAGGCGGAAATTTTATGCATTGGTACAAAATCAACAATCTTATGAGTTTTGAAACGCTGACGTTATATTCTTTTGTTTGACTTAAAAGCATTTCATTTTCTTCATCATCGAGATAAAAAGCGTATCGGTGTTG
>CAZDQE010000030.1:0-26353 GCA_964507395.1 uncultured Eubacteriales bacterium | reverse complement strand
AAATCTCCGATACTTGAAAGTATCAGAGATTCTTTTGGTTGCGGAGATAGGACTTGAACCTACGACCTCCGGGTTATGAGCCCGACGAGCTACCAACTGCTCTACTCCGCGATATATAGTTTTGGTGACTTCTCACTTGATATATTATACGCGATTAATCTCAAAAAATCAACCCTTTTTGAAAAAATATTTCCATTCTATTTATTTTGATGTAAATTGCACATATTATTTTAAAAATGCTTATTGACTTTGTTTATTTTAAATGCTAAAATACTTTTCAGAGTATAGATGTAACCTATATTTTTTATCAAAGGAGTAATGTGAAATGAAAAAGAGTTTCCTTGGGACATCACGTAAAATCATAGCACTTGTTCTGGCTACGCTTATGATGAGTGCGGTGAGTGTTCCGACAATGGCTGCAGAGGATACAACTGCTGCCCAGAAAAATTACATAATCGACAACCCTTATGACGGCATTGACTGGGATGAATGGGAAGATTACAAAACTCAGCTTCACAGTCAGACAATTGCAAGTGACGGCTTTCTTACCATTGCAGAGTATTGCGATATGCATTATGCTCTTGACTACGAAATCGTAGCACTTACAGACCATGGTACAAATAACCTTGGCTGGAATAAAGTTCCCGAAACAATTCCGCTTGTGAGATATATCAAGAAAGAACGCACAAACATGGCTCCGATTGAGCCTATTTCAGAGGAAGATTATCAGGCATATCTGAACGGCACGCATGAGGATCGTACATACACTGTAGAATATGATGAAAGCACAGACGAGGATGATATTGTTCTTACAAGAACAAGCACAAACGGAATGCTTGACGTGCCTCTCGGAATCGAGCTTAACATGGCTACACCTATTGCCGACTGCCATCTGACAGGTTATTTTGCTGATTACGGTCAGGGACTGGCAGGTGTTTTCGGTGACTATGAAACTCCCACGGAAGGTGTTAAGGAAGCAGGGGGCATCTCATTCCTTTCACATGTTGGTGAGTACGTTTATACAGACAAGGACTCATATAACTATGTAGGTCAGAAGATTGACGAATATTATGTGAATAAATTTGCCAGACTTTTCCTTGATAACGCAGGTTCATCACTTGGTATGGGTGTCAACAGTGCAACTGATGCTCACACACGCTGTGACAGAATCCTCTATGATCAGATTCTTCAGAAAACAATTCCCAACGGCGTAGTTCCGTGGGGTAACACATTCGCAGATTCACATGACGAAAACTCAGTAAACGATGCTTACACAATGAGCTGGATGCCTGAGCTTACTCTTGAAGCTTTCCGCGAATGTCTTGAAAAGGGTCAGTTCTTCTCAATCTCACACTATTCAAACGGTGTTGAGCTCAACGGAATGGAAGAAATGCCGGGCTTTGTTGAGCAGGATGTTTACGATAACAAATGGTATTGGCTTGATAACACTCCCAACGTAACAAGAGTTGATGTTGACCAGGAAAACGACACAATCACAGTTGAGGGCGTAAATGCAAACATCATCACATGGGTTTCAAACGGCGAAGTTATCAAGAGAGAAGAGCTTGTTGACGGCAAAGCAACGCTTGACCTTCACAATGATGAGTTCCTCAGCGAGCCCTATATGTATGTAAGATTCTACCTTTCAGGTGATAACGGAATCTGTTACTCAAATCCCATGGTTCTCAATGTTGAAGGCGAAGAGTTCCCCGCAGTTGAAGTTCCCGAAACACACGATATCTCAACATTCCTCCGCGGACTTGTAACAGTGCTTGATGTTCTCCTTTTCAGATGGAATCCTATTATCTGGATCTTCAAATATTTCGCACTGGGTTACAATCCCATAACATGGGACAGACTTACAAATCCGTTCTGATTTAAATAAAACTTTAAGCCGTGCATCTTAGCGATGCACGGCTTTGTTTATGATATTTCCGTTTTTGTTTTCAGCTCAAATACTGCACCGTCAGGCACGGGGGATTGTGGCGCTTTGTCTGCACCTGAATATTTGTATTCGGGAATAGCTGAAGAACCTATGCCGTCAAAAACCAATGTATTGTTTTCTTTCCTAAAAACATATCCGTGGATTTCGTCATCTGCGGACAGAATAAGATTTTGGCCTTCCCATCTGTAAGTTCCCATGGCTATATAACTGCTGAAAACTGAATATGTGAAAGTGAAAGTGTTGTCCTTTGTTTTCAGAATAAGCACAGGGTCAACAGGGTCTACTGAATTTGTGAAGACATATTTTTCAATGCTTTCTTTCGTTTCATCTGCATACATATCAGCAGTTACATATTTTGCCGCTTTTTTCTGTAAGTTTTTCAGCGTCTTGATTTGTTCGGAAGTAAGAGTACAGTAGTATTCATTATAATACGCTACTTTCTGCTCATAGCCGAAATAAACCCAGCAATCGTTGTACAGATGAATTTGTCCGTCAAAATTGAAACTGATTCTGTCTGTCAGCAAATCAGAAGTCCACCTGTTTGTTTTGAGAGATGAAAGAAAGATTTCAAAATCATCTTCGGAAAATCGGTTGTAATATTTTATATCGGGAGTTTCGTGCTCGTCAGTAGGCTTGCTGTAAAACAATACTGCACCGCCTGTGTCTTCTATGACCTCAGACTCGCGTATGATTTCCGATTTTGCGGAAACTTCAAATTCAATCCATGCGATACAGTGATATGTTTCACCGATTGAATATTCTTTCTCGAAGCGATAAGTACCTTCTCTGGACAAATCAAAACCGTTAAGTGAAGCGCTTCGTGCCAAGCTTTTATGAGGCAGTAGCATGCAAGCCGGTTCATTCCACCAAGCGTCAGGTGTCATACAGTCAATTTTTTTATCACCGTCTATAAAATATATATCGCACCTTTCGTCAAATCCCAATGAGAAATCCGTATCATTAACCCATTCATATTTGATATACGGCTCGTCACTCTCAAGGTCAATGCTTTTCAGTTTTATTGAAACGCCTTCGGTTTCTGTTCCGCTTTTAAATGCAACGGCGGAAGAGCTGGACCCTGCCAATTTGAAAACGTCAAAAATGTCTATCAGCGTTTCGGGATTTTTAACCTTGTATGTGTAAGATGGTTTTACTCCGTCATTAAACCATACTTCAGTAAAGTCAGCGTTAAAGTTGAAAACTGCTTTTTTGGCAAATGAGATTGAGTATGTCTTGTCACGCTCTTCGCTACGGCTTTCATCAAGAGGAGTTTCGTCAACTCTTACTTTTTTTAGCTTTTCGTACATTTCCTCAATGTCTTCGTTTTCATAAGATGAATATGTGCCGTCAGGTGTTGAGATTTCATAGTAAAGGGAGTATGACGCATTAAATTCGCAAAGCTCTGTCAGCTTCATTCCAAGGGGATTTGTCATGAAACAAACTGTTACAATCAGTGACAGGATAACCGCGGTGATAATAACCCAGAATGCAGGCTTTTTGTAATTCAGAACTGCCTTGATTCTGCCTTTTACACCTGTTTCACCGAAAGCGACAGGACAGGCACTGATTGCGTGATGAGAAACAGAGCAATTGAGAAGTGCTATGGAATAGGATTTTATATCATCCTTTTCCATTTCTTTAATAACCTTTTCATCACATGCAAGCTCAATGTCACGGCAAAGAAGAATGTAGGCTATCCAGATTACAGGGTTAAACCAGTAAACGGAAAGGAGAATAAATCCCAGAGGTTTCCATAAATGGTCACGTCTTTTCAGGTGAGATTTTTCGTGTGCAATTATGTGTGTGATATCCCCTTCACTGACATGAGAGGGGATATAGATTTTCGGTCTGAATACACCGAGAATAAACGGGGCGTCAATATAGTCGCAAAGGTAAATGTTGTCTTTGGTGTTTATGGAAACGGCAACTTCTTTGCGGAGTTTCAGGTAGCTTATCAGTGCATACAAAAGCAAAACAAAAACTCCTGCAAGCCACACGTAAGATGCAACGGTCATCACTATCTGCATCGGATTTGCACTGTACTCAGACATAGGTGTCATGGGGTTGAGAACGGAATTTACCGCCTGATTTACATATACAGAGCCGCTGTGAATTCCGGGAGAATCTGTGGTTGTGATGTTCTGCGGGATAGTTTCACTGCTTGGAACAAGACTCAGAGCACTTTCTATTGATAAAGGGAAAATAAGCCTGAGTCCTACTAATATCCAGAGAAAACAGGAAATAATTTTCGGTGCTTTCCTGAAAATAAGCCTGAGCAAAATGACTGCAAGGACAAGGTAACTTGCAGTAATGCTCATGTTAAGAAGAGTAATGAAAATATCTGACATATTTTATCCCTCCCCGTAAGAGTCAATCATTTTGCGGATTTCGTCAATTTCATTCAGTGACAGATTCTTTCTCTTTGTGAATGCGGCAATAAAAGCAGGGAGAGAACCGTCGAATGTTTCTTCCACAAATTTTTCGCTCTGTGCGGCATAAAAATCTTCCTTTGAAATCAGAGAAAAAACTCTGCCGTTTTCATTTCTGAAAATACCTCTTTCACAAAGTTTTCTGAGAACAGTGTATGTAGTAGGCTTTTTCCAGTTTAGTTCTTTTTCACAGATTTTTACAAGTTCACCTGAGGGCAGTGGCTCGTTCTGCCAGATGATGTCTGCAAAACGTGACTCAACAACACCTAAAGCTGTATTATCCATTTTAAAACCTCCTTTCGGTTTATTAAGAATAAACCTCCGGTTTTAGTTTACTACCTATAAACCTATTTGTCAAGGGGAAAATAAAAAAATAAAGCGGTCGATTTATAGTCGACCACCATATTTCATTAAAAGCGATATGCTTTTCACTTTGTTCAAAATGCGATATGATATAAATCAGATACAATGTCCGCAGGGCATATCGCATTGGAGATATATCGCAAATCAGGTACTGATTTATATCGCTGATAAGTGTCTGAAAGGCACTTATCAATATCCCGCAATTCCTGCTGTTCTGCAGTTCTGTACGTGTTCTGACCATGTGGATGCGTAGTAATAATTCCAATCGGAATCAGTTACGAAGAAAAGATAATCTGTCTGTTCGGGATAAAGTGCAGCCTGAATTGCGGAATAACCGGGGTTGCATATAGGACCCTTCGGCAGGGCGGGGCATTTATAGGTGTTGTAGTTTTCTTTCTGAATATCTGTAAGACCGCCTGTAATATATGGTGCACAATGTTCGTTAAGGTATGTTATTGTAACGTCACATTCGATTTTTGTGCCGGAATTCAATCTGTTGTGAAGAACGGAGGATACTTTGTAGTCCTGATCGGGTCTGCCTGCTTCTTCCTGAATGATTGAAGCAATTGTAAGGATTTCATCCATTGTGTAGCCAAGCTCTTCTGCTCTCAGTTTATCGTTTTCAGTAATTTTTGATATATAGTTGTCGGTAAATCTTCTGAGGACTGACTCTGCGCTTTCGCCCTTATAAAATTCATAGGTATCGGGGAAAACATAGCCTTCAAGAGTGAAAACTCTCTCATATCTGTTGTCAATTCCGAGAGTCTGCAAAAGCTCATCTGAGGGATTGTTTACAGCAAGCAGAAAATCCTCCTTCGAGCAGACACTGTTCTCTTCGAGCTTTTCTGCAATTTCCGTAACGGTAAAGCCTTCGGGGAAAGTGACAGTTGCAATGTTGGGGTCCTCTGTTGTTTCAGATGTATTGAAGCCCGGTGAGTCCATTGTAGGGTCTCCCGCATTGTTTCCTTTTATTATCAAAACTGCAAGAACTACTGCAATTATAAGAATTATTGATGTTAAAATTATCCGTCTTGTTTTTTGGTTCATTTTTTCGACCTCCTTTGACATTTATTGTACCATATCGTTACCTGCTTTTCAACCGGAAAATATGCACTGATTTTTGTTTTTGACATATGATGATAAAAAGGAGGCTTGAAAAAATGAATAACGCTCTGTTTTTTATGAACTGTCCCGGTCCCGACGGACTTTTTTCACTCTGCGAAAAGAGTGCTGAGGAATCAATGAATACACGTACATATTCAGTTACGGGCGGAGTAGGAATAAGCGCCCGTTTCATTGAAGAGGTAGCATCCTCTCTTGAAAAAGAAGGTCTTGTTTCACAACGTTTTCTGAATTTTTACGCAGAAGAGGGACTTGACGGCGTATGCTTTCCCGAAATTGATGTGTACATTTTCGACGGGAATATGTCATCTTTTCCAATGGCATTGCCCGATTGCAGACAGTATACCGTAGATTTAGGTGTAGCGGCTGAACGAAAAGAGCTTTTCCTCAACAAAGCACTTATTGAAGAGGAAAAACGGCAGGAAGAAAAATATTTTTTAAAGGCAGTGAAGTTTCTGTCAACAGCAGTGTCTGTGAAGAATGACATAAGACATCTGACAGGTGATGCTGTGAACGCAGACAAGGTTGAAAGATTCGTTTCACGCTTTGTAAAAAGAGAATTCGGTACAGCAGCAACCTTTTCGGGGAAAGAATATTTCAGAATGTTGACCTCAGTTACTCCCGACGGAATTATGTTTCCTGAGGAAACGCTCACATCAATGTGTCCGAAGCTTTACTGCATAGATGACAAAACAGGCACTGTTTCTGTTCTTCTTGTTTCTCTTATCCGTGAAAGTGCACTGCTTTGCGGCTTTGATGTTATAAGCCTTCTGTCGCCTTTTGAGAAAAATAAAGTTGCTGAACATATTATTGTACCTGAGCTTGGGTTGGGTGTGATTACATCAAATGAAAGTCATCCTTATAAAGGAAGCGTGTTTAAGCGTATAAGCTCATCGAGATTTTTTGACGGTGAGAAAATGAAAAAGCACAGGGCGAGAATAAGATTTAATCTGAATGCAGAGAAGGAGCTGCTGACTCAGGCTTCTTTCCTTCTGGGAGAGAGCAGAAAATGCCGTAAGGAGTATTTTGAGATTTATTCAAGAAGCTACGACAGGGAAAAAATAAAAACCCTTGCCGAAAGCACGACAAGGGAAATTTTATCTTTTATCAGTTGTACATAAACATAAGTGCAAAGGTTCCGGGACCGCAATGGGTACTGATTGTACTGCCTGCGCGGGAAACGAGAACCTCTCGGAAGTCGTAGTTGTCTTCGATGTAAGCTTTGAGTTCCATAAGCTCATCTTCGTCAATTCCCGAATGGTCAACGAAAATTCTGCTGTAATCAATGTTTGAGGACGACAGTTTTTCATCAATGTACTGTTTGCGCACAACATTTGTTTTGCCGCGGAATTTTTTGCCCACTGCAAGAGAACCGTCATTTAAGTTTTCGATTGTCGGCTTGATTCCCAGAATGTTTGCGCCGAGGACTGCGAGGGCTGAACATCTTCCGCCTTTGTTCATGTAGGTAAGTGTTTCAAGAAGAAAGCTTGTGCTTACTTTATCACGCATTGCAGTCAGATTTGAAGCTGCTTCTGCGGCACTCATTCCGCTTTCAATCATTTCTGTTCCTTTGATTGCAAGAACTGCCATACCTGTTGAAAGACGTCTTGTGTCTACAATGTGTACATTTTCCATTTCCATAGATGCGATTACTGCGTTCTGATGAGTTGAAGAGATCGCACTGCTGAGAGAGAGGTGGACTATATCGCAGCCTTCAGAAATAAACTTCTGAAAGAATGCCTCATATTCTGCAACGGAAATTGCAGAGGTTGTAGGAAGAATCTTCTTTTCGCTATACGCTTGGTATATATCATCCGGAGTTATATCAACACCGTCAAGGTAATCCTTGGAGTCAAGAATTACGTGCAGCGGGATAATCTCGATGCCGTATCTTGACGCTTGCTCGGCAGAAAGATCGATCGGGCTGTCGGCTGTTATAACTGTTTTTCTCATATCTTTACCATCCTTGATAGAATAATTGCATAAGATTATAACATAAAAAGGAAAATAAATCAATCTGAAAAGCGGGAAACGGGACAATGTTAACTTAATATTCACAATTTACGTTTTTATATTATGGCTCCGACCACAAGCATTTCTTCAATCTTTTCATAAATTTCATCAAGCTCGGAAACAGGCAGAGGATTTTTTCCTTTGCCTATTTCTATTGTGAACGCGCTTCTGCCGAAACAGTCGATAAACCAATCCTTGAAGCCGCCGTGAGAAGCAAGACCGTCGTTTCTGACAAGCTCATAGCCGCTGCAGACACTGAAAATATTAGCCATTGTCAGGCTTTCCTCAGGTGTGTTTTCTCCGTATTCCCAGTAAATTTCTTCTCCCTGAGAATGAATGGCAAAGGCATGGTCAATTCTGTTGCGCTCGCAGAATCGTACAAGTGCTTCCGTTTCGGGCTCGCTGTGAGGTGCAAAGCCTCCGTATCTTCTCGGAGACGGTCCGAAAATACCGCTTTTGCTTTCCATTTCACGGAGTATCTCCCAGCCTGCATCGAAGTTGTGGTTGATGTCAACACCTCTTGCGTTTGCATTCCACCCTGTGAAATCACATCTTGCAACATCAGAAACAAAGCCTGAGTAATCTCCTGCAGCGTCAGCGCCGTGCAGAGCAATTTCCACACCGTCAGGATTTATGCAGGGAATAACGGTAATTCCTTTTGTCATAAATGCAGCGGCTATATCAACGCCTGACAGCTTTTGTCTGTTTTTCAGGCTTTCGCATACCTTTTCAAGAAATCTGAGAATGGCAAGGCATGTGAGCCATTCCTGAGCATGAAAACCGCCTGCAAAAAGAACTATGTTTTTATAATTCCCCAGGCTGTAAGCAGTTATGTCACGCCCGCACACACTTTTTCCGATTGAATGGCAGACGAGGAAAGGATATTTATTTTTCAGCTCATATTTTATTCTTCCTGCTTCGTTGTAATCAAATTCATGCGGCAAAACAATTCTTTCCATAATAGAAACCTCCGAAAATTTGTAAATTTTAATAAATTCTGTTTATTTTTTCTCAAACATATGTTATTATATATTAATAAAGTCATAAAACTTGACGAAAATTAAGATGAAAGAGGCGTCTTTCATGCAGTTGGAAGAAAAAAGATTAAGCGGCGAAACTCTTTATGAAGGAAAAATCATCGACCTTGTGAAGGATACCGTGCTTCTGCCGAACGGCTCACAGTCAGTGCGCGAGGTAGTTGTTCACCACGGCGGCGTTTGCGTAGCGGCACTGACAGAGGAAAACGAGGTGTTTCTTGTCAGTCAGTTCAGATATCCCAACAGAGGTGTATTGCTTGAAGTTCCTGCAGGAAAGCTTGAAAAAGGTGAGAAGCCTTTTGAGGCAATTAAGAGAGAACTGAAAGAAGAAGTCGGCGCAGAGGCGGAAAGCTTCTATTTCATGGGTACGTTCAATCCTACTCCTGCTTATTGCAGTGAAATAATTTATCTTTATGCGGCAACAGGTCTTACCTTCGGTGAACAGAAGCTTGATGAAGACGAGTTCCTGAATGTGGAAAAGATGCCTCTTGAAGATGCTGTGAAAAAAATTATGAACGGTGAAATCACAGACGGCAAAACGCAGGCACTTCTCCTTAAAACATTTATGCATTTAAAAGAAAAAAGTTTACATCATTTTATAATAACGGAGGATTAAACAATGGAAAAGAAACAATGGTACAAAGACGCGGTGGTTTATCAGATCTGGCCGAGAAGCTTCTGCGACGGTAACGGCGACGGAATCGGTGATCTCTGGGGTGTTCTCAGCAAGCTTGATTACATCAAATCTCTCGGTGTTGACGTAATATGGTTTTCACCTCTCTATCCCTCTCCCAACGAGGACTACGGATACGATATCGCTGACTACAAAAATATTTCACCCGATTACGGTGACCTTGACCTTTTCAAAAAGGTGCTTGACGAGAGCCACAAACGCGGCATGAAGGTTATCATGGATCTTGTTGTCAACCACACATCACGTCAGCATGAATGGTTCCTTGAAAGTCAGAAGGGTCACGATAACCCTTACCATGACTACTATTTCTGGAGAAAGGGTAAGTCTGACAAGAAGCCTCCCAACAACTGGCTTTCAACATTTGACGGCGATGCATGGGAATATAACGAAAATCTTGATGAATATTATCTCCACATTTTTGCAAAAGGTCAGCCTGACCTTAATCACGATAACCCCAAGGTAAGAGAAGAAGTTAAGGATATTATGCGTTTCTGGCTTGACATGGGCGTTGACGGCTTCCGTGAAGACGTTATCACGTGGATTTCAAAGGCAGAGGGACTTCCCAACGGTTTACCCATTCCTGTTGCGTGCGGACTTGAGCATTACACTCACGGTCCTCACATCCATGAATATCTTTCGGAGTTCAGACATGACGTTCTTGACAATTACGATTGCTTCGTAGTCGGTGAAGCACCAATGATGACTCCCAAGGCTGCACTTCCCTTTATCAGAGAGGGCGAAAATCAGGAGCTTGACATGATGTTCCACTTCCAGCACATGGAAGCTGACTGCTTCATGACAGACCCGATTCCCACTCCCTTCAACCTTAAGAGAATGAAAAAGGCTTTCTCAAGATGGCAGTATGCTCTCGAAGGCAAAGCATGGAATGCTCTTTACCTTGAAAACCACGACCATCCCCGTATTATCAGCCGTTACGGCAGCGAAGCATACCGTGAGGAAAGCGGTAAAATGCTTGCAGCCATGTACATGCTCCAGAAAGGCACTCCTTTCGTATATCAGGGACAGGAAATCGGTATGACAGATATCCGTCTTCCTGAGCTTGAAATGTACGAAGACGTATCTACTTATAATGCTCACAGACTTTATAAATCAGTTCTTCATTTCCCTGAAGACAAAATTATGAATGTCC
Organism: uncultured Eubacteriales bacterium; assembly: GCA_964507395.1. Taxonomy (GTDB): domain Bacteria; phylum Bacillota; class Clostridia; order Oscillospirales; family Acutalibacteraceae; genus SIG575. The sequence goes on along the minus strand of CAZDQE010000030.1, from coordinate 15,600 downwards.
TCAAAAAACGCAGCCGTGACAATGCAAGAACTCCCGTTCAGTGGTCAAACACAAAGAATGCAGGCTTCACAACTGCTGATAAGCCTTGGTTCTATATAAACGAAAACTACTGGCAGATTAATGTTGAGGACCAGGAGAAGGACAAAAATTCACTCCTCAACTTCTACCGCAGACTTATCAGATTCAGAAAACAGTTCAAGGTTGTCCGTGACGGTATTTATAAAGAATACTATGAAGAAAGCAACAAGATTTATTGCTACGAGCGTGTTCTCGGCAATGAAAGACTTCTTGTTATCTGCTCCTTTACAGACAAACCCGTTGAGTTTACAGCTCCTCAGGGCTACAACCTTGAAGAAGGTAAGCTTATGCTTGCAAACTATGACAAGAACATGCGTAAGCACAATACATTCAAGACAAGACCTTATGAGATGAGAGTTTACTATTTCGGAGATAAATAATGAAGATTTTATCTTTTCTGATGTCGGTTATCACGTGTGTAGGATTCTTCTTCTCATCTTTGCCTTCTCTTTTTCAGAAAACAAGTACAGCAGTCATTAATGTGGACACATCCTCTTCGGGGGATGTGATTCCTAATGTTGCGGATAACATCAATGTCTGGCACATGGGAACGCAATTTTACAATGCTGAAAGAAACGAAGAAAATGATGTTTTCGAATTTGTAAAATATGTTCAGCTCATGCAGTGCACAGGCGGTACTGCTGACAGGGATTTATTTGTCGACCCTTATGATACATCTACTTTTACAGACTATAAATTTGATTCGCTTATTGAAAACTGCCGTGGTATCCTGAATCTGGGTGCAAAGCCTCATCTGAAATTGGGAGGAGTTCCTCTTAAATTCACGTCTGACTACAAAATGGGCGGCTTCGATATGAATGTTTACCCACCTGACGATTTCGATGCTTATTACAGCTACATAAAAGCGATTGCCGAGGCTCTTGTGGAAGAGTTCGGACTCGGGGAAGTCAGAACATGGCGTTTTGGTGTTATGACAGAGTACGAAAACGGTGATTGGTTTATGGCAAAGAGCGGTCTGCCGGAGGACAGTGCAGAGGCTTACTGTAAACTTTATGATTACACTGTTCAGGCACTTATAGATGTTATAGGCGAAGATGTATTCGTAGGTGCTCACAGCATGACTGTTACCGAAGGTTTATGGGATGAGGAAATTTTCATTCGCCATGTGGCGGAAGGCACAAACTATGCTAACGGTAAAAAGGGAAGCAGAATCTGTTTCCTTTCAGCATCATTTTACGATAATTCCCCCGGCGAGTTTACAAAAGGCTATACACTTCCCGAAACTATCGGATATCTCAAAAGCAACGCCGAAAAATACGGCCTTACCGATTTGATTTACGGCATTGATGAGGGAAGAATACTTGTGGGTAATTCAAGCGGTACTGTGGGCAACGAGCTTAACAACAGAACGGTAGGCTTCACATGGCAGGCATCTTACGATGCGAGAATTTTTGCACAGACTATCCGCGCAGGGGGCGACTACTTCTCATCATGGAACTTCCTTACAAACGGAAATCTTTCAGGTTATCCTATAATCAGCTATCATGTGGCAAAGAATATTGCGAAGTTTGAAGGCTGTAAGATTCTGTCAGCCGACACAATGAATGTGAAAACCTCACTTAAGGTTGAAATCGGAAACCTTGTGGCGGTAGATGAAGAAACAGGTACTATCCGTGCTATGGTTTACAATTTTAAAAATGACATTGCTTACAAGGGTAAGGCTGATGTAACGCTGAATATTCCCTCAGAGGACGGCAAAAAGTATAAGATTACACAGTACCTTGTAAATGATGACTGCAACTTCTTTGATGAGTGGCAGGAGGACAGAATCAAGTACAACATCACGGATGATTGCTTTGCCTGGTCCCCTGATGACCCCATGCTTGACAGTTCCACAACACTTGCTGACTCAGGGGCGAGAGAAATTTATTACACAGAGCTTCGCGAAAAATATAAAGAATGTGCAGTTCTCACACCTACAGAGTATGAAGTGACGGCAACAGAGGGAAATCTTTCCGTTGATGTCACTCTTGCTGCAGGTAATGTGGTGTTTTTTGAAATTGAAGAAATTTAAGCGAAAAATCCCCTCAGTTTCACTAAGTTCAACAGCTCCCCTTGCAATACAAGGGGAGCTGTTGTTTTTGTGAGAAATAATTGAGGGATTTTTTCATTTAAATTCCTTTTTCGTCAAAAAGGAAAAGCGTTTTCAAGGCAATTTTAAGGCCTGCTTCAATTGCTTTTTTATCAAGGATTTCCTCGGTGTCAAGACGTGTGTGATAATATCTTGCAGGAGTGGGGTCCATAGCAATAAAGCTTGCTGCGGGAATACCGACCTGAGTGAATGCTGCAGCATCAGTTGAGCCTAAATCAATTGTGCCTGTTTCAACATTGTCATAGCCTGCAAGGTGTGCGCCTTCTTTGATAAGTGCTGCCACTCTTTTATCGTTTTTTACTGTACCGTTCATGTCACCGAGAATGATTTTCATGAAATCAAAATCATGTATCGTATCAAAGGCAATACACATTGTTTCGACATTTTCATCTGTGAATTCATCCTTGTGCTTCTTTGCAAAGTCCTTTGACCCTCTCAGACCGCATTCCTCACCGCCTACGAGTGCTACGATGATTTCTGTGTTTTCAAGGTTGATATTATTTTCCTTAAGATATTTTACTGCGGCAAGGGAAATGTAACATCCTGTAAGATCGTCGTTTGCCCCTGTAACGGGACGTCTGTAATTGCAGAAGAAAAGCGCGGCAATCATAAAGGGGATAAGAACCAGCATGATAATTGCAAAAATTGTAATTGCCGTGTTGCCGTTTGCAAAAACTACAGACGGTGAAAAAGCCTTTTCCGTTACTATAGCAGTGATTGAGCCTGCGATAGAAACTAAAATAGCAACAACTGCCGAAACAATTATTGTTGCAACTGCAGGTCTGCCGCCGTAGTATGTATAAGTCCATTCAAAAGCAGAGTCTGTGTGACCGCAGAGAATAATTCTTTTCTTTGTTTCACCTGATGCTTTTACTCTGCCGATAACATTTGCCGTATCTTTCTTTTTGAAAAAAACATCAAGTGTTTCTTTATAGAAAAAGAATTCACTGACAATGAAAAACACTGTAAGCAAAGTCACAAGAAGTGACAGCACAGGCATGCCGAAAATGAAAAGAAGTGTTGAAAGAATGACAAGCACTGCACCTACGGGCACCCATGACATAAACGCTTTGTCAGAACACTTGAAATCTTCTGTCCATGCTTCGTCACAGATTTTTTTTGTGTCCTCAAAAAAATATTTTCTCGCTTTTTTGTCACCCTCACTGCAAGCGGCTCTCGGACCGCAGCTTTTACAGACCTTTCTGATGCTTTCAACAATGTAGGTTGTATACTGTCCGAGGTCATTAAGGGACGTATTGATTTTTTCTGCACTCATTTCTGTAAACCTTTCTTATAACAAAAATATTTCCGGAGTATGCTTAATATTTTTTAATATTTTACAACAAACTCAAGTTATATGTCAAGTCACAATGACTAAATTCGGGAATATTATTTATGCAATATGATGTTTGACTTTTATATGCGATTTTGGTAGAATATAATGGATAATATATGTACGTCAAGGAGGAATTATTTTGACAGATGCAAGAACATTGGCTTACATAAACATGTTTGCTGTTTTAGGCTCTATTGAGAATCTTTGCGAATTGAGTGAAGAAGCAAGAAATCTTGTAAAAACATCCAAGCCTGTGTCAATCGGGTTTGAGGTTAAGGGCGGTCCCTCTGCCACTCTTAGCTTCAACGACGGCAGATGCACGGTGAAAGAGGGAACAGACGGCTGTAATGTTAAGCTTCCTTTTTCTTCATGTGAAAAATTCAACGGTCTTATTGACGGAACTACAACACCTATTCCCTCAAAAGGCTTTACTAAAATTTCATTTTTGCTTAAACAGTTTACTCCTCTTACAGATATGCTTTCAAAGTATATGCGTCCTACAGAGGAAGACCTGAAAGATGAAAAATTCTTTGAAATCAGCACAGTGCTTCTTTTCAACACAATCGCAGTTGCTATTACCCAGATTGGTAACAACGATGAAATAGGTAAGTTCAGTGCACGTCATATTCCTGACGGCGTTGTTAAACTTTCAATTGCAGGCGGACCTGCAGCAGGAATTGAAATCAAGGATCATGTTCTTACAACAACGAAAAAGAATCCTGAAAAATACCGCGCTCTTATGGAGTTCGGCTCAATGAAGCTGGCTCACGACCTCTTCGACGGAAAAGTCAACGCTATTGCAAAAGTAGGCGAGGGCGAAATCGTCATGCGCGGTATGATCAATATGATTGATAATATTAACAGAATTCTCGACAGAGTAGCACTCTATCTTGCATAAGGGGGATTTCATAATGGCTTTTAAAATTAACGACTATACAAAAAGTAACGAGCTTTTTAAAAGAGCTACTAAAGTAATTCCTTCAGGCGTTTACGGACACTTAGGTCCTGCGGAAGGTAACTTTATCCCTGTAAGTGCATGGCCTTTCTTCTCGGAAAGAGCAGAAGGTGCTTACTTCTGGGATGTTGACGGAAACAAGTTTATTGACTATATGTGTGCATACGGTCCCAACATTTTAGGCTACAATGACCCTGATGTTGATGCCGCTGCGTTTGAACAGGCAAAGCTCGGTAACTGCACGACCTCACCGTCTTACAAAATGGTTGAGCTTGCAGAGCTTCTTGTTGATACAGTAAACTGTGCTGACTGGGCTTTCTTTGCAAAGAACGGTAACGATGCTACATCATGCGCAGTTCTCACGGCAAGAAATGCAACTCACCGCAAAAAGATTATTTTCGTAAACGGCTTCTATCACGGCGTTTCTGCATGGACACAGAAAATTGACTATCCCGGTGTTCTTCCTGAGGATGTTGCGAATAACCTTTATGTTGACTGGAACGACGTTGCAGGTCTTGAAAAAATTGTTGCAGAAAACAAAGGCGAAATCGCCGCTTTCATTTCAACACCTTATATGCACGGCAACTACAAGGATAACGAGCTTCCTGCAGAGGGTTACTGGCAGAAGGTACGCGAAATCTGCACAAGAGAAGGAATCGTTCTTATCGTTGACGATGTCCGTGCAGGCTGGCGGCTTGACCTTAAAGGCTCTGACCACTATTACGGCTTTGAGGCAGACCTTATCTGTTTCTGTAAAGCTCTTGCAAACGGCTGGAATGTTTCTGCAATCTGCGGTAAGGAATGGCTCAAAGATGCAGTCAGCGGTCTTTCGTACACAGGCTCTTACTGGATGAGTGCAGTTCCCTTTGCAGCCGCTATAAGAAACATCAATAAACTTAAGGAAATTGATGCTCCGAAGCTTCTCAGAGAAAAGTCAGTAAAACTTCTTGACGGTCTTAAAAGTGCGGCAGACAACAACGGCTTCAAACTTGTTGTTTCAGGCGAGCCTGCACTGTTCTACCTGAGAATTGCAAACGATGACAGCATGATGATTCATCAGGATTGGGTTGCTGAAATGGTTAAACGCGGAATCTTCATTTCAAGCCACCACAACCACTTCATGAACGCCGCAATTTCAGACGAGGACATCAAGCACACTCTTGAGGTTGCAGACGAAGCATTCAAAGTTACAAAGAAAATGCACCCCGAAGCATTTTAATTAAATAATTTAAGCAGGGAGGAAACAAAAATGCCATTATCAAAAACAGAATGGTTGGCTCTCGAAAAGAAAGCCCACGAACTGCGTAACCTTTGCCTTGACACAACTTACTGGGCAGGCAGCGGTCATATCGGCGGCGGTATGAGCGTTATGGATATGATGACAGTTCTCTATCACAAATATCTCAACATTAAGGTTGAAGATCCAAATTGGGAAGACAGGGACCGTTTCATTTTAAGTAAAGGTCACTCAGGTATTGCCTTTGCACCTGTTCTTGTTGACAAAGGCTTCAATGACCCTGAACAGCTCAAAACATTCAACCTTTCAAACTCAAAAATGGGTATCCACCTTGACGCAAACAAGGTTGTAGGTGTTGATGCATCAACAGGTTCACTTGGTCACGGACTTTCAATTGCTCTCGGTACTGCGCTTGCAGCAAGAGTTCTCGGAAAAACATACAAAACATATTGCATCCTCGGTGACGGTGAATGTGACGAAGGTTCAAACTGGGAAGCAGCAATGGCAATTGCCCATTACAATGCAACAAATGTAATTTCTTTTGTTGACCGTAACAAATGTATGATCGACGGACGTACAGAAGATGTTATGAATCTTGAACCCTTTGCAGATAAATGGCGTGCATTCGGCTTTATTGTGAAAGAGGTTGACGGTCACAACATAAGTGAGCTTTGTGATGCTATCGACTTTGCTCTGAATGACCCCGAAAAGCCTGTTATGATTATTGCAAACACAATCAAGGGCGAGGGTATCGACTTCATGGCAGACGATTATCATTGGCATTACGGTGCTATTGACGAAGCAAAATACAATCAGGCAAAAGCGAGCCTTGAAAAATACTATGCAGAGCGTGTAGCACGTGCAGAAAAGGAGGGTGTATAATATGGCAGGCGGAATTTCATATACAGCTCTTGAATCAACTGAACTCTCAACAGCCGAAATTTACGGTCAGACTCTCGTAGAACTCGGCAAAGAGCATCCCGAAATCGTAGGTCTTACTGCTGACCTCGCCGGCTCAACAAAGATCGGTGCGTTCGGCAAAGTATATCCCGATCGTTTCTTCAATGTTGGTATTGCCGAGCAGAATATGTTCGGTATTGCGGCAGGCATGGCAAAGGCAGGTCTTGTACCTTTCCTTTCAACATTCTCAGTTTTCGCATCCTTAAGAAGTGCAGACCAGCTTCACACCGACATCTGCTATCAGAATGTCAATGCTAAGATTATCGCAACACATTCAGGCACATCTTTCGGTCAGGCAGGCTCAACTCACCACGCAATCTGTGACCTTGCAGTTGTACGCTCAATGCCTAATATTACACTTATCTGCCCTGCAGACGGTGTTGAAACTGCAGAAGCAGTTATCGCAGCTTACGAAAACAAAGGTCCTTACTATATCAGAATCAACCGCGGTTTTGACCGTGTCCTTTACGGCAAGGATTATCCCCGCGAATATAAATTTGAAGTAGGTAAGGCTATTGAGGTAAACCCCGGTACAGATATCACAGTTATCGCTTGCGGCTCATGTGTATTCCAGGCTTATCAGGCTGCTAAATTCCTTGAAAATGCAGACGGACTTAAAGTGCGCGTTCTTGATATGCACACGATCAAGCCTATCGACAAAGAAGCTATCCTCAAAGCAGTTCAGGATACACGCCGTATTATTACTATTGAAGACCACAACGTTATCGGCGGTCTCGGCTCAGCAGTAGCAGAGGTTATGGCTGAAGCAGGTAAAGGCTGTGCATTTACACGTCTTGGCATTCAGGACGAATTTGCACCTATCGGACTTCACGAAGATATTATGTCAACTCTCGGTATTGACTGTAACGGTATTATAAGTGCAGTGCGTGAAGCTATGAACAAAGACTTTGAAGAGGACGACAACTGGGACGACGAAGTTTAATTTGCTTTTTCATCTCACAGAAAGGAATGATTTATTATGGCAAGCGAAGTCGTATTGACCAACAAAATATTTCTTAGTGCTGTTTTGCCTCTTGTAAAGGTTATCGCAAATGATGTTCCCTCACTTGCAAAGAAGTTTGAGGGCATGAATGCAGTTTTTCAGGTAAGTGCCCTTGACGGAGATGCAGAGGGAGGAAAAGTAGGTACATATTTTGAAGTAGTTGACGGCGAATGGACAGTTAAAAATGACCAGGTTCACGAAAACCCCGATGTTGACCTTGAGTTCAAAACTCTTGAAGCAATGAACGGCTTCTTCAAAGGCAAAATCGGTCCTGCAACACTTCCGAAAATGAAAGGTGCCCTTAAAAAGACAAAAGTCTTTATGGCACTTCTTATGACACTTCTCAAAATGTCATCACTTCTCACTGCAAAAGCAGCACCTGAAAAGGAAGAGGATAAAGTCCTTATGGTAAAATGCTTCTTCTACCTTCTTTCAGCAGGTATCAGCCAGCTCAACAAACAGGGACATGAGGCAATCCACGAATGGACAAGTAAAAGTCCTGACCGTGTTTACGCATGGGCAGTTGACGGACATCCCGAGGTTTCTGCTTACCTTCGTGTTAAAGCGGGCAAGTCACGCTCAGGCAGAGGCACATACAAAAGAGCGATGCCCTTTTTCACAATGCGCTTTGATTCTCTCGACAGTGCGCTGGGCATTCTTCTTTCAACAGACGATATGCTTGATTCAACAAAGAAAGGCAAACTCATCATGGATGGCGCACCTGAATTCGGCGCACAGATTGGTGAATATATGCTGACAGTTGCAGCATACGCTCAAGGATAAATAAAAAATCCCTTTCCGTAATAAATTCGGAAAGGGATTTTTTGAAGTAAGAAGTAATAGTGAAGAAGTAAGAAGTGATGGCCTGCGGCGCAAAATTATATCGCACCGATTACACCTTTGTAGGGGAAAACTGTGTGTCCCCTTGTTGCGCAAAGCCAAAGGATACATAAAAGGCGAACACAGTTCGCCTCTACGATAATTCATCAGCAAACTTCAATTTCATATTGTAGGGTTGGACCCTTGCGGTTGTCCGGAAATCATTCTCTTTTCTGACGGAATTCGTACCACTCGTCATTCAGATTATTTTCCTCGCAGAACCAATGACAAAAGCTTATTACATCCTTATCGGACATTTCTGAAACTTTTTTCATTCTGCATTTATAAATATTATGTTTCTTGAAAAAATCACGGGAAATTTCTGCAAGTAATTTATCTGTTTTTATTGTTGTTACCTCGGTTTTGTTTTTCTGTCAATAACTTGTACAGTGTAGGATTTACCCCAAACTCTTTCATAGCAGAATGTATTTCACAGAGAGCTTTTTCTTTTACACCATTTGGTGTGGTGGGTCTTTTTACTGCACGGATGAGTATGTTCTTCGGTGTGTGGGCGAAGTCCACAAACTCAAGCAGCTGAGTTTTGTAACCGCTGTATTCAAGGAGATTGCCTCTTATTGCATCTGTAAGAAGTGCTGCGAAACGCTCCTGTATAATTCCGTGTTTTGTGAGAATTGAAAGGTTGTCACTCTTCATCTGTCCGTTCAGCTCATGCTGACAACAAGGGACAGAAAAAATCATTTTTGCATTCCAGCAAATTGCATTGTAAAGGGCGTAATCAGTTGCAGTGTCACAGGCATGAAGCGTAATTACCATGTCAACATCAAAGGGACAATTGTAGCCGTTGATGTCGCCGAGTTCAAACCTGAGATTTTTGTAGCCGTATTTTTCAGCGGCTTTATTGCACTTTTCGATAACATCTTTCTTTAAATCAAGACCGATAATTGTGGCATCAATATTTCTGATTTTTGTCAGGTAATAATAAACGATAAAAGTCAGATAAGACTTTCCGCAACCGAAGTCGATTATGTTCAGTTTTTTGTAATCGTTCTTTTTGATGCTGTCGTCAATCAGCTCCACAATTCTGTTTATCTGCTTGTATTTATCATACATGGACTGTACAACTTTGCCCTCTTTTGTGAAAATCCCCATGTCGATAAGAGGCTCGATAATCTCTCCCTCAGGCAGAATGTACTGCTTCTGTCTGTTGTGCTGAACTGTTTTCAGGGGCGCAGAGGAAGATGTGCTTTTCTCTTTGAAAATTGCTTCACCTTTTTGTATGGTAATTATAAATTCTTTTCCCTCGCTCCACGCGTTGAACTGAAAAAATTGTTCGCTCATAAGCTCAAATGTGCGTTCTGCAATTTTATCAAATGGTATATTCTCATGAAACACCTGCTTTTCGGTGCATTTTGCAATCTGATAAAATTTAGGCATTTTTGCGATTGTGATTTTTTTGTATTCACTGTCTTTTCCTTTGCTCAGAACGGCTTTGTGTATATCATTTTCAAATATTTTATATATAACTTCCTTTAATTCAGCCATGTTTTCACCTACATCTGCTCTAAAATATACTGCTTGACATCCTCCAGCCTGCTTTTTTTCCATTCGCCTTTTTCTGCTTCTTCTGCAAGGGGGACAAGAATGAAAAAGTCAAGGGTTTCACCGGGGACTCTGCCTGTGCGAAGAGGTTCACGGAAATGCTCTGCCCATTCTTCCTTTGTGGCATTTTTAAATCGCTGAGGATTGAGGTATGTCATCTGACGTTTTGTGGCATTTATGTGCATTTTTGCGGAAAGGGGAGAAAGGAGATTGAATTCCTCTTCCTGAACATCGACGAAAATTCTCGGCAAAGGTGCTTTTACAACGTGTTCTTCTCCGCGGAGAATTTTAAGACCCATCGGCTCCCATGTGAAGTTTTCTTCCGTGAAGTTGATTTTCACAAGCAGACCGAATTCCGTATTGAACTGAGAACGCTGGTAGTCTGTGTCGAAAATAAAATTACCGAGAGAATAGAAAATAACCTTGTCGCCCACTGTTTCGTAATTCATAGGCACATGAGGATGGTGAGAAACGACGATATCTGCACCCATTTCAAGATACTTGTGATATCGTTCTCTTGTGTAGGGCGAGGGAAGGGGAGTAAACTCTTCACCTGCATGAGCCACCACAACACACCAGCGGCATGTTTTTTTGATGCTGTTAATAGTGTTCTGAATTTCATCGAGGTCACTCCAGCTGTAGCAACCTGCCTTGTTTTCATCGGCTTTTCTGCAGGCTCTCTGATATCCTACTCCGAACATTCCGATACCGCCTGCTTCGTCTAAAATCACAGGCTTTCTCGCTTCATGAATATCCATTCCTGCACCGATTGTCTGAACACTGTTTTCTTTTGCGATTTCAAGCGTGCTTCTGATTCCGAACTCGCCCGCATCCATAATGTGATTGTTGCAGATGTTCCATATATCCGCGTGCATTTTGTTTAAAACCTTTGTGGCTTTCGGGTCGATCGTGTGAAGAAGCTGTTGAACACCGTCCTTCGTTGTGTTGGTTTCCATGGGTGCAACGGGACCTTCAACATTTGCAATAACATGGTCTGCACTGTGAAGAAATGCGAGAACGTCCTCTGATATGAGATCCTCGTCATCCCATTTGCCGTACATGTATCTGTCAAAGCCGATATCGCCTGTAAATACTAAGGAAGTTTTGTTTTTCATGTTCTTTGTCCTTTCGGAATAAAGGTTATTTTTATTATACCACGGTAAAGCAAAAAGAGCAAGACGGGAGCTTAACGGTTTGAGATTGTTCGGAGCTTTTCAAAAATAAAACTGCAATCCCGATTGGAGATTGCAGTTTTTATCATAGTGATCAGGTAAGTAACATTCTGTCGTTGTTAAGCTCTTCACCTGCGGAAATCTTGAATTTTTCAAGAAGGTCTGCAGTGGTGAGCTTTTTCTTTTCTTCACCTGAAACATCAAAAATTATCTTACCGTTGTTCATCATAATAAGGCGGTTGCCCACTTTTAACGCATCTGCCATATTATGAGTAATCATAATAGTTGTAAGATTATTTTTTGAAACGATTTCTTCAGTGATGTCAAGAACTTTCTTAGCAGTTTTCGGGTCTAGAGCAGCGGTGTGCTCGTCAAGAAGAAGTACTTTCGGTTTTTTGAGAGTAGCCATAAGAAGTGTGAGAGCCTGCCTCTGACCGCCTGAAAGAAGACCGACTCTTGCTGTGAGTCTCTCCTCAAGACCTAAATCAAGTATTTTAAGAAGCTCTTTGTATTCTTTTCTCTCTTTTGCAGTAATTCCGGGACGGAGAAGTCTTGGTTTTCCTCTTCTTGCGGCGAGAGCGAGATTTTCTTCGATCTGCATATCTGCCGCAGTTCCTGTCATAGGGTCCTGAAAAACTCTGCCGAGATATTTTGCGCGTTTGTATTCGGGAAGTTTTGTGACATCAACACCGTCAATGATTATGCTTCCGCAGTCAACGGGATAAACACCTGCAATCATGTTGAGCATAGTTGATTTGCCTGCACCGTTACCGCCGATAACTGTTACGAAATCGCCCTCGTTAAGGTGAAGGTCTATTCCGTTGAGAGCTTTTTTTTCGTTGATAGTACCGGGATTAAATGTCTTTTCTACATTTTTAATTTCAAGCATTAACCTTACCTCCCTTTTCTCTTGTTATATGTTTTGCTTTAAACTGTCTTTTCCAGTAGGGGATTGCAAGGAAAACCGCAACGATAACTGCTGAAAGGAGCTTGAGAAGATTTGCGTCAAGACCGAGCGTGATAACAGTCTGAACAACAATATAGTAAATGATTGCACCAAAAACGACTGAAAGAAGCTTGAGTGCAAAGTTCTTGAAAATTTTACCGAAAATTGCTTCACCGATAATTACGGCGGCAAGACCGATGACTATTGCACCCTGACCTTGTTTGACGTCTGCAAAGCCCTGATACTGAGCAAGGAAAGCTCCGGCAAAAGCAACGAGTCCGTTTGAAAGCATAATGCCGATAACTTTATTGAAGCTTGTGTTGATACCCTGTGCACGGCTCATGTTGAGGTTTGCGCCTGTTGAACGAAGAGCACAACCCATTTCAGTGCCGAAGAACCAATAAAGAACAGCAATAAGAATAATAACAACAATTCCTACGGTGATAAGGGGATTGTGGAAAGCCAATTCCTTGACCCAGCGGAGTGAAACGAGCAGATCGGTCTGGTTGACATTTACTGACTGATTTGCTTTGCCCATAATTTTAAGGTTTATTGAATAGAGAGATAACTGCGTGAGAATACCTGCAAGAATGGGAGGAATTCCCATAAGAGTATGCAGAAGTCCTGTGATGGCACCTGTGATAAGTCCTGCAACAAACGCAATGAACATTGCAAGCCACAGATTACAGCCATCAAGAATCAGCATAACTGCAACAACACCGCCTGTTGCAAAAGAACCGTCAACTGTAAGGTCGGCAACATCAAGTATGCGGTAAGTAATATAAACACCTATTGCCATAATGCCCCATATAAGTCCCTGGGAAATCGAGCCGGGAAGAGCATTGATAAGCTGTTCTAAAATTTCCATTAATTTCACCCTCTGATATAAAGCGGTTTTAATAACAAGTCAAGGGAGAATTCATCATTCTCCCTTGAGCAAGATGTTTTTTATGTAATGATTATTCAGCTTCAATAGCTACATAGCCGTCAAGCGGTGTAATGCCGAGAGCCTCACAGTTCTGTTCGTTATATTTAGGTGTCTGTGTTTCAGCATAACCGATAGGCATTGTTGAAATATCTTCGCCGTCTCTGAGGATTTTAACAGCCATCTTACCTGTTGCATAACCAAGGTCATAGTAGCTGATTGAAAGAGTAGCGATACCGCAACCTGAACAGATGCCTTCTTCACCGGCAATTACGGGAACCTTCTTCGGTTCGCAGATGTTGTCGATGATGCTTGTATTTTCAGCAACTGTATTATCAGTAGGAACATAGATAACATCACTGTTGTCAGCGGCTGTTGTACAAATCTGTGCAAGGTCGTTTGAATCTGAGAAGGGATAAAGAGTTGCTGTGAGACCTGCTTTTTCAAGTTCTGCCTTAACAACATCTACCTGATACTGGCTGTTTGCTTCCTTTGAGCAGTAAAGAAGACCAACTGTTTTTGCATCGGGACACCATTCCATAATCATTTCAGCCTGCTTATCAAGAGGAGCAAGGTCAGATGTACCTGAAATATTACCGCCTACCGTACCGTTGAAATCTTCAATATTAAGAGCAACACCGTATTCAGTAACAGATGTACCGAGAATGGGGATATCTGCTGTTGCGGCAGCTGCTGACTGAAGAGCCGGTGTAGCATTTGCCATAATAAGGTCTACATTATTTGATACGAACTGATTAGCGATTGTTGAACAAGTCTGGGGATCATTCTGACCGTTCTGAATATCGAACTCAACATTTTCTTCACCGAGTTCATCAATAACTGCCTGCTTGAAGCCCTCTGTTGCTGCGTCAAGAGCAACATGCTCTACCAACTGTACTACACCGATTTTATAAGTTTCGGTTGTTGTGTCTTCTGTTCCGCCGCAAGCTGCAAGTACAGTCAGAACGAGTACAAGTGCTAATACTACTGTGATAATTTTTTTACTTGTTTTCATAGTAAACCATCTCCATTGTTTATTCATTTAAAGTCTTATCGCTTTAAAACTTTTGTGTGTTAAAGCGATAACTGTATTATAGTACTATGTTTTTACTTTGTCAATAGTTTTTAATAAGAAAATTAAATTTTTTCAGAAAATTTTTTATATGTTTCTTCAACAAACATATAATCGAAGATTTTCGATCGGTTCATAATCATAAACGAAAATTACTGCTTTTGTTTTCAGATTTTATCTTTCGATTTCTATCTTGCTTTTATAAATTCGATGATGTATAATCAAACCATAATCAATACTACAAATAAACGGACGAACTGAAATGATAACTACGGAAATAAGTACTGCTTTTGAGGCTTTTAAAAGAGGCGGAAACATAGTAAGCGTAAATCAGATTACAACCGGTCTCATAAACGCAACCTACCTTGTTGAAACCGACAAAAAGGAAAAATACATCTTACAGAAAATCAATACCTTTGTGTTTAAAAACCCCGAAGAGTTAATGGAAAACATTATCGGTGTAACAAAGCACCTTGCGAAAAAAATCAAAAACGCAGGCGGAGACTCAAAAAGAGAAACTCTTAATTTCCTTTCCGCAGGTGATAAATACTTTCACCGTGACGAAAACGGCGGTGTCTGGCGTATGTATATATATGTTGACGGTGCCCTCACATACAACACAGCAAAAGACAACGAAACTTTTAAAAGTGCAGGCTCTACTTTCGGAAAGTTTATGAAACTTCTTGCCGACTACCCTGCAGAAACACTTTACGAAACAATTACCGATTTTCATTACACTCCGTCAAGATACGAAAACTTTCTTAAAGCAGTTAAAGCCGATGTGAAAAACAGAAAAAAAGAAGCAGAAAAGGAAATTGCTTTTGTCATAGCTCGTAAGGAAGATACACATAAACTTACGGACCTTATTGAAAAAGGCGTTTTACCTTTAAGAGTTACCCATAACGATACAAAACTCAACAATGTGCTTTTTGACACAGAAACGGACAAAAGCATCTGCGTTATAGACCTTGACACAATTATGCCGGGGCTTTCTCTTTACGATTTCGGAGACAGTATACGTTCGGGAGCAAATACGGCAAAATCAGATGAAACCGATTTAAGCAAAGTCAAAATCGACCTTTCACTTTTTGATTCTTATGTTGACGGTTATCTCAGTGAGACGGCAGACAGCCTTCTTGAAGCAGAAATTCAGAATCTTGCTTTCGGTGCAAAACTTATGACCTTTGAATGCGGTATGCGTTTTCTTACGGACTACCTTGAAGGCGATGTTTATTTCAGGACAGAATACCCGAAGCAAAATATTATAAGAGCAAAAAATCAGTTTGCCCTTGTTTCTGATATGGAAAAGCATATGGACGAAATGAACTCTATTGTAATGAAATACAAAGAAAAATATAACAAAT
>CAZDQE010000029.1:0-26506 GCA_964507395.1 uncultured Eubacteriales bacterium | reverse complement strand
ACACACAAATGCAAGTGACGGCGACTATACTCTTGCACAGATGATGGAACGTCACTATGAAGCAGGTTTTGATATCGTTGCAGTTACTGACCACGGTATTCTTGACACAGGCTGGACAACTCCCGGCAAGGGCTCCGATTTTATAACAAATGTTATGACTTTGTTCGGAAGAACAGACGGTGTTCTTGACCTTCTTGAAGAAAAGGGTACTTTCCCCAAGGGTACAGCTTATGAAATCGTTACACGTAATTCTGACGATTATCTTGTAACTGCTGACAGAGAAATTCTCCGTATTCCTTACGGCATTGAGAATAACGCGATTTCAGTCAATGCACACGTTAACAGTTGGTTTGTTGACTACCACTATAATGCTCCCAGCGGTTACGGAAATGTAATTAAAGATATTGACAAGCTCGGTGGTGTTTCCGTAATTAATCATCCCGGTGAATATACTTCTGCACGTTATGAGCTTTATCAGGAAGATGCTTATGACATGGAAAACCCTGCATACAGATATTACATCAACAAATTCTACGGCTACATAGATAAGTATGATTCATGTCTCGGTATTGATATCAACAGTAAGGGCGATAACAGAACAAGATATGACAGAAAGCTCTGGGATATAATGCTCACAAAAGCTGCCGAGTCAGGCAAGACGGTTTACGCTATCGCATCAAGTGACGCACATCAGCTTGACGTAATCGACACAGGAAGCCTTGTTGTTCTTGCGGAAGAAAAGACATCAGCAAATGTGAAAAATGCTCTTCTGAGCGGTGAATTTATTGCACAGAGCACATGTGTTCACAACCGTGATGAATTAGCACAGATGGCAGCGGCAATTAAAGAATTTTACGGTGAAACAGATTTCTATAAAGAGCTTACAGCGTTAGTTACAGCATACGATGCAGAACGCGAAGAAAAAGCAAATTCTTCTGATGACGGCAATGTAGGCATCGGTTATTCAGCTCTTGATGATGAGGGTTATTTTGCAAGAGATGCAAGACCTGCAATCAATTCAATTGAGGTTAACGATGAAGAGGATACAATTACAATTGACACTGAAAATGCTCTTATCGTACGTTGGATTTCTGACGGAAAGCTTATCGCAACAACAAAAGCCGACGGCAGTGCATTTGACCTTAATGATTACGAGGACAGCATCAAAGGCTACATCAGAGCAGAAGTATTCGGTGAGGGCGGTGTAATGTATACACAGAGCTTCACACTGAATGCAGAAGAGGCTGACGGTGACAGCACAGGATTTATTTTTGACCTCGGCTTTATGGATTTCATCATTGCCTTCGTTGACAGATACGGCGGACTTCTCGTGAGAATTATAGGAAATCTTTTTTAATCAGAATTTTTTAATGATAAAAGCATCTGTGACCTTAAAAATCGCAGATGCTTTTAGTTTTAATATGACTTGAAAAAAATATTTAAAAATGTTATTATATATTGTAATGTATTTTTTGCCTTTCATCGGGAGATAATATCTCGGTAGGGAGAGATGAAAAATGCTTGAAAATTCATATAATAATCAGGAAGAAACCGAAGAAAGTGATGAAGGCTTTTTTGACAATGCCGTAAAACAGGTGTTTGATACAGGCTCAATTACCGTTACAAAAAACGGACACCGTATTCATTGCATTACCGTAATCGGTCAGATTGAGGGACACTATGTTTCCTCACAGGACGCGAAAACAACAAAGTATGAGCATATCATACCGCAGCTTATTGCTGTAGAGGAAAGCCGTGACATTGACGGCTTGTTTCTTGTTCTGAATACTGTCGGCGGAGATATCGAAGCAGGTCTTGCAATTGCAGAGCTCATATCAGGCATGAAAACTCCCAGCGTTTCGTTAGTTCTCGGAGGCGGTCATTCAATAGGAGTTCCTCTTGCTGTAGCGGCAGACAGGTCTTTTATTGTGCCGTCGGCAACGATGACTGTTCATCCAGTCAGAACAAACGGACTTGTAATCGGCGTTCCGCAGATGCTTGAATATTTTCTTCAGATGCAGGAGAGAATAGTAGGCTTTGTCTGCAAAAATTCAGGTATTGACGATAAGACCTTCCGCCGTCTTATGCTTGAAACAGGTGAGCTTGTAACGGACGTAGGAACAATTCTCGGTGGAAAAGATGCGGTAAAATACGGTCTTATTGACAAAATCGGTTCGCTTTCAGAGGCACTTGATGAACTTGATAAACTTATTACTGATGAAAGAAGGAAAAATAAAAATGGCAAATGCAAAACCAAAACAGCAAACTGCCAAAAAAGCACAGAGCAAAAAAACTCCTGCAAAGAAAACGCAGACAAGCAGTAAAAAAACAGTCTCGACGAAGACTCAGAATAATAAAAATGAAAGAAAAGGTCTGTCACCGCAGATGTCTGCTGTTATTATGTTTTGCATAGCACTGCTTCTGCTTGCTTTTTGCCTTATTCCCGGTGCATCAGCATGGGAATTTATAAGACAGCACATAATGTTCGGTACATTCGGTATTACTGCGTATCTTGTACCTGTTCTCCTCGGGTATATAGCCATTCTTGTTGCGAGGGACAAGCTTTTTGAAAAAGGCAGAATCGGCAGAATTGTCGGAGTGGGTCTGTTCATGCTTTTCATTTCAAGCTTCGTGCATATCGTAGCCCATGATTTTACATATTTTAACGATAACACTGTTTGGGAGCAGGTAAAGGACGTATACACCGTAGGTCTGAAAATTTCCAACGGCGGTCTTTTCGGTTCGCTTCTCGGCGGTTTCATAGCATATCTCTGCGGTGCGAAGGTGCCTGCAGTTGTGTTCGTTTCAATTCTGTCCTTCGGAACTCTTATGGTGCTTACAGGTACAACTCTTGCACAGCTTTACGGTACGTTTGAAAAGCCGGTGAAAAAAGCAGGCGACAAAATCGCAGAGCATAAGGAAAAAAGAAGACAGGCCGCAGAAGAGGATTACGATGATGATGCCGATACAGAGGAATATTCTGACCCGCAGGGCGTAGATTTTACTCCCGATTTTGATTTGGAAAAAGAGTCTCGGAAAAAAACTGCCGCACAGCCTGTGAAGGCAATCGAAGTAGACGACAGCGACTTTTATAATTTTGACCCCAACGAGATTATTATGCCTCCGCCCATTATGAAAAAAAGCGGTGCTACAGGCACATCAAGACAGCGTGATAATAAATTCAGAGCACTCGATATTGATTTGGTAGACGAAGGGAATCCCGCTATACCTCAGTATGAGTCTGAGGAAGAGGAGATTATTGAGAAAGAGCCTGTAATCGTTCAGCCTGAAAAGAAGGCTCCCGAAAAGCCGAAGAAAAAAGCAGAAGCCTTTGAGGTTACTGAAACTGCCTATGTTTCAACACGTTCAGGAAAATCAAAGCCTTATAAATTTCCGCCTCTTTCATGTCTTTCAAAGCCCGATACTTCTCAGAACATAGACTATTCAAGAGAATTGCAGGCAAACGGTCAGCACCTTATTGATGTACTTAAAAGCTTTGGTGTTGATGCGAAGATCTGTGAAATCTGCAGAGGTCCCTCTGTTACAAGATATGAGCTTCAGCCTGCCCCCGGTGTCAAAATCAGCAAGATTACAAACCTTTCAAACGATATCGCCATGAACATGGCGGCATCAGGCGTCAGAATTGAAGCACCGATTCCAAACAAATCAGCAATCGGTATCGAGATTCCCAACAGAAAACGTACAATGGTTCTTTTCAGAGAAATCATTGATACTCCCGAATACAGAGGCTCCGATTCAAAGCTGAATGTTGCACTCGGTAAGGATATTACAGGTAATATTATCTGTGCAGACCTGTCAAAGATGCCCCATCTTCTTATTGCAGGTACAACAGGCTCAGGTAAATCTGTGTGCATCAACTCGATGATCGTAAGTATTCTTTACAATGCAACTCCCGATGAAGTAAAGCTTCTCATGATTGACCCCAAACAGGTTGAATTCACTGTTTACAACGGAATTCCTCATTTGCTTGTTCCCGTGGTTTCCGACCCGAGAAAGGCTGCAGGCGCTCTTTCATGGGCAGTTACCGAAATGCTCAACAGATATAAGCTCTTTGCAGAGAGAAACGTTAGAAACATCAAGGGCTACAACAAATTCTGTGAAGCGAATCCCGAGGTTCCCAAGCTTCCTCATATCGTTATCTTTATTGATGAGCTTTCTGACCTTATGATGGCGGCTCCCAACGAGGTTGAAGAATCAATCTGCCGTCTTGCTCAGATGGCGCGTGCTGCAGGTATGCATCTTGTAATTGCAACTCAGAGACCTTCTGTTAATGTTATCACAGGTGTTATCAAGGCGAATATTCCAAGCCGTATTTCTCTTTCTGTTTCATCTCAGATCGACTCTCGTACAATTATTGATGCCGCAGGTGCTGAAAAGCTTCTCGGTAACGGTGACATGCTTTTCAGTCCTGTCGGAATGTCAAAGCCTCTTCGTGTTCAGGGCGCATTCCTGTCAGATGCCGAGGTTGAAGACGTTGTTGAATATATCAAGAGCCAGCAGCAAGGCTCTTATGACGAGGATATTATCGAAGAAATCGAAAACCACGCAATAAATGAGAAAAAGCGTGCAGGCTATGATGTTGATGATGACGGCGACGATGAAGCAGATGAAATGCTCCCCGATGCTATCAGAATAGTAGTTGAAATGCAGCAAGCTTCAACAACAATGCTCCAGAAAAAGCTGAAGCTCGGCTATGCGCGTGCATCTCGTATTATTGATGACCTTGAGGAGAGGGGAATTATCGGGCCTTCCGAGGGTGCAAAGCCGAGAAAGGTTCTTCTTTCAAAACAGCAGTATATGGAAATGTCTGCTCTTTCCTCTGACGGTAAGATCAGCATGAACAGACAAAGCACAGAGCAGAGCTTTGAAGATGTAGTTGACGAGGACGATGATTTTTAAAATATGAGTAATTTTTTACCTATAACATCAGACGAAGCGAAAGAAAGAGGTTGGCACTACGTCGACTTTGTGTATGTCACAGGCGATGCCTATGTTGACCATCCCAGCTTTGGCGTGTCTATAATTTCAAGAGTTCTTGAAGCAAAGGGGTATAAGGTAGGTATTATCAGTCAGCCTGATTGGAAAAACAATCAGGCTTTCAGGATTTTTGGCAAACCCCGCCTTGGCTTTTTTGTAACATCGGGCAACATCGACAGCATGGTTGCTCACTATACGGCGGCGAAGAAGAAAAGAAGCGACGATGCGTATACTCCCGGCGGTAAAGCGGGAAAAAGACCTGACAGAGCAGTAATTGTATACTGCAAAAAAATCAGAGAAATTTATCCCGACAGTCCTATAATTATCGGCGGTCTTGAAGCATCACTCAGACGTTTTGCACATTATGACTATTGGGATGATGAGGTAAAGCCCTCAATTCTTGTAGAGTCAGGTGCAGACCTTTTATCTTTCGGCATGGGTGAAAACCAGACGATTGAAATTGCCGAAAGACTGGCAAAGGGCGAAAGCATAAAAACCATGACGGATATCAAGGGTACCTGCTGTCTTATTGATACGAAGGATACACCGTACACAGGTGTTGAATGTCCCTCATATAAAAATGTTGTGAATTCAAAGCGTGAATATGCAATTGCGTGCAGAATTCAGCTTGATGAGCAGGACCATATCAGAGGTAAAATGATAAAACAGCGTCACGGTGACAAAATGCTCATACAGAATGAGCCTATGCCGCCACTGACAACAGAAGAGCTTGACATGGTCTATTCTCTTCCTTATGAGAGAAACTATCATCCTTCTTATGAAGAAACGGGCGGAGTTCCCGGTATTGCAGAAGTCAAATTTTCAATTACGCATAACAGGGGATGCTTCGGCGCATGTAATTTCTGTTCGCTTGCTTTCCATCAGGGAAGATTCATTACAACGAGAAGCAAGCAGTCAATTATTGAGGAAGCGAAAAAGTTAACCGACCTTGAGGATTTCAAGGGATATATTCACGATGTGGGCGGACCTACTGCAAATTTCCGCAGGCCTGCATGTGACAAACAGCTTGAACACGGACTTTGCAAGGGGAAAAAATGTCTTGCACCGAAGCCTTGCTCACAGCTTATTTCAAACCATGATGAATACCTTGATATTTTAAGAGAACTCAGAAAACTTCCGAGGGTAAAAAAGGTGTTCATCCGTTCAGGCATCAGATTTGACTACCTTCTCGAAGATAAGGACAAAACATTTTTCAGGGAGCTTGCAGAACATCACACAAGCGGTCAGCTTAAAGTTGCGCCTGAGCATTGCAGTGCAAGTGTTCTTGACTATATGGGCAAGCCTCACATTGAAGCCTATCTTAAATTTGCAAAAGAGTATTTTGCAATCAATAAAAAAATCGGCAAAGAGCAGTATCTTGTGCCGTATCTTATGTCCTCACATCCGGGAAGCACACTTGACGATGCAATTGAGCTTGCACTTTTTCTGAAAAAAGAGCATATCAAGCCTGAGCAGGTGCAGGATTTTTACCCCACGCCGGGTACTGTTTCAACCTGTATGTTTTACACAGGTCTTGACCCGTACACCCTGAAAGAGGTTTATGTAGCAAAAGACCCTCATGACAAAGCCTTGCAGAGGGCACTTCTTCAGAGCTATAACCCGAAAAACAGACATCTCGTTGAAGAAGCACTGAAAAAGGCGAAAAGATTTGACCTTATCGGTCAAGGTGAAAAATGTCTGATAAAAGGCAGAACGCAGCCTTCTGCCAACAACAGAACTGACCGAAAGCCGGTAAAAAACTATGTCAGAAAAAAGAAGAAATAAAAGAATTATTTTTCTCGTATTGTTTGTTCTGCTGACTGCGGGTATATTGTGCTTCCGATTCTTTGCAGGAGAAGAAAAACTCTCTGAAAACTGGGCAGACAAGCTTTCCTATTCAGGACTTTTTCCTGTGGAAAGGAGAAGTGACGTCCAAGGTCTCAGAGTTGAATTTATCAACGTAGGTCAGGGTGACTCAGCACTCATCGTGTGCAACGGGAAATATATGCTCGTTGACAGCGGTGAGGAGGACTATTACAGAATAGTTGAAAGCCATCTTGATGAATACGGAGTTGAAAAGCTTGATATTGTTGTTGCCACGCATCCTCATTCTGACCACATGGGTTCAATGAGCAGAATTATAGAAAAGTATGAAATCGGAGCTTTTATAATGCCTGAGGTTGAGAAAGCGGATGCTGAAGATTCCGAAATTTACGCAAAGCTCTGTGATGCTCTTGAAAACAAAGGCATAAAAACGGAATTTGCTGCGGCAGGCAGAGAATACACTCTTTCCGATGCCGGAATCAGAATTCTTTCACCTTCGGGTAGCTTTGAAAATTTAAACGATATGTCGGTAGTATTTATGCTTACCTACGGCGACAGCAAATTTCTTTTTACAGGCGATATAGAGGAAGATGGGGAAAATGCTCTTCTTGAAGCGGGTGCAGATTTGAAGTGTGATGTGCTGAAAATCGCTCACAGCGGAAGCGATACGTCTACAAGCGAGGATTTTCTTGAAAAAGCATCTCCTCGAATTGCAGTAATCAGTGTAGGTAAGGATAACGAATACGGACACCCTAAAAGGAAAATTATTGAAAGATTGCTGAAAAGCGATGTTTTGATTTACAGAACTGATTATGACGGCACAGTGTCCTTCAGCGTTCCGTCAGAAGAATCAGAAATTATCAAGGACTGATGATTTATGTTGGATGAAAATAAAGTTATAGTTGCAATGAGCGGCGGAGTTGACAGCTCTGTTGCGGCTTATCTGCTTAAAGAACAGGGATATAACTGCCACGGCGTTACTCTGAAGCTTTATGATGAGGACGATGACGAAATCGGCGGTAAGGCTTGCTGTACAGATAAGGACGTTGAGGATGCGAGGAGTGTTGCGCAAAGCCTTGGTATGCCTTTTGATGTTTATGATTTTAAGGATGACTTCAAGGGAGAGGTTATTGACCGCTTCGTCAAAGGTTATCTTAACGGGGAAACTCCCAATCCGTGTATAGATTGTAACAGGTATATAAAATTCAGGCACATTCTGAAAGCTGCAGATAAGTTTGATGCTAAGTTCATTTCCACAGGACATTACGCCCGCGTGGAATTTGATGAGGGTAGCGGAAGATATCTGCTGAAAAAAGGTAAATATGACATGAAAGACCAAAGCTATGTTCTCTACAGTCTTTCTCAGGACAGGCTTTCAAGGCTTCTTCTTCCGGTTGGCGAAATGAAAAAGGAGGAAGTAAGAGAAATTGCCGAAAAATGCGGTTTTGTAAATTCTGCAAAGCCCGACAGTCAGGATATATGCTTTGTGAAAAACGGTGACTACGTTTCATTTATCGAGGAATATTGCGGCAGAAAATTTCCCGAAGGCAACTTTGTCGAAAGAAGCGGCAAGGTCATTGCCCGTCACAAGGGCATAATCGGTTACACTGTCGGTCAGCGTAAAGGTCTCGGAATTGCGTCAACTGAGCCTTACTTTGTTCTCGAGAAGAATGTCCAAAGAAACGAAATAATTATCGGCAGGGCAGAGGAGCAGTACAGAAAATCAATTACTGCAGATGATGTAAACTGGATAGCCTTTGATAAACTGACATCGCCTTTAAAGCTTACCGCGAAAATCCGCTACAGGCACAAAGAGGTTCCTGCAACTGTATCACAGCTTGATGAAGAAAAAATAATCGTCGAGTTTGATGACCCTCAGCGTGCTCCGGCAAAAGGTCAGGCGGTTGTTTTTTATGACGGTGACTGTGTCGTTGGCGGCGGTAAGATTCTTTAATATTTTATCTGTTGATTTAAAGAAAGTAATGATGTATAATAATACTGAACAGGTATTTCTTTTAGGAGGAGATTCCATGAAGCGTTATTATAAATCGTTACTTTCTTTGTTTATGGCGGCGGTGATTGCTTTTTCGCTTTTCGTACCTGCGATAAGCGTTTCTGCAGAAGAAGGTATAATATATTCAGAAATTAATCTTGTTCCCGACGGCGAGGTGTCAGAAACAGGATATCTTAACGAAATATGGATTGACGAAAACGGTGATGAGGTCGTTTTTGATTCAATTTCAGACAGTAAGCCTGTACCGAATAACGGTTCTCTTGTTCCTTCGGAATATTCGTCTGCGGAAGAAGGCTATGTTACGGATATCCGCGACCAGAAAGGTACAAATTCATGCTGGGCATTTTCGGCAGTTGCAGCGGCAGAAAGTTCACTTCTCAGACAAGGGCTTGCAACGAAATCCGACAGTATTGCAAATCTTTCAGAGGCTCATCTCGTGTGGTTTACTCATAAAAGTCTGACTACCGATGTCACTGACCCTACCTTTGGTGACGGCACAAATGAAGGCAGTCCTTATACAAAGGGCGGTTACTGGCTTCGCTCTACATATACTGTTGCAAGAGGAGCAGGCTTTGCTCTTGAAAAAGACTATCCGTTCTATGGAGATAACACTTCAAAGATGGGTAACTATGATGAAAGCAGCCGCTATGACAGCAAGGTAACACTTGATGAAGCCTATCTGATTCCGAAGGAAAACACAGACGAAATCAAAAAAGCAATTATGGAAAACGGCTCTATCACAGTGGCAGCATGCGTTGTAGGCACCTATCTTAACAAGGGTGAGGACGGTTATGCGTATTATCAGAATGTTTACGCGTCAACAAATCACCAGATGATAATTGTAGGCTGGGACGACGATTTCTCGGTTACCAACTTCAAAGAGGATTGCAGACCTTCCTCAGACGGTGCATGGCTTGTGAAAAACAGCTACGGCACAGCCTACAGCGATGACGGATATTTCTGGATTTCTTACGAAGAACCGTCGCTTGAACAGTTCGCAGTGGAAAAGGTTTCCGTCACAAATGATGAAGAAAGCATTTATCAGTATGACGGCTACGGCTACAGAAGCGGTATCGGCGGAAGAACAGAGTCAGGCACTCCCGTTACAGTCGGTGCTGAGGCAAATGTGTTTACTGCAGAAAAGAATGAAATGCTCAGTTCGGTTTCCTTCTATACAATGCAGGACAGCATTGAGTATGAAATTTCAGTTTATAAAAACGTAACTAAGGGAAAGGATACGCCTACAGCAGACGGCACAAAATCAACTGTTGTAACAACAGGATATGCGGAATATAGGGGTTATCATAAAATTTCTCTTTCGGAAAATATCTCTCTTGACAAGGGGGAAAACTTTGCAGTTGTTGTAACGATGTATTACACAGGTGACACAACAACACCTCTTTATATTCCTTATGAGGGCGCAAGCGGTTCAAGCGACGGAGTTTATATTTGTTATTATTCAAGTGAAAGCGGACAGAGCTATTACCGGTTAGGCTCCTCGGGCTGGATAGAAGCATCTGCCGATGAAAATAAAAATAATGTCTGCGTAAAGGCTTTCACAACTCCTGATAATTCCCTTGAAATCAGAACTGCAGAGGAATTCAATGCCTTTGCGCAAGAGGTTGCAAGCGGTACATCCTTTGAGGGCAGAAATGTAAATCTTATGAATGACATTGATTTTGACGGCGGAGAAATTATTCCTGTAGGTACAGAATCAAATCCCTTTGCAGGGTATTTCAGAGGTAACGGATATGTTCTG
The DNA here is from genome assembly GCA_964507395.1 of uncultured Eubacteriales bacterium. GTDB lineage: Bacteria > Bacillota > Clostridia > Oscillospirales > Acutalibacteraceae > SIG575. Next base: position 15,911 of record CAZDQE010000029.1, on the reverse strand, counting down.
AAAAACGGCGTAATTGAATCTGATTCTGATTGTGTTGGCATTTTTTCAGCAATTTCACAGGAATCTGAAATCAGAAAATTAGGTGCTGAAAACATTTCTGTTACAGGTGTTTACGGTGTTGGTGCCGTTTGCGGACTGAATGAGGGCATAATTGAATATTGCTACTCGACAGGTTCTGTCACAGGTGAAGAAAGTACAGGCGGACTTGTTGGTATAAACTGCGGTACGGTATCAGACTCATATTCGTTATGTGATGTTTCGTCTGATTATTACGCAGGCTCCCTTATAGGCGAAAATGACGGCGGCACAGATAAAAACTGCTACGTAAGTTCATCATCTTCTCTTGAAGCAATCGGTAACGATACGTCAGATGTCACAGCCGTTCCCGATAAATGCTTTGCAAACGGTTTGGCGGCATTTTATCTTGACGGAGGAAAAAGCACATCAAGAGCAAAGGTCTGGACAAAGCGTGACGGCATTACAACCTTCCTTAAATCTGATGATGAAATCATTTATCAGGTAGAGCTTTATGATAAGGAAAATATTTCGAGCCTTTACCTTTATGTAAATGCAAAAGATAATCTCAAAGAGCTTGCAGAGGCTGAAAAGGGTATGTCTGTTACGATTTATGCTGATCCCCAGCATAAGGTTCTGTACACCTCAGTTCCTACTGCTAACATAATACTTTATGTAGAATGGTCAAGCGAACACACCTGTGCGGACGAACTTACATTCATTGAGGGCACAGATGCAGACTGCTACAACTCAGGTACACTTTCTTATTACGAATGTACGTGCGGTAAACTCTACCTTGATGAAAATGCAGAAACTGAAATAGAATCAACAGTTATTCCTGCTTTGTCACATCCTGAGGAAAGCGTTATAAAAACTGAAAAAGTTGATGCAACATGTACAGAGGACGGCAATACCCAATATTACACCTGTACTCTCTGCGGTGACGTTTTCTCAGACAGTGAATGTACTGTATTAACAGAAAGCACAACAATTTCCGCTACAGGTCATTCTTACGGTGATTGGGTGACTGAGAAAGATGCGGATTGCGTACATGACGGATTAAAAGTCAAGACATGCTCAGCATGTGGCGATATGGCAGAAGAAACAATTTCTGCCAAAGGTCACAGCTATGAGATTGTATATACAGAGCCGACTGAAAGCACACAAGGCTTTACAACTTACACATGCACAGTCTGCGGTGACAGTTACATTTCCGACTATATCGACCCCATAACACAGGTTTCTTTCAGCGGTACTGTCACGAGCTACCTTTCGGAAACAGATGAAATTCTCATCGAGCTTATAAAAAGAGGAGAAGCGGAAACTGTCTATTCTCTTACAGCTACAGGTAACAATGCCGAATTCATCTTTGAAGATATTCTTTCGGGAGCATATACTCTCAGAATTTCAAAAAACAATCATGCAACGCGCGAGTATGCTGTTATAATTGAAAAGGAAATGGCTACGTCTGAGTTTAAAATTCAGGCTATGGGTGATGTGAACGGTGACGGAAAAGTAAACTCGATCGACGTTGCAATGGTCAACGCTCAGGCGAAGGGTGTAAAGATGCTTGAAGAATATCAGCTTGTATGTGCGGATATTACGGGCGACGGAAAAGTAAACTCAATTGACGTTGCGAGAATCAATGCACACGCAAAGGGTGTTTCATCTGTCTGGAAATAAATATTTTTGAAAAAGGCAGGACCTGATAAACGGTTCCTGCCTTTTTATCAATAGTATGTGATATAATCCTTTAAACGCAATATGTTGTGTATTTTGCGTAAAAAAATGAATAAAAATTTAATCATTTTCGTTTTTTATTGTTGACAATAATATTTCGTTGTGGTATAGTTTTAGTGGATTATTATATCTTAGTTTGATTACAAGTGGAGGTATCAACTATGAAAAAAAGCAAAAGAGTTATCAGTTTGCTTCTTTCCGTGATAATGCTCATGTCTGTTTTACAGACGGGATTTGTTGCATTCGCTGCTGATAGCGAAGGCGTTGTCCTCAGCGCAACAGAAGCAAAAATTTTACCTGATGCCGGCGCTGTTACAACAAGTACACAGGTTGTAAGAGTCGCCTCAGGTCTCTATTCTTATCAGACGGGTACAACTATCGTACCTGCAACACCGTCAGGTATTCCTGCCATGAACGGTTCATATGAGGCTAACTCACTTGCAAACACAGGTGATGTGAATGAAACTGCTTCATATCCTCAGGTTAAGATTACATTTGAGGAGCTTCCCACAGATGTTCCTCAGATCACTTGTGTAAATTCCAACTCATCAACTAACAATATCGTTATGAGTACAGCGGTTTACAATGCTTCAGAAAAGTCTTACACATGGCTTGTTGCAAGCGGTACTGCAAATGTAGGTGATACTCTCAGATTCAAAATCACTTACAACTACAATGGCAGACAGTATACCAGCAGCGCATATTCCTACGTTGAAAGCATTGCACAGCCTGCAGGTAGCTATGTAACAACAGAAACTACATATCAGGAAGACCTTATCGGACTTGGTCTCGGTCTTGGTGATAAGCACTATGCAGGTGTGTCTGCGGCAACTCGTGTTCTCGGTATCAATACATACGGTAGTCTCGAATCTTTCACAACAAGCAGTTCGGATCTTCGCGGTTACTATAACGCGAGTGCAAACTCTTTTGTTATGAGATCATCTACTGATTATGTTACATATGGTGTTACGAGAAGCAGCACAACAAAGAGTAATGCTGTTCTCCTCTCTTATGAGCTTAATGACAGACGTTCTTATGCAGATGTATATGTTGACACGAGTGTTACAGATTCATTTGACGACCTTAATCTGCGTTATGCTGTTGCTATGGCAGAGCAGGTCGGCGACAACAGTACTCAGAGTCTTGATAACATTGTTGTAACAAAGGGTAATGTTAGTGCAAACTCAAGTCTTCAGGGTACAGGTGACTATGAGCTTGGAACAATTGCTGCAACAGGCTCAATGAGTGTAGCTCAGCAGTATGTTACTTTGTTTAAAGGCAGTTCTATTACTGACGGCGAAGAGTATACAATCGTTACAAAAATTTCTGCCGAAAGTGATGGCGCACAGAATGCAACATTTTTCCCTGTAGGTCTCAGAATCCATACAGTAAATAAAGGCACACTCCGTACACTTATCGATGATATCCTCCACAATAATACACCGGAATCTCCCCTTACAACAGCAAGCAACAAGGGCGTAAATCCCCAGTCTTGGTACTATTCAGAAGGCTTCTCAGCTTATGAAGAAGCAATGCTCGCTGCTGAGACAGTTCTTCAGAATCCCAGAGCAACACAGTCTGAAATTGACAGTGCTGTTACTTCTCTTACAAGTGCTTATGAAGGTCTTGTTCTTGCAGAAGCAGATTATTCTGCTGCAACAGTAGCTTATAATAAGGCTCTTACTTATGAGGAAACAAAGGACCTCTACACAGAAGAAAGCTATGCAAACCTTCTTCAGGCAATTTCGATTTACGATGCAGACACAAACCCCGAAGGAACTATCCAGCTCGGCTTCAGTGTTCTTTATCAGCCTCAGGTTGACCAGTGGGAAGCAGATATCTATTCTGCAATAGATGCGCTTGAATACAGACTTGCAGATTATACAGAACTCAATGAAGTTTATGCAGAGGCACAGGAAGCCGAGGCTAACATTGACATGTACCTTGACTTCTCAAGCGTAAAAACTGCAATGAATAGCATTGATTGGAATGTAAAAATCATAGAGCAGGAAAAAGTTACTGCTATGACAGCAACTCTCAGAGAAGCTCTTGATAAACTTAAATACAAACCTGCTGATTACACAGCAGTTAACGATGCCGTAACAAAGGCACAGGCTTATGCCGCATCGGATTATACATCAGAGTCTTACGCTAACCTGAGAACTCTTCTCAGAAGTATTGACTATTCTCTTGATGTCAGTCAGCAGCATGTAGTTGATAGTTACGTTACTCAGATTGAAGATGCAATTGCAAACCTTGAAGAACTTCCGGCTGATTACTCAGAACTTGAAGCACTTATCGCATATGTCAACGGTCTTGTTGAAGAGTACTACTATCCCGAAACATATCAGGCAGCAAAAGATGCAGTAGCAGCTTGTGAAGGTTATGACACGATCGGTATCACTCGTCAGGACGAAATTGATGCAATGAGAGATTCCGTTCAGGCTGCCGTTGATGGTCTTGTAATGTACGATGCTGACTATTCAAAAATTGAAGAATATATTAATGAATACAATGCAAAAGATCTCAGCCAGATTACTCAGTCATCTATCACTGCTGTTGACGATGCAATTGCAGCAGTTGAATACGGTCTTAAAGTTGACAGACAGAGTGATGTTGATAACTATGCTCTTGCTATCAGAACAGCTCTTGACGCGCTGGCTTATGAGCCTGCAGACTATACAAATGTAATAATTGCAGTTTCAAAGGCAGAAGCTGTTGACAGAAGCTACTATTCAAAGGAAAGTCTTGAAGCCCTTGATAATGCGGTTGCAGCAGTTGAGTACGGTCTTGGTGTCAACCGTCAGGATGAAGTTGATGCAATGGCAGATGCAATCAACAATGCTTACCGTAATCTTCAGGCAGGTCCTGCAGACTACACACGTGTTGAACAGGCTATTGCAAGATTCGAGGCACTTAACCACAGTTATTATACACCCTCAAGTCTTGCAGCTGTTCAGTCAGTCATAGATGGTATTGACTGGAACCTTTCAAAGGATGATCAGGCTCTGGTTAACGGCTATGCTTATGATATTTCAGATAAAATACTCGACCTCACAGAAGCTGAGGCTGATTACGATGAGTTGAAGGCACTTATTGAGACTATTCCCGATAACCTTGAAAGCCAGTACACAGAGGATTCAATTGAAGATGTAAATGATGTTCTCAATTCAATCAACTGGAATCTTATGGCAAGAGATCAGCAGACAGTTGTCGGCTATCAGAATGCTCTTACTGAAGCAATTCTTAATCTTAAATATCTCACAGGTGACTATTCAGATGTTGACGCTGCAATCGCAGAAGGCCGCGCAATTATCGCAAGGAACGATCCTCCCATTTCTGAGGAGAGTATCGAGGAATTTGAAGCTCTCGTAGCATCACTTGACCGTACATACACGATCAAACAGGCAGCTGAAATCGCAGCACTCGCTGTTCAGGTCAGAGCAGCTTATGCTGAGTTCTCATATTCAGAAGCAATTCATAAAGCTTCAATCTCACTCGTTGGTGACAGAACAGCTTCTTATCCGGGTGATATTATAACAGTTTCTGTTATCGTCGGAACTGATTACTATGCAGCAGCATCTTCAATTCCTGTTGTATACGACACAAACTTCTACGAGCTTGTAGGTTCTACTGTATCAGAAGCGTATGCATTTGAAGGCTCTTATGCAGAGGCATCTGTAACAGGCGGTAACATTAACAGCCCCGCTAAGGGTTATCCCTCAAGCTATACAGATGATGATAAAGAGCAGTGGAAGTATGCACTCATTACTCTTGCTCCTGATTCATCACTCAGTGCTGAAGCGCAGATCCTTTCTCCTGCACAGACTATTGTTAAGCTTCAGTTCCTTGTAAAGAACAATTATACAGTTGGTTCTTATAAAGCAAAAATCTGGATTGACGAAGCATTCCTCAAGACAGATGATAATAAGTCAGGTAAGCTCTTTATCAGCCGTTATGAAACGGAAAAGGTTGATAATAATGTTGTGAATGTTGGTCAGACATTTGACCTTACAAATGCTGTTATCAATATCAGTGTTATTGACCCCAGTTCACCTGCATCCTTCACAGAACTTAAGGCAGCTCTTCTCCAGACTCCTGCTTATGATGAATCCTTCTATACAGAAGATTCTTATAAGGCGTTTGCAGATGCAGTTGCAGTAGGTGAGGAAGTAGTTACACACGAGGGTGAATATACAGTCAAGGAGCAGACAATCATTGATGATGCTACTAAGGCAATCAATGAAGCTTATGCAGGTCTAACACTTTTACCTGCAGACACAACACCTCTTGAAGAAGCTTTGGAACTTACTCCTGAGTATCCTTCAGATTATTACACAACTGATTCTTATGAAGCTTTTGATAATGCGGTTGCACAGGGTCAGGCAATTCTTGCCGAATCAAACCTTACGATTGCTGATAACTTCAGAATCAATGCTGCAGCAGCTTCAATTCAGACTGCATTTGAGGGCTTGACGCTCAAACCATTCGCATATAAGGTACAGATGGAAGCAGCTCTTGCTAATAAACCTCAGTATGATGAAAGCTTCTATACAGAAGATTCATATAAGGCATACGCAGATGCTTATGCAGCACTTGCAGAATTCAAGGCATCTGATCCTACATTCCTTAATAATGATGAAGGTATGAACCTCATTTATGCTCTTAATCAGGCATACAAAGCACTTGCTCTCAATGAAGCAGACACGACACCTCTTGAAGAGGCTATTAAAACTCCTCTTGATTATGATGAAAGCTTCTACACAGAAGAAACTTATGCAGACTATCAGGCAGCAGTAGATGCAGGTAATGCAATTCTTGCAGAAGAAGGCCTTACAATCGTTGATAATGAAAGAATCAATGCAGCAGCAGATTCAATTTACGAAGCAATCGAACTTCTTGAATTCAAGCCCTTCTCATATCAGGAACAGATCGACATCGCTCTCGGTGAGTGGTTCTATGAAGGTGCAGATGATGAATATTCTGAAGAGTCAGTCAATAACTTCTGGGATGCTTATATTGAGCTTGAATCATTTGCGTATTCAGGAGAGGAGCTTGATATCAGAGATGATGCAGAAGCGCTCAGACTTCTTGAAAATCTGAGATATGCACTTGATAACATGAAGTATGCACCTGCTGACACATCACTTCTTGAAGATGCACTCGCTCTTGAAACACTTGATGAGCAGTACTATGATGAAACAACATATCAGGCTTATAAGGATGCTCTTGCAGCAGTTGAAGCATACGGCGAGGATTATTATTGGACAGCAGCAGAGCAGGATACAGTAGACGCTCTTGCACAGGATATCATTGATGCGCACGAAGCACTTGAACTTAAGCCTTTCTCAAAGCTTGCTGACCTTGAAAGTGCAATTGAAGTCAAACCTGAATATGATTCATCATACTACATTCCTGAAGTTTATGCTGAATATGAAGCAGCACTTAAAGTCATCACAGACATGATTGCAGATGCTGAAAATCTTACAATCCTTGATGATGAAGCAGCACTTGAAGCAATTGATGCTTACAATGCTTCCCTTGAGGCACTCAAAACAGCTTGGGCAGATGCAGACTATAAAGTAGTTGAAGATGCAATTGCTGAAGCTAACGGCTATGACAGAGATATCTATACAAACTTTGAAATTGTTGAGGAAGCAATTGATGCAGTAGTTTACGGACTTAACATCCTCGAACAGGAAACAGTCAATGGCTACGCAGAGGCAATTCTCGAAGCACTTACAAAGCTTGAACCCAAAGCAGGTGACTACACTCCTATTGAAGATGCGATAACAGCAGCAGAGGATAAACTTGCTGAAATGCAGGCAACAGGCATTGAACTTGATCAGACAACAGTAGATGCACTTGACAGCGCAATTGAGTCTGTAGTATACGGTCTTGATATTACAAAACAGGATGAAATTCAGGGCTACGCAGATGCAATCATTGAAGCTACAGAAGCTCTTGATTATGTTTCAACAATCGTTCTGAAAGCCGATTCAACAGCATACATCACTGAAGAGGGATATATCAGAGGACTCAGCGATATCTGGTCTGAAGATGAAATCATTTCTCAGTTCGATGTATACGGCAAAAACACTTCAATCGTTGTAACACCTGCTCTTGAAGGCTATGGTACAGGCACACTCGTTCAGCACTTTGACGGTGATGAACTGGTTAAAGAATATGTAATTATTGTTGACGGTGATGCAGACGGTAGTGGATTTGTTGATGCTATTGACGTAGCAATCGTTGCAAATCTCATCAACTATTTTGAGGAACCTGAAAATGATTACATTAAGACTGCTATCGACCTTGAAGCTGATGGTTGGCTCGATGCTATTGACCTTACAATCATAATCAACATGGCTAACTTTATGTGGTAAATCCACGGCAGAAACGCCGAGTGTTGATAAGAAAGCATTCCTTTTGTAATGTGAATTTACAGCACGATAATATGTCAAAACGCACTGATATGCAATAGCATTATCAGTGCGTTTTTTCGGTACACGTAATTTTGTATTTTAAAGCGCCTTCGCAATTTTGCAGAAAAGCGAAATTCTTTGAAATTCAGACTGAAATTTTTATTTTGTTTATTGCCAGTAATCTACATCATACGGCAGGTCAATATTTTTTGCTTTAAATACAGGAGTTTTCCCTTCTTTCCTCTGCTTTTCATAGTCCTTCAGTGCTCTGACGGCATATTTTCCGAGAATGAGAATTACGGGCATATTAATGATTGTCATAGCACCCATAGTCACATCGGCAATTCCCCATAAAAGGTCTGCATTGAGTCCTGCACCTACAAAAACGACCAGCGATGCGATAATGTGGTAAACTCTCATGAATTTTTTGCTCGGCTGACGTTTAAGAAGAAAAACAAGGCAGTTGTCAACATAATACAGATTGCCGAGAAGCGTTGTGAATGCGAAAAGAATCATAGCTATTGTAATAAAAATCGGACCGAAAGCACCTAATGAACTGCTGAGTGCACTCTGAACATAAGGAGCACCTGAAAGGCTTTCAGTCGGTTCAACGCCGGAACACATGCACATGAAAGCTGTAGCAGTGCAGACAAGGAGCGTGTCAATGAAAACAGAAAGCACCTGAACAAGACCTTGCTTTACAGGGTGGTCAACTTCTGCCGAAGCAGATGCATTTGGTGCAGAGCCTACACCTGCTTCGTTACTGAATAAGCCTCGTTTAATTCCGTACATTACACAGGAACCTCCGAAACCGCCGAAAATCGCATCCGTGTTGAAGGCCTCAGCAAAAATTCTCCGGAAAACAGAGGGGAGAGTAGTGATGTTCATAAAAACAATTACCAGTGCAATGAGAATATATGCAATTCCCATGACGGGCACAAGAACACTTGTAGCCTTGAGTATTCTTTGTCCGCCGCCCATAAGGCAGTAAGCGACAAGTACAGCAACAATAAGACCGATGATCCACGCAGACCACTTCGCATCATAGAATTCATACGAAGAGAAGGTTGACTGAAGATTATAGGATGCCAGCATATTAAAGCCGAAAGCATAGGTTATGATAATGAGAACTGCGAAAATAATTGCAAGAGGTGTGTTTTTAAGCCCCTGTTGAATGTAATGTGCAGGACCGCCGTAGCATCCGTCAGCACCTTTTCGTTTAAAAATCTGAGCAAGCGTACTTTCAATGAAGGCAGAAGCAGCACCGATAATTGCAATTATCCACATCCAGAAAACAGAGCCGAAGCCGCCGAGACAAAGAGCGGTTGAAACTCCTATAATGTTACCTGTACCGACTCTCGATGCAGTAGAAACCATAAGAGCCTGAAAGGATGAAACACCTTTTCCGTCAGCAGGCTTTTCCATAACTGCACGGAATTGCTCTTTAAGAAGTCTGAACTGAACAAAGCGTGTTCTGATAACAAAATAAATGCCGCCGAGTAACAGTAATATAATGAGTATATAACTGTAAAGGGCATCATTGATGTTGGAAATAATACTTTCAAGCATACATTTTTACTCCTTGATTGTTATAAAGCTTGCAGCGGATAACCGATTTGATGAAATGCTTCACCTTGCTCAATGTGAAATAAAATTCACCGTGTTATATTTGTGAAACAAATATTTCATGTTACGAAGTAATATTGAACTCGACGCAAGGCGGATTACATTGAAAAAGCACTTCCGAAGAAGTGCTTTTCTGGAGCTGGTGACGGGAATCGAACCTGCAACCTGCTCATTACGAATGAGCTGCTCTGCCATTGAGCCACACCAGCATTATCTTTACCATTATACATAAATTTTAATATAATTGCAATACTTTTTTACAAAAATATTCGTAAAAGTGTGTTATAATATCAGCAAAGGGAAAGCTATATCAGTTACGTTAAAACCTCATAAATTCCAAGGTAAATGATGTAAATACAAACTTTCTCTTGATTTATTGTCAAAATTAGTGTAATCTATTGTAGTGAAAGGAATGATACATAAAATGAACACTAAAAAAACAATTGCAATTATACTTTGCCTTGTAGCCGTTCTTACAATTACGGCCGCATGTTCAAATGATGAGTTCGATGATGTTACCATCTACGAGACTGACCTTTGGGGCGAAACTGTGACAAACGAAAAAGGTGAGAATGTAACCGTTGCAGTCGAAGGCGGCTCAATCGAGTATGTAACGGATGAAAACGGGAATCAGGTTCTTGACGAAAACGGCGAGAAGCTTACCATTCTTCATTATTATGTTAACGATGTTGACGAAGACGGAAATGTGGTTACAAATGAAAATAAAGAGGCTGTAACAAAGGTACATTCTTCAGCTCCGTCAACTACGGCTTCTTCAGGTTCAATTGAAGACCTTCTCAACGGTGATATTGAAATGTCAACCGTAGTAGTTGAAACAATGCCCGAGGGTACAACGATTCAGACTTCCGAGCGTCTTTATGATAAGTCATTGAAGAAGATTCTCGCTACAGGAAAGTTCTATATTGAGATGAAGACGAAGTACAATGCTGATGGTATTGGTGTAAGTGCCAACTACGGTCTTGCTGTCAGTGGTAACAAGACTTACATGAAAACAAACATGCAGGTAAGTATTCTGAATCTTACTCTTGAGTTTATTATGAACGGCGATAAAATGTATATGATGAACAGCAAGCAGAAGGTTTATATGGAATCAACAGGTTCCGACAGCATCGGTGATGATATGCTTACAGGCGACCAGATTCAGGAAGCACTCGGCTCTACAACGGCACAGTATCAGAAAACTTCTATTGTGACTTCAGGCGGTACAACTTATATCTGCGAAGAATATCTTGATAACGGAACAGTTTTCAAATACTACTTTGATAAGTCTACAGAAGAACTTAAGCGTATTGAATATGAAGCAGATGACGGAACAACGATCGCAATGGATATTGTGAAGCTCACAGGTAATCCCTCTGATTCATACTTTGAGGTTCCCTCAGGATACAAGAAGGTTACCGAGGATGAATTTGCAAGTTCACTTCTTGGTTCTTATGCAAGTCTTCTCGGAAGCCTTTCCACATCAAATTAACATGAGAAAAACAGTAGTTATAACAGGCTCTTCGGGCGGTATCGGAAGCGGTATTGCCCGTGTGTTTGCCGAAAACGGCTGGAATGTATGTCTTATGTATCTTAATTCCCGCGAGAATGCAGAAAAACTTGAAGAAGAACTTAAACTCAAAGGCGTAAAGGTATTTTGCGGTAAATGTGATGTTGCATCACCTGAATCTGTAAAAAGCTTTTTTGAAGATGTAAAAAATCATCTCGGTGACATACATGCTCTTATTAACAATGCAGGTGTGGCACTTCAGAAGCTCTTTTGTGATGTTACAGAGGAAGAGGCAGAAAGAATTTTTGATATAAACGTAAAAGGTACTTTTAACTGTTCAAAAGCAGTTCTGCCTTCAATGATAAATCGCAAAGACGGTAAAATTGTCAATATTTCGTCCATGTGGGGCATTTGCGGAGCGTCTTGCGAGGTTCATTATTCTTCTTCAAAAGCGGCTGTAATCGGTTTTACAAAAGCTCTTGCGAAAGAGGTGGGGCCTTGTTCCGTAAATGTCAACTGCGTGTGTCCCGGCGTTATTGACACAAAGATGAACGCAAACCTTGACGCTGAAACAATGGAAAGCCTGAAAGAGGAGATTCCTCTCATGAGAATCGGTACTGCTGAGGATGTAGCCGAAACGGTTTATTTTCTTTGTTCCGACAAGTCAAAATACATCACAGGCCAGATAATTTCTGTTGATGGCGGCATGATAATCTGAATATAGAAACATTTTTACCATAAATATCAAAAAAGTCTTGATTTTTTTGAATATTTATGGTAAATTTATAGAGATATAAAACGATTTCCTGAATTGGAGGAATGAAAGATGGCAAATTGTCCTAATTGTGGTGTCCACCTTAAAAAGACTTATTGGAAACCCAATTGTCCCAACTGTAATGTAAACATTTTCTACAACGGCATGCAGGAGCGTCTTGCTCATGACGTTGAAACAGCAGAGATTTCGCTCAACAAGATGTATGCTGTTCTTGACAGAGTGAAGGCATCTTACATAGGCTCGAAGCTGGCTATTGCAAGAATTGTGCTCAGCCTCCTTCCTATCGGTGCACTTTTCCTGCCTCTTGCAAAGCTGTCAGTTAATGTACCTTTCGTATCTGAAAGCTTTTCAATCAATGCAATGACTGTATATAATGCAGTTTCATCAATGGATTTTGAAGGTCTTCTCGGAATGCTTTCATCTCCCACATTGGGAACAGCAGTGTTGATGTTTGCACTCTCAATTATCTTTATTGCACTCGGTGCGGTAGTTTCATTTGTAGGATTTATCCTCATCTTCCTTTCCTGTGCACCTAAAGGTATCCCGCGTAACCTTAGTTTTGCAGGTGTTGCACTTGGCTCTTATGCACTCAGCGGTCTGTTCTTTGTTCTTTCAGGCTCACAGTTCGCATCAGTTCTCGGTGAAGGCTATTCTGCATCACTTTCATTCGGTTACATTCTCCTTATTATTGCAGCACTTGCTCCTATCGTGATTAATCTTATGATTAAGAAGAATCCCATCGTGGTTAAGTCTTCTGCAGAAAAGAGAAAGAAAGAAATTGCAGAAAAAGCTGCTAAGATGGCTGCTGATATGGAAGAAGCTCGCAAGAAAGAAGAAGAGCAGAGAATGATTGAAGAAGCATACGCAGCAGAACAGGCTAAGAAAAACAAAGAAAATAAATAATCAATTAAATTATAACACCGAAGGTAGTTGATACCTTCGGTGTTATTTTTTTACCATTGATAAATTTTTAAATCAACTTTTCCGTCTGTAACCTCAACGCCTTCTTCACGTAAAAGTAAAATCTGCATATTTTCACCGCCGAAGGCAAAGGCTTTTGAAACCTCGCCGTTGCGATTGACCACTCTGTGGCATTTAATGTTTTCAGGGTCGGGGTTTACGTGCAGGGCATAGCCCACAACTCTTGCCCATCTCGGATTTCCTGCAAGAAGCGCAACCTGTCCGTAGGTTGCAACCTTCCCGCGGGGAATTTGTTTTATTACATCGTAAATTTTTCCGAATGTATTTTCGCTCATTTTTTCAGCATCCTCATTGCATTAAGAATTGCGATAAACGTTACGCCCACATCGGCAAATACCGCTAAAAACATTGTTCCCACACCGACAGCACTTAATGCAAGGACAAGGAATTTAACTGCAAGAGCAAAAATAATGTTTTGTTTTGCTATTTTCAAAGTCTTTTTTGAAATGCTGATAGCTTCAGGAATTTTCATAAGACTGTCATTCATTATAACGATATCTGCTGCTTCAATAGCGGCATCAGAACCGAGACCGCCCATTGCAATGCCCACATCAGCTATTTTCAGTGAGGGAGCATCGTTGATACCGTCGCCGACAAAAGCGAAGCTGCCGTCAATTTTACGCAATTCGTTTACCTTGTTCTGAGGAAGAAGCTCAGCTTTGTAACTGTCAATTCCGATTTTTTCGGAAATAACTTCTGCTACTTCCTTTTTATCGCCTGTGAGCATAACGGTGTTGCGTATACCGAGTTTTTTAAGCTTTTGAATTGCTTCTTCCGTATCAGGCTTGATGTTGTCGGAAATTACGATATATCCCAGCAAAGTTTTTTCGTCACTTACAAAAACAATGGTGCCGATTTCATGTATTTTGGGAGTTTTGATTCCGATTGATTGCATAAGCTTTTCGTTACCTGCGAAAATTTTTCGTCCGTTCACGAAAGCGCTGACACCGTGACCTGAGATTTCCTCAGTTCCTTCTATTTCGTCCTTAGAAAAAACTTTTTTACATTCATTTTTCAGAGAAACTGAAATAGGGTGGTCGGAATAATATTCTGCACCGCAGGCAAGCTCAAGCAGTTCATCTTTTTCAATGAAGAAGCTTTCGATTTTCTGAACAGTAAAATTGCCTTTTGTCAGCGTACCTGTTTTGTCGAAAACAAAAGTTGAGCATTTGGCAAGATTTTCAAGATAGTTGGAGCCTTTAATAAGAATACCGTTTTTTGATGCACTTCCGATACCGCCGAAGAAGGTGAGGGGAACAGAGATAACAAGAGCACAGGGACATGAAACTACGAGGAACATCAGACCTCTTTTCAGATTTTCCGAAAAGCTCTCGGGTGATATGATTGTGAGAATTACAGTCAGTAAAACTGCAGAAACTACGACGATCGGTGTGTAATATCTGGAAAAGCGAGTAATAAATTTTTCGCTTTTTGATTTAGATTCAACAGAGTTTTCAACAAGCTCAAGAATTTTAGCAACAGTTGACTCGTCGAATTTTTTTGTAACTTTGATTTTCAGAAGACCGTTTACGTTGATACAGCCGCTGACAATTTCATCGCCGACACACACATCTCTCGGGATAGATTCACCGGTCAGAGCATTTGTGTTGAGCGAGGAGGCGCCTTCAACGATTATTCCGTCGAGAGGAACCTTTTCACCGGGTTTTACAACAATTATGTCATCAATGTTTACATCGTAAGGATCGACCTCAACAATTTCTCCGTCACGTTCAATGTTTGCGATATCGGGGCGAATATCCATCAGTGAAGAAATTGATTTTCTGCTTTTGCCCACAGCGTATCCTTCAAAGAGCTCACCCAGCTTGTAAAAGAGCATTACAAAAACAGCTTCTTCAAATTCCTGAATGGCAAATGCGCCTATTGTTGCCACGCCCATAAGGAAATTTTCATCGAGCATGTGACCGCGGAAAAGGTTCTTAAAGGCATTTATAATAACATCATAACCAACGAGCAGATATGAAACTATGAACAGTGCCAGCTTTAAAGGAAAATATTCTGTTATTACAGCGGCAACCAATAAAACAGCGGAAACAATTATAAATATCAGATTTTTATTCCGTTTGCTTTTCATTGCATCAACCTCCTATAATTCTGCAGTCACTTTCAAATTTTTTGCAGATTTTCTGAGCCTCTTTGAGGATTCTGTCAACATCCTTTTCCTCACATTCGAGAGTGAATCGCTGAGTAAGAAAGCTGATTTTAGCGGAAATAACGCCGTCAATCTTTGAAATTTTGTCTTCCATTTTTGCGGCACAATTAGCGCAGTCGAGATTTTCAATTTTAAAAGATTTTTTCATGTTAATACACCTCATTCACAAATATGATTCATACCTTGTCTGATAATCGTTCTCACATGGTCATCAGCAAGGGAATAATAAACAGTTTTTCCGTCTCTTTTTGAGGAGACAAGGTTTGCGTTCTTAAGAACGCTGAGTTGATGAGAAATTGCAGACATGGTCATGCCAAGCGTTTCGGCAATGTGATAAACACACATGTCACTTTCGGCAAGCACAAAAAGTATCTTGATTCGTGTGCCGTCACCGAAAATTTTGAAAAGGTTAGCAAGCTGAAAAAGTGTTACATCATCGGGCATTTCACCGATATCTTTTTCAATGCCGAGACCATGCTCATTGATTTCTTCGTTTTTCTTTGTAATTTTTGCCATAACATCACCTCAGGATAGCATATTCATTAATAGTATAATGCTTGAACATTTGAACAACTGTTCAAATGTATGGTAAATAAAAATGTGCGTTTGACGGCACAGATTATCAGTTATACAAATTGTAATTTATCTTTATTATCGTAGAGGCGAACT
>CAZDQE010000028.1:0-27524 GCA_964507395.1 uncultured Eubacteriales bacterium | reverse complement strand
ATGTAGGGAGAGATATATCCTCTGTCAAACTGCATACCTTCAACTACATCGCTGTCTGTAACTGCAACCTTTGATTCCTCAACTGTGATAACGCCGTCTGCAGTAACTTTTTCCATTGCCTCAGCAATGATTGTGCCCATTTCCTCGTCTGCTGAAGAAATTGTAGCAATCCTTGCGATATCGTTTGTGCTTGAAACAGGCTTTGAATTTGCTTTGATAGCTTCAATTGCTGTTTCAACAGCCTTCTTCATACCTTTTCTTACAACCATAGGGTTTGCACCTGCTGCAACATTCTTCATGCCTTCGCGTACAAGAGCCTGTGCAAGAAGTGTAGCTGTTGTTGTACCGTCACCTGCAACATCGTTTGTCTTTGTTGCAACTTCTTTAACGAGCTGTGCGCCCATGTTTTCGAAAGCGTCCTCAAGCTCAACCTCTTTTGCGATTGTAACGCCGTCATTTGTGATGAGGGGAGCGCCGTATTTCTTATCGAGAACTACGTTTCTTCCTTTAGGTCCGAGTGTAATTTTAACCGTATTGCTCAGCTTGTCAATACCGTTCTGTAATGCTTTTCTGGCTTCTTCGCCGTAAATAATCTGTTTTGCCATAATCCATGCCTCCTATTATTCTACAATTGCAAGAATGTCGCTCTGACGAACGATTGTGTACTCTTCTTTACCAAGCTTGACTTCTGTGCCTGCGTATTTGCTTGTGATAACCTTGTCGCCGACTTTGACTGTCATAACAACCTCGTTACCGTCAACAATTCCGCCGGGGCCTA
This sequence comes from uncultured Eubacteriales bacterium, assembly GCA_964507395.1. Classification (GTDB taxonomy): domain Bacteria; phylum Bacillota; class Clostridia; order Oscillospirales; family Acutalibacteraceae; genus SIG575. Next base: position 26,746 of record CAZDQE010000028.1, on the reverse strand, counting down.
CAGCAATAACTTCTGCAACCTGAGGTTTTTCCTGTGAAGCAGAAGCAAGGATGATTCCGCTGTTTGTAGTTTCTTCCATCTCTACAAGTTTCACAACGACCTTGTCTGAAAGGGGTTTGAGTGTCATAATAAATTACCTCCTATAAGTAATGAAAATAAAACAAATTGATTTTTAGCACTCGCGAACTTTGAGTGCTAAAATATATTGTAGCCTATTTTTGGAAAAAATCAAGGGGTATTTCAAATGTTTACAAATATGTAATAAACTTTTCCATAAATTAACACCTTGTTTTTAATTGACATGGTAAAATATGAGATATATAATAAGTATAATAGGAATTTCTGTGAGGTAAGATAAATGAAATGCAAAAAGATATTATCCTTTGTTTTGTCAATGGTTCTGGTGTTTTCTGCGTTCGGAATAACTGAAGGCTTTGCTTCGGGTGCAGGAGACGGAAACGGAATTTTAGCATACGGTGTGGACGTTTCCTCATGGCAGGGAAAAGTTGACTGGCAGAAGGTCAGGAATGACGGAAAGACTTTTGCTATATTAAGGATTGGTACAACAAAGGGAAAAGATACATATTTTGAAGAAAATTATAAAAACGCAAAAAGTGCAGGGCTTAATGTTGGATGTTATTTTTATACTTATGCAACAACCGCCGAAGGTGCTTTGCAGGATGCGGAAAACGTTCTCTCATGGCTTGACGGAAAACAGCTTGAATATCCTGTTTACTATGATATGGAAAATTCTGCCCAGCTTGAAAACGGTATCACAACTGAAATGAGAACAGAGATATGTCTAACTTTTCTTGAAAGACTTTCGGAAAACGGCTGGTTTGTCGGAACGTACGCAAACGGAAACTGGTTCAGCAATTATCTTGATAAAACAAAATTGGGAGAAAAGCATGAGTTGTGGTTGGCATCATGGATGAATTCAGGAAATCCTTCTCGGGATTACAGCAGTGAATACGGTCTGTGGCAGTATACGGATTCGGGTTCAGTTGCCGGAATTTCTACGGCGGTTGACCTTGATGTTGCATATAAGGATTATCCCACGATTATGAAAAACGGCGGTTTTAACGGATATACCCCGGTTTTTGAGGATGTTGATGAAGAGTGGATAATCACTTCTTCAAACGGCGTCAATGTGCGCTCAGGAGCAGGAACATCCTTTGAAAAGACCGGTTTTCTTTCATATGGAGAGAGAATACATATTACTGCAAAAATGACGGGCAACGGTTACACATGGGGCAGGATTAGTGATAATCAGTGGTGTGTACTTGATTTTGCGAAAAAAACGCAGTCTGAAATTTCCGTTGCAGATGAAAATCTGACAATTAAAAATAATATGATTTTCGGAATTGAAAGCGGTACGAGAGTAACAGAAGAAATGTTTACCGTTACAGGCTTTGCACATGTGGAAATAAACAAAACCGAAAATGGCTTCGGTACGGGAACAGAGGTTAATCTCGTTCTCGGTGACACGCTGATTAATACATATTATGTTGTAATCGAGGGAGATATTAACGGCGACGCTTATATTGACTCTATTGATATGACAATAAGCATTGCCGTAACGAATTTTGAGGCGGAATTTGAAAATAACCTACCTGAGTTTGCGGCAGCCGACATGAACAAGGACGGCGTATGCGATGCTTTTGACAGTGAAATGATTGAAATAAAATGTAATATGGAAGATTGAAATAAAGAGAAAACGGCTGTTTCACCGATGAAAGTGAGACAGCCGTTTTTTTGTTCAGTTTATTTCGGATTGACAATATCACGCCAGTCAAGGTCGCCTCTTTCAAGGCTGTGAATAAGAGCTTCTGCAGTTGCGATATTTGTTGCAACGGGAATGTTGTGAACGTCGCAGAGTCTTAAAAGATTTTCTTCATTAGGTTCTGACGGTTTCCTGTTCAGCGGATCACGGAACATAAGAAGAAGGTCGATTTCGTTATATCCTATTCTTGCAGCAATCTGTTGATCTCCACCCTGGGAGCCGCTGAGAAAGCGGACAACATTAAGTCCGGTGGCTTCAGCTACAAGTTTTCCTGTAATGCCTGTGGCACAAAGGTTATGCTTGCTGAGGATTCCGCAGTAAGCTATGCAGAATTGGGTCATAAGTTCTTTCTTCGCGTCGTGGGCAATGAGTGCAATATTCATTAAGTATACTCCTTTCGTTTTGCTGATAGTGGTTTATTAGAAGTACATTACTAATTCATTATAATACAGTTTTTTACAAAATTCAATAGGAAATTTGAATTTTTATGCAGCCATTCCTACAATAGCTTTTATAAGCCTTATAAAGTTATTTGTGCTATCGGCAGGTATTTCTTCTGTTACGGGAACAAGTTTTTCGCCCTCGAGGCGTACAAACTGAGGATGAGCCTCGTCTGAGAAAACAGTAGGCTGTCCGTCATAGAGAATTGCCCAGTCTGTAAGGTCCATGTAAGGTGCGGGGGAGAGTGCATGGTTGATGCCTCTGACAAACCATGTGTAGTCGGGGAAAAGACAGGTTGAAGCATCAATGAGCTTGTCTTTTGAATAGTATTTTGCATTGGGTGAACTCATATCAAGGTCGAGCGTTTTGCCGAAATCAGCAGTTGTAGCGCCGAAGCTGGTATACTTTGTTTCAACAAGCATGTCACCCATGCAAACGCTGTTTTCATAAACGGGGATAGGTGCAAAATTGTACTGTGAGAAGAACATGATTGCAACACCGTTACTGTTAGCATCTTTAAGTGTTTTTTCAAGATTGTTCTGCACGTTGTAGTGGTACTCATCAATTCTCTCAACAAGTGCAGCGTATTTTTTATCTTCACCGAACATTGCCTTTTTAGCGTTTTCATAGTATGAATCGGGAACAAATGTCCACAGAGCAGGCCATGTTGCGAAGGAGTCGATAAGTACCTCGTCATAAAGTGTATCAAGAGTTTCTCCAATGAGGGCATCGTTAAGCAGGTTGCAGATACCGTCAAGAAGTCCGATGTCATCGAGAACACCCATAAGTGCTGAAATCACTTCTCCTGATTCGGTACCGTCTGTCAGAGAAGATACGAAAGCCGCAACCTCTGAGCCTTTATCTTTGAGTGAAAGGTCCTTTGTGAAAAGCTGACCTACAAGGTTGATGCCGTTGAAAGCAGCAGCAGTAAAGCAGAGTTTTTCAACAGAGCCGTAGCCGTATTTATAAAGGTAAGATGCAGCAACACAGTTGCCCTCACTGTGACATTTGATAACAACCTTGTCATGTCCTGTTGCGGCTTTTACTTCCTCAATATATGTATTCAGGTCATCTGCAATTACGAGTGGATCAAGTCGCCAGTCATATTCAAAATTGTACTGAGCATCTGCTCTTTCTTCTGCAGAAACGTCAAGGGTGAAATTTTTATGTTTGTCCACATTTGTGGGGGCAGATTCCTCGGGGACAATGTTGTAGAGAGATTCACCGCCGTATGTACAAGCAAGGTCACCCATAATACCATCAAGAATTTTGCCTGCACTCTTGCTGAAAGATTGAGCATTGCCTGAGAAAAGTGAAACAACAGCAACCACAATGTCATCAATGAGAGGAACAATTTTGTTGCCGTCAAAGGCAAAAGCGTTTGTGAGACTTCCGTCATCTTCCACCTTGAAAATTCCGCCGCCGAAGCCACGGACATAAACCACGGGAGCAGTGCCGCAGGTGCAGCCCTGAGAATCTGCCATTACGCTCACGGGAATTGCAACGGCAATTACAAGAGCGAGAATAAAACTCAATACTTTTTTCATTTTTATCACCTTTTTATATAAAAATTATTTTGTCGGTCCCGGTCTGTGCTTTGCGGTGAATTCTGAAACTTTAATTTTTATTACCGCAACAACACTGACTAGTTTTTCATTGAACTCAAAATCTTTGCCTGTCTGGGTTTTCATGAGATGCGTCAGTGCCTGCATTTTTTCCTGAGGGTCTTCAAGAATTTCTGCAATACCTTTTCCCATAATTGAAGAATATGTAATGCCGTATTTGCAGGCAACATCGCCCTCGAAGGGAACAATATCGCAGTCCATTTCAAAGAAAACCTTTGGATTTGCACGCATAAGGTCGAGTTTTCTGCCTCTTCTTGCACCGTGAAGATAAAGTGTGAGTTTTTCGTTTTCATATGTGTAGCCGTAGTTCATGGGAACAACATAAGCCTCATCTCCGTCAACAAGTCCAAGGTGCACAACCTTTGCTTTGTCAAGGATTTCAAGAATTTTATTTATGTCAGTAACTTCTCTTTCTCGTCTTGTAAGTCCGTTCATTTTTGTTCTCCTTTGCTGATTCTCAGCGCCATATCTGTATCTTTTGGTCTTTCGCCAAGGTAATATGTGCCGAAGCGTGAGGATGTAAAATTCTCCTCTTCATAAGTTTCGCCTGTAATGGGATCAAACCACTGATATGTGTAAACTGTTTCAGGTTCAAGATTTCCCACAGTACCTGTTTTGATACCGCCGTAGAGTTTTGTATTTGATTTTTCTGCAACCGTTTCGTCTGTGAATGAGTAGAAATAAATAACAATTTCACTGTTGTCAGGATTGCTTGCGTAAACATAATAAACATTGGAGCATGGAGTGAAATATGCTTTGTTGTCAAAGCGGGGAATCAGGTTGTACCACTCGGTTTTTTCAAGGAATGAGCGCATATATCCTACCTGATAGGAGCTTTCGTATTCAAGCGAATCTTCCCATGTTGCGTTTTTCTTTTCTTCGCTTGTAATTGTGTCAACACCGTCTGAGCTATTATTTTCCTCGTCGTAAGTGTTGAGATAACTCCATGTATCGTGTCCGCCCCAGCCGTAACCGTACATGCCGTTCAGATATGCAGTCCAGCCTTGCATTCTTGCACCGAAATTTTTTGTCCACAGATAACAATATTGTCCCTCGTAGTTAACTACAGGCTTACCCTGAGAATTATACCACAAATCCTTTTCTCTCTCAAAATTGCTTTGCTTTGTTTTTGACGGGGACCACTGTGCGGCGTAGAAGGTATGTTCCTTTACGTCGCGGAACGCGGAGGGCATAGCATCTTTGTTGTAAACCGTGCATTTATCGCTCGCACCCTCGCCGTTGCCGTAAGCAGCAGTTGCACCTGTGTTTTCCTGATGAGCGGTAAGCGGATGGTCGTAGGTGTCGTATTTTGCAATATATTCTGCGACCAGTTTATATGGGTTGTTGATATAATTCCAATCGGGATGATAGGTATCTTTCCGGTAAAAATCGTTGTCAACCTCTTGTCCCAACGTCCACATAACAGGGTATGCTCCGTATCTTGCAACCCAATAGCGGGAAAGTTTTTCGAGATAATTTTTCGCTTCGTCAGACAAATCCTTCATTCCGTCTGAAACGATTTTATCAGAATATCCCCCGTTGTTTGCAATGAGGACTTCCATATAATAGGGATAGAAGAACTGAGCATTTGCGTGAACGAGTCCGTTTTCGGCGATGATTCTGAATTTTTCATCATAAATTCTGAGACCTTCCATGTCTTCTTCCGTGATGCCGTTTGTCATATCAAAAGCGGCACCGATGGGTTCGCTCTGGAAAACGGTAAAGCCCTGAGATGCTCTTTGCTCAGAAATTACTTTGACCATATCGACTGTTTCATCGCCAAGGCTCCAGTGAGTGTCGCCGAGATAGAAGAAAGGTGTGCCGTCAGCGTATGTCAGATATTTTTTGCCGTAAGATGTTGTGACAAAGCCTTTTTTATAGATATCAAGCTCACCTGAGTATTCTGTGCAGACGATTTTGCCTGTTCTTGAGTGAAGAGATGTGTTCTCCTCGTCTGAGCAAACAGTTTTAAAATACCATGTGCCCGATGACGGGCAAACAAAACGGATTTTCCAGGTGTCGCCGCCGTCCCAGAAACCGGGGACAGCATAGAGTCTGCCGTTGCCGTAAAGAAGAAGGTCAACATTGACATCCTCAAAGGGGTTTTCATATTTCTTTTCGCTGATAAAAGTGATTTCTTCTGCAACCCATGTTTCAGCACTGAGAGTCTGTTGGGGAGAAAAATCAATTTCGCCTGAAAACTCTTGCCATGAGGGGGTCTGAACAGCCGCAGAGGGAATGTCTGTTTCGTCAATTTTTACTATCATATTCCATAACCTCCCTAAAAGGCTTACGAAACCCGTGCCATATTTTTCAATGCAACTTATAATGGCAGGAACAGTTTCTGTCTCCGACTTTGCCGAAGCGGGAAGAGAAAAAACTGAAAAGAAAATTGTTAAACAGAGAATCGCCGAAATAAATTTTTTCATATCAATCACCTTTTTAATAAAGCAACCGTCTCGCAATGGCAAGTTCGCGGAAATAAATCCACGGGAGTTGCTTCAAGAATTTTAAATTCGTAGCTATTGAAAATTTCACAGTCGCGGGCAAGAGTTGCCGGATCACAGGAAACATATACAACTCTTTCGGGATCGAATTCTGAAATTGTTTCTATGAGTTTCGGCGTCAGGCCTTTTCTCGGAGGGTCAACAATAATTATGTCAGCCTTTATGTTTTTTTTCTTCAGAACCTCTGCCGCTTTTTCCGCATCACCGCAAATGAATTTGACATTTTTTCTGTCATTTATTTTTGCATTTTCTTTAGCATCTTCAATTGCCTCGGGAATAATTTCAACACCTATCAGATTTTCTGCATCTTTTGATGTGCAAAGTCCGATTGTGCCTGTACCGCAGTAAAGGTCAATTACATTTTTACCCTTGACATCCCCCATGTATTCCCGTGTTTTTTCATAAAGCTTCTGAGCTTGAAGCCTGTTGACCTGATAAAAGGAAAGGGGAGAAATTTTGATTTTAGTGTCGCATAAAATATCTGTAATATATCCTTTGCCGAAAAGGTTTATACATTTTTTGCCTAAAATCACATTTGTTTTTTCGGAATTTATGTTCAGCACAATTGTCTTTATTTCAGGAAATTTTTCAGTGATATTTTTTACGAGCTCATCCTGATTTTTTATTTTTGTCTTCGCTGAAACCAGAGTGAGCATGATTTCGTTTGTAGCCTCTGCAATACGAAGATAAATATGTCTGAGAGCACCTTGTCCTGTTTTTTCATTGAACGAGGAAATATTATTTCTTTCTGCCCACAGGCAAACCTCTTTTACAATATGTGAAAAAATTTCAGGTTGGAGAAGACAATCATCACAGGGAATAATTTCATGTGTTCTTGCGGCAAAAAAGCCTGCATAAAATTTGCCGTTTTCATTTTTTACGGGGTATTGTGCTTTGTTTCTGTATCTTAAACTGCTGTCAGCTGAAATTATCGGCTTTAAATTTATATTTTCAAAATGTCCGATTCTTTCAAAGGAATCACGGACAGAAGTTTCTTTTATTTCAAGTTCATCTGAATATTTTACATGGCGGTAAACACAACCGCCGCATTTTTTGAAAACACTGCAATCGTTATCCTGTCTTTTGGGAGACGGAGTAATAATTTTTTCAATTTTGCCGATATTGTAATTTTTCTTTGATTTTATAATTTTTATTTCAAGCTCGTCACCTGTAACGCCGCCTGCAACAAAGCAGACAACACCGTCTACTCTGCAGACGCCGAAGCCCGAAGAGTTGATTGAAGTTATATTCACTTTATGGCAACTGTTTTTTTCAGCCATGAAAATCCATCCTTAAAACAGCAGGGCGGAGCTAATTGCTCAGCCCCACCCACCAGAAATTTATTGAATTTTATGCTTTGAGGGCATCAAGGTATTCGTTAAAAACATCTGAGAAACCTCTTGGACCTACGACGGCATAAACGATATCGTTAAGACCACCGAGAAGGAAGTCAAGCACTTTATCCATTGCCGTAGGTTCTGAGGGAGCGTTGTAACGTCCGATTTCTACCATGTAATTGTAAAGGGCGGCAATGATTTTGTCATCTTCGTCACGGTCATTGATTGTTCTCTCAAGCATTGCTTCTGCATCAGCAACGAGAAGTGCAAGCTTTTCAGTCTGTTCAGCTGTAAGTGTGATACCTTCATACTTGCCGTCAAGGAGCTCCTTTGCATCAGGAATGTAATCTTTTTTGAGCTTCTTAATATCTCTTGATTCATTGAACTGAGGATAAGCTTCAGTGTCATAAACCGATTTTACTTCGTCAAATACGATAGCATAGCAGAGTTCAAGTGCAGTATCGTTCCATGTAAGCTCATGAGTCTGCCCAACGAAGCACCATGTAGTTTCAGGGAAGAGTGATGTTGAAACGTCGATTGATTTGTCGGGCGAAATGTGGTTATGAGTTTTGTCTGTACATGTGGGATTCTTAGCTACATAGTCAACGGGAAGCTGTTTGCCTGCAGAAACAGAAGTTACGCCTACACCTGTTGAAGAAATCTGGATAATTTCGTCTGAGTTAGTAGTTTCTGCCGACTCGAAGAACTGGAAGAATACGAAGTCCCCTGTTTCTTCGCCAAAGCCCATATTGTAACCGCAGATGAAGTAGAATTCTACTCCGTATTCGTCACGGCATTTGTAAAGAGTTTCTTTAAGATTGCCCTGAATCTTGTGGTATTCGTCACATTGTGCACGAATAGCCTTCATGTCTTCACCTGAAAGATATTTTTCTGCGATGGCATCATATCTGTCCTGAGGAACAAGCGAGAAGAATGATGTTGTTGTGCAGATAAGGTTTTCGATAACTGCTGTAAGAGCCTGATCGATAAATTCTCTGAGAACAGGCTTGGGGAAAAGTCTGAGAGCGATGTTGATAAGGTTGCCGTAAGGATCGCCTACAAGACCTGCGATAATGCCGTTGTAGAGAAGATCAGGAGCATTTTCCGTGTACTTGAGTTCAAGAAGGTCTGCGAAAACATCACTGCCGTCCCACGCGCCAACGATAGAAACAACTTTTTCAACGTCCTGCTTCTGACCGTATCTTGCAAGGTAAGCACTTGTAACTGTTGCGCCCATGCTCATAGGAACAAGAATAACCTTGTCAGCACCTGTTTCCTTCTTAACAACGTTTGTGATGAAATCATCAAGGCCGTCAGCCTCCTTGAGTGTGTAAGAGAAAGCCGCATAGTTGTAGCAGTAAACATTTTCTTCACCGATAATGTCAATAAGTTCATCGCAGGGAATTCTCTTGAGGAAAATTTCCTTGCCTTCAACACCTTTTTCGCCGTACATTGTTTCGTAGTTAGCGAGAGATGTTCTGAAGTTGGGGGTTTCAACATTTGCGGGGGGATTGCCGTTTTCATCAAGCTTGCAGAATTCAAAAAGCATATCTACAAGATCTGCGAGAGCGGCATCTGAAACCATATTCTTACCAACGAGAAGTGTAAGAATGAGGGGGCCTGCAGCCTTAACAAGGGTAAGTATGTTCTCGAATGAGCCAAGGTCTAAGTTTACACCGATAAGGTTCCAGTGGGAAATGATGTCGCCGTTTTCGTCATAAGCGTATGTTTCTGACTGACCGATACCGGGAAGGAAAATAACGGGAGTGTATTCACCGTTTTTTTCTACAGCAAGCTCAGCGATTTCATCGAGGGAGTCGACCTCTGTTGCAAAAACGCTTGACATGCCTGCAACTGCGAATGTTGAGATAATCATTGCAACGCAAAGCACAATTGAAATAACTTTTTTCATCTTTATTAACCTCCTGTATAAGGTGATTTTATACCAGTAAATAATACCATATCTGAAGTAAAATTACAATAGATTTATTTTAAAATTTTAAATGTTTTTACTTCGCCCGGCTTGAGAAGGAAGGTGAAAGAATTATTTTTTACAGCAACTTCTTTTTCCTCTTCTTCCATCATGCTGCACTCAATAATTTTTGATGCATCAAAGCCGAGAGATGCCGTAACTTTTCCTCTCTGTTTTTTGCTTTCGTAGAATCTGAGTATGTATCCATCATCTGTCTGAGCCTTTTTAAGAGCATCAATAATGATATTGTTTTTGTCGAAGGATACAAAAGATTTCTCACTTTGGAGAGAGCCTGTTTGTGCTGATTTCTTAAAGCCTTCAAGGGGAAGATTGAGAGAGAAGGCTTCTTCGGCAGTTGACTGTGACCATGTGCCTGAATGGGGATAGAAGCTGTAAACAAAAGTGTTTATGCCGTGGTCTGATGTTCTGTCAGGACAGTTGGGTGAACGCATGAGTGTGATTCTCATTCTGTTTTCAAAAATATCGTAGCCGTACTTTGAATCGTTGAGAATACTTACACCGTAATTTCCTTCGGACAGGTCAGCCCATTTATGTGCCGAAACCTCAAATTTTGCAAGGTCGTAAGAGGTTGTGTAGTGTGTCGGTCTTTCAATTGAGCCGTGAGCGATTTCGTAGGTAGCTTTTGTTGAAAGAATGTCCGTGTAGAAAGCGGCTTTCAGAATTTTTTCTGTTTCGTGCCAGTCAACCTCTGTTTCAAAATCAAGGTGGGAGGAGTTTCTGCGAAGAAGAATTTTCTGAGTGATCGTTGATTTGTTGAACCTTCTTGTGATTTCAATGCCCGCTTTTTCTCCGTCATCAGGGATAACTTTTATTTCTTCCGCTTCTGTCAGATCCCAGAATTTTTTCTGATAATTTATTTCAAGATTCCACGCGCTTTCATGGATAGGTTTATCCTGAAAAATCGTAAGAAGATTGCTTTTGCCCGAGAGAGTTTCTCTGTCGTTTTCTTTATCGTAAATTGATGTGATAAGACCGTTTTTGTCAAAGCGGACTTTAAGTTTTTCGTTTTCGATAATCTTTTCGGTAGCCTTGACCGTTTTAAACTTGTTTTTAATTTCGTCTGCAGAGAAAACCTTGTAGCCCATAGGGGGAACATTTTCCGCATAGAATGTAATCCCGTCAACAGTTACGTAACCGCTTCTTTCAAATGAAAGGAGATTCCATACTATAAAAGAGTCTTTTTCTGCTGTGATTTCTGAGTTGATTTTTTCTGTTATATCTGTTTTGATTTCCCGTGCGTCAGCCATCAGCTTTTCAAAAACATTTTTAGCGTCAATGTGCGCTTCGTGTATTGATGTACCGGGGAGAGTGTCGTGGAACTGATTTTTAAGAAGAAGCTTCCAAATTTTTTCAAGCTTTTCTTTGGGATACTTTTCTCCTGAAATGTTTTCAAGGATTGTTGCCAGCATTTCTGTTCTTGTGACTAAGAATTCGCTCTGTCTGTTATATTTTTTGATGATTGCCTGAGAGGTATATGTGCCTCTGTGGTTTTCATAGTACATCTCGTCATACCATGTGGGGAGCTTGTCTTGCACCTTTTCAGCTTCCTTGAAAAATTCAGAAACGGGAGCCTGCTTTACCTTGGGCATGCCGGGAACAGAGGCGAATCTTTCTGCTCTTTCAACCATGCTGTAAGTGCATCCGCCGCCGCCGTCACCGTAGCCGTACATACCGATAGTTGCCGGGAAAACATCAGACTGAGAATTCTTTTCGTCAAAAGCCACAACATCGTCTGCGTCACATTCGCCGCCGTAGCCGTGACCCTTTACGATGTGAGCGAGGACCTCACTGCCGTCCTGTCCTTTCCATTTAAATGTGGAAACTGGGAAGGGGTTAATGTCCTGACCTGCAAGCTTTGCACTGACAAAGTATTTCATACCGCTTCTTTTTATAATCTGAGGCAGTGCCCATGAAAATCCGAAGCAGTCGGGAAGCCAGTAGGTGTCGCTTTCTACGCCGAACTCTTTTTTGAAAAATTCTCTGCCGTAAAGAAGCTGACGGATAAGCGATTCTCCGCTTGCGACGTTTGTATCTGCTTCAACCCACGAGTTACCCTCAATAATCCATTTTCCCTCTTTGATTTTCTCCTTTATTCTTGCATACAATTCGGGGTAATGCGCTTTAAGAAAATCATATAGAATTGCCTGACTCTGAGTGAAAACCATGTCAGGATATCTGTCCATAAGCTCAAGGTTGTTTGCCATTGTACGGGCAGTTTTTCTCACAGTTTCTCTAACTTCCCAGAGCCATGCAATGTCAATGTGGCAGTGACCTGTCATGTAAACTGTTGAGGTGGGAATATAGGAAATCTTTTTAAGCTGTTCATCAAGATGTTTTTTTGCCTTTACGATTGATGCTCTTCCTCTTTCTTTGTCGAAATCGAAGTCAACGATATGCACTGAATCGTCAAGAGCTTCATAAAGTTTTGCATTTATATATCTGTCCTCAACAAAAGGCAGAGCATTCCAGATAGTGTTGATGTCGTAAATGTAACTTTCGCAAACAGGGTCAACAGCAACTATTCTTGCCTTTTCCATTATATATGTTTCTTCCGTTGCACCTTCCATTGCAAAGTCGCAGAAGCCTGCAGAGTTAAGAGCGTTTTCAATTTCAATGTGAAGAATTTCGCCTGCTTTGTCAAAAACAGGCAGGAAAATCCGGTCGCGGTTTACCCAGCCGTTTTTCATGTTTGAACTGACAGCTCCCACGATTTTTCCGTTTATTCTTACAATCGCTTCACCGCCGAAATTTATTTCAAGATAGAGTTTTTTGTTTGTCAGTTCCTCGGGAACGGTAAAATCTGCGCTGAACCATGTTGTTCTGTGGTAGCCTGTTTTCCATGTGTCACCCAGTTTTTTCACGGTTTCAGTGTTTTCCCATTTTTCGAGAACACCGTAATCGCTGTGGATGCCTTCCACCGCTTTCCATTCTTCTATGTTGCAGATGTCCGTCACGAGAAAGTTCGGTATCTGCTTAATCATATCGAAGAGTACACCTGTTTTTATTGTTTTCATAAAGCATCACCTCTCCTCAAAATATATCATATCGGGTAAAAGTTGTCAATTTCTTGCGCTGAAAAGATTGAAAACGGTTATTTTTGTGCAATATTGCAGAAAATATATAATTTTTTTCATCTTTTTTGAAATAAATTATTGAAATTTTCCAAAACGCGTGATATAATGGTGGGGTATTACGGCTGCAAAATAAATTTGTATGTGCAGCAAAAGAGGATACAAAGGAGGAATTTAGGTGAAAGCCTATAACGCAAAAAACATCAGAAATATTGTAGTCGCCGGTCATGGCGGACGAGGAAAAACTTCTCTTTGTGAAGCAATGCTTTATCTTACAAAAGCAACAGACAGACTCGGAAGAGTAGCTGACGGAAATACAGTTCTTGACTTTGACGCAGAAGAAAAGAAAAGAAAGACTTCTGTTTCTCTTGCTATGGCAGCAGTTGAGTGGAAAGATACAAAAATCAACATTCTTGACACACCCGGATTCTTTGATTTCGCAGGTGGCATGAGTGAAGGTATGCGTGCTGCAGACTGTGCACTTATCGTTACTGCTGCAGGCTCTGCTCTCGATGTTGGTGCTGAAAAAGCATACAAAGCAGCAACAAAGAGAGGTATCAGCAAAATCATTGCTATTACAAAGTGCGATGCTGAAAACACAGACTACTACAAGACAATCGACGCTCTTAAGGAAGAATACGGCACAAAAATCTGTCCCGTTGTTGTTCCCTACTATGAGAACGAAAAAGTTAAATGCTACGTAAGCTTTATCACAAACAAAGCTTATACATATAATAATGGTGTTGCAACTCAGGTTGATGTACCTGCTGATGATACAATTTCTTCAATGAGAGAAGCATTCATCGAATCAGTTGCTACCGCAGATGATGAGCTTATGGAAAAATTCTTCGAGGGCGAAGAATTTACAATGGAAGAAATCGTTCGCGGTCTCAGCACAGGTGTTGCAGCAGGTGATGTTATTCCTGTATACGCATGCTCAGGCTACAACATGGAAGCGGTTGACCTTGTTCTTGATGCTATGGTTTACGATGTTCCCTCTGCTGAAAAGGCTGCAGGCGAAATCGCAAAAGATGCTGACGGCAACGAAGTTGAACTGAAATGTGACGAAAACGGCGATCTTGCAGCTATCTGCTTCAAGACAGTTGCTGACCCCTATGTTGGTAAGATGTCATATTTCAAGGTTGTAAGCGGTAAGATTACATCAGATGTTCAGCCCTATAACGCAAATAAAGAGCAGCTTGAAAAAATGGGTAAAATCATTTTCGTCAAAGGCTCAAAGCAGGAGGAAACTGCTTGTATCCCCGCAGGTGATATCGGCGTTATCGCAAAGCTTGGCGGTTTCAGAACAGGTAACACTCTCTGCAAACAGAAGAGCGTTTACTTCCTTGACGGTGTTTCTTTCCCGGATGCATGTCTTTCACGTGCAGTTAAGGTACGCAAGAAGGGTGAAGAAGAAAAAGTTGCAGCCAGCATGACAAAGATCATGCACGAAGATCCCGTCATCAAGTTCTATACCGATAATGAAACAAGGGAGCAGATTATTGCCGGTCTCGGTGAACAGCATCTCGACGTTGTTGTTTCAAAGCTTTCAAAGATGGGCGTTGAAATTGACCTTGCAAATCCCAGAGTAGCTTACAGAGAAACAATCCGTAAAAAGGTTGAGGCTCAGGGACGCCACAAGAAACAGTCGGGCGGTCACGGTCAGTTCGGTGATGTATGGGTAAGATTTGAACCCTGTGAAGAAATGGATCTTGTATTTGACGTTGAAGTTGTTGGCGGCTCTGTTCCGAAGAACTACTTCCCCGCAGTTGAAAAAGGTCTCAGAGAAAGTGTTGCACGCGGTTTCCTTGCAGGATATCCCATGGTTGGTGTCAAAGCCGTTCTCTATGATGGCTCATACCATCCCGTTGACTCATCTGAAATGGCATTCAAAACTGCAGCAAGCCTTGCTTTCAAAAATGCAATGCCAAATGCACAGGCTACGATTCAGGAGCCTATCGGTACACTTAAAGCATACATGCAAGATCGCAAGATGGGCGATATCATGAGCGATATTACAAAGCGCAGAGGCCGTGTTCTCGGTATGGGACCTGCTGAAGAGCCTAAGATGAGCGAGATCGTTGCGGAAGTTCCCATGAGCGAAATGGGCGATTTTGCTACAATCCTTCGTTCAGTAACTCATGGTAAAGGATATTTCTCAATTGAATTTGCAAGATATGAGGACGCACCTGCAAATATTGCACAGAAAGTTATTGAGGAAGCAAAAGCTAACGCGGAAGAATAATCAACGATTTACAAGCCTTTAGGGCAGGATAAGCAACCCAAAATCCATGTGTTTTCCGATTTCTTATCCATGATATGATTTGAAAGATTTGTTGCGAAATAATTCATTGTTCACAGAACGGTAATTATTTCGCAACATTTTTTTAATAACTTGATAATAGAATGTAGAATGAAATAATTTTTATTGCTGGGACTATACATTTTCGGTATAACTTTCAGCGGAAAAGGGGTAAAATCATGAACGAATATTTGTCAAGTGTTTATGAGAACATGAAAAAGAGAAATCCCGGCGAACCGGAATTCCATCAGGCAGTTAAAGAGGTTCTCGAATCAATTGAGCCCGTAATCGAGGCACATCCCGAATACGTAGAATCAAACCTTGTTGAAAGAATCGTAGAGCCCGAAAGAATCATCAAATTCCGCGTTCCGTGGGTAGATGACAACGGTAAAGTACAGGTAAACCGCGGTTTCAGAATACAGTTCAACAGTGCAATCGGTCCTTACAAGGGCGGTCTTCGCTTCCATCCTTCAGTTTATGAAGGTATAATCAAATTCCTCGGCTTCGAGCAGATCTTCAAAAACGCACTTACAGGTCTCCCCATCGGCGGCGGTAAAGGCGGTTCAGACTTCGACCCCAGAGGCAAGTCAGACGGAGAAGTTATGAGATTCTGCCAGAGCTTTATGACAGAGCTTTCACGTCACATCGGCTCACACGTTGACGTTCCCGCAGGTGACATCGGCGTTGGCGCAAGAGAAATCGGTTACCTTTTCGGTCAGTATAAGAGAGTTTGCAACAACTTTGAAAATGCTGTTCTTACAGGTAAAGGTATTTCCTACGGCGGCAGCCTTATCCGTCCTGAAGCAACAGGTTTCGGTGCAGTATATTTCTGTAACGAGGTTCTCAAAAAATGGGGCGAGGACATCAAAGGCAAGACATTTGCTGTTTCAGGCTTCGGTAACGTAGCATGGGGTGCTGTTCTTAAGATCAACCAGCTCGGCGGTAAAGTTCTTACAATTTCAGGTCCCGACGGATATGTTTACGATGAAGACGGCATCACAGAAGAAAAAGCAGCTTACATGCTTGAAATGCGTGCTTCAGGCCGTGACAAGGTTCAGGATTATGCTGACAAATTCGGTGCGGAATTCCACGCAGGCGAGAAGCCCTGGGGCGTTAAAGCTGATATTATCATGCCTTGTGCAACTCAGAACGAAGTTCAGATTGAAGATGCAAAGAAAATCGTTGCTAACGGCGTTAAATACTACATTGAAGTTTCAAACATGCCCACAACAGACGAAGCAGTTCAGTACCTTTGCGAAAACGGCGTAGTGGTTGCTCCCTCAAAGGCTGTTAACGCAGGCGGTGTTGCAGTTTCAGCTCTTGAAATGAGCCAGAACAGCATGCGTCTTTCATGGACAAGAGAAGAAGTTGACGAGAAGCTCCACGGCATTATGGTTAACATCTTCAACGCTTGTGCAGATGCAGCAGAGAAATACGGCAAGAAGGATAACCTCATCGCAGGTGCAAACATCGCAGGCTTCCTTAAAGTTGCAGAAGCAATGATGGCACAGGGTATTGTATAATAAATACATATCGCAAAAAAATTATCCTCTCGGAAAACCGAGAGGATAATTTTTTGTTTTAGTCTTCAATATATTCTGCTATATCTTCCAATTTGCATTCAAGAGCAGAGCATAGTTTGTTAAGAGTTTTGGTTTCTATGTTATCGTTAGCTTTAAGGCGTCTTATTGTTTTACTGTCAATTCCGCATTTTTCTCTTAACTGATAAGTAGAAAAACCCTTTTGTTCCATTGTTTTCCATAATTTGTCGAAAATAATCATAGTTATTATCTCCACGATCAATTAATAAGTAAAATTATAAGTTTTTGCAATTATTTTAGTGTTTTAGGGTTATTGGTTCTTTCCAATAAATAATCGACAGAAACATTGAAATATTCTGCAATTTTTATCAATTCGTTTATACCAGGTTCTCGTTCACCTGTTTCATATCGGCTGATAGTGTTTTGGTTTGTGTTAAGGTCTAAAGCTAATTTTAATTGAGAAATACCTTTTGATTTTCTAAGTTCTTTTAATCTCATAAAAACACCTCTTGACATAATTATCCCATAATGGTATAATCAAAATATCCCGATATGGGATATTTAAGGAGGTAAAATTATGAAAAAAATTATCAGTTTGTTATTGGTTGCTATTGTTTTATGTGGGCTTTTTGGTTCATGCGGAAAGTCAGAAGAAACATACTCTCTTGGCGACACAGTTGAAACCGGGGGAATTTCCTTTACTCTGAACAAATTTGCTTTTGCAGAGTCTGTTGATGCAGATACTTACGATCCTTTTGAAATTTCGGATACAGGAAAGAGTCCTTTAGATGGATATATTTATGCATATTTTAATTACGCAATTGCGAATAATAGCAAAGAAACAGTAAAACATTCGTATAATTTTGATATAAAAGTTGTATATGGTGAAGATTTTGAGTATGGTGAGGATTATTATTCTCGTGAACTACCTACAGAAACCATAAATAGTAATGAGATAGTACCTCTTACACAAAAGACATATAACCGTATAATCGATGACTGTCCCGAGATAGTTGCAGAAAATAAACAAGATATTAAAATTATTGTTACTATAAAAGAAAGTGATTTCAAATCAAAAGAATTCACATATCTGATTCCTTCGACTGAATTGGTAGTAACAGAAGGTGTATGGGTGAAATAAAGAGAAAAACCTAAATAATCCCCAACCGTGTCATTCTTGAACGAAGTGAAGAATCTCGGTGGGGGATTTGCTGCGTTATTAAAAATATATTCAAAGAATTTTTACATTGTATTTCCTCAACCAATAATCCATCTGCACAAAATATGCAATTGTCTGCGGTGTTGTCATAAGCTGGCCGTACCATGGCTGAGACAGGTTTTCTTCTAGCAGCTTCTGAAGCTCTGATTTTTTGACTATCTGAAGCAAGGGAGATGTTGGGTCATTTATAATTTCTGTCAGTATTTCCGAAACTTTTTTCAGATATGACGGATTGTGTGTTTTGGGGTAGGGACTCTTTTTTCTCCAAAGAATTTCGTCAGGCAGATATCCTTCCATGGCTTTGCGCAGAAGTCCTTTTTCAAAATGATTGTAGTCTTTGTATTCCCATGGCACGTTATAAAGATATTCGGCAATTCTGTAGTCGCAGAAGGGAACGCGCACCTCAAGACCGTTATACATACTCATTCTGTCTTTTCTGTCAAGAAGAGTCTGCATAAACCAATCAAGATTTAATTTCATCATTTCTTTCATCCGCTTGTCTAAAGCGGATTTTGTTTTGCCTGTATCGGCAAGATTTACCGTTGTTCTGTAACGGGAGTCGATAAACTCCTGAGGGTCAATTCGGTTTGCAAATTCAGGTTTTAAAAATTTATATCTGTAAGCAGTGGATTGTGCCCATGGGAAACCTTCTTTTTCTCTGATGGTTTTATCTCTGTACCATGGGTATCCGCCGAAAATCTCATCTGCACATTCACCGCTGAGAGCCACTGTTCCCTGTTTTTTGATTTCCTTGCAGAAAAGAAGAAGTGAGGAGTCGACGTCCGCCATGCCGGGCAAATCTCTCGCATCAACTGCATCATAGAGAGCTAAAGCCAGTTCCTCTGTATCAAGTTTTACAATATGGTTTTCGGCATTCAGGTAGTTGTTCATAATACCTATAAAAGAGTTGTCGCTGTTTGGTTGGAATTTGCTCTCTTTGAAGTAAATGTCATTGTCCTTATAGTCAAGGGAAAAGGTGTGAAGCGTTTCACCGCGGGAAGAGAAATATCTGTCGGCGACTGAGGAAATTATACTTGAATCAAGACCGCCCGATAGGAAAGTACAGACGGGCACGTCTGAAATTAACTGTCTTTCAATTGAATCTGTTACAAGAAAACGAACCTTTTCAACAGTAGCAGTAAGGTTGTCTGCATGTTCTTTGTCTTCAAGTCGCCAGTATTTCCATGTTCTGAGACCTTTTTCATCATAATATCCGCATGTGGCAGGAGGTAATTCCTCAATATTTTTAAATACACCCTGTCCCTGAGTACGTCCCGGACCTAAAAGCATGAGCTCAGCAATTGAATTTGTGTCTGCTTCTGCTTCTACGGCTCCGCTTGCAAGAATCCCCTTGATTTCAGATGCAAAAATGAAATCGCCGTTTCTGTTATAATAGAAAAAGGGTTTCACACCGATTCTGTCCCTTGCAATAAAAAGCTTTTCTTCTTTTCTGTCCCATATAGCAAAGGCGAAAATACCGTTGAATTTTTCCACGCATTTCTCTTTCCATTTAATATAGGATTTCAGGAGAACTTCCGTGTCCGAATGTCCTTTGAAAGAAAAGCCATAGCTTTTCAGCTCAGAGCGCAGTTCTTCTGTATTATAGAGCTCGCCGTTGTATACTATTATATAGTGTTCAATTTCCATTGGTTGTTTCCCGTTTTCTATGTCAACAACGGCAAGGCGGGTATGTATGAGAGAAGCGTGTTTGCCACAGTCTATTCCATTATCGTCAGGACCGCGTCTCAGGAGGGTGTTCCGGATTCTGATAAAAGTCCCTTTTTCTTCCCTCAAATCGCCGTTAAAATTGATTTTTCCTGCAATTGAGCACATAATTATCACCTCAGATTATTTTATGCAGGACATATAAAATTGGTTATTTTTATGGATTTTGGTATATTTTTCTTTGTTTTGCATAAAATTGTAACAGATTGTAACAATTTTGTAATTTTTACATTTTTCACAAAAGATCCTGCAAACTATATTCCAAATAAGAATAAAAGTCAAGTTTTTAAAGGGTTTTTTTGTAAGATGAAAAATATTATTTGTGCAAAATAACTAAAAATTGTGAAAAAATTTATTTGACAAGACGAAACAATCTTACTATAATGTGAGGCGTGGCGTGAGACAAGGGATCACCCTATACTCTCAGACCAATTACGGCGGCAGTAATAAAAAACCGCAAAAGGAGTTATTTATGATTAAGGTAAACCGCGAAAACAAGGCATGGCTTACAGCACGTGCTGTAATTGCTATAGTTCTTGTTATCATGTGTGCAATGACAGTTGTTGCAGCAGCTTCGGGTGCAACTTATGACGTAACGATTATTGACACTGACAGAAGTGTGACAATCTCAACAAGAGCTGAAACACTTACACATGTACTCAGAGAAGCTGACATCGAAACAGACGATAACGATATCGTTATCACAGACAAATTTGTTCCGGGCGAAAACAGCGTAATCAAAATCAACAGAGGCTACAATGTTACAGTTTCATATCATGGTGAGCTTTTCAGAACCGTGGGATATAAGAATGTTGCCAATGTTATTGAACAGGAAAATCTTGAATTTTCCGAAACAGACACAATCAACTATCCTCTCGAAAGCAAGCTTTCAGACGGTATGAAAATTATTATCGAAAATCCCATAACCGTAAAAATTAAGGTTGACGGTGAAGCTGTTAAGGAATCAACATTTTCGGCAGACGTTGAAACAATTCTTTCAAGATGCGGTATTGAGCTTGGCGAGGATGACATAGTAAAACCCGAAAGAGGCACAGTCATCAAAAAGAATACTACAATTACTGTCAGCCGAGTAACCTACGAAGAAGTAACAAAGACAGAAAAAGAGCCTTACGGCACAACTTATAAAGACAATTCCTCAATGTATAAGGGTGCAACTTACGTTAAATCCAAAGGTGTAAACGGCGAGAAAGAAGTTGTTTACAAGGTAAAATATGTTGAGGGTGAAAAGGTAAGCGAGGAAGTTGTTTCTGAAACAATTACTAAAGAGCCTGTAAATCAGGTTGTAGTAAGAGGTACGAAGAAACCTGAGGCAGGTCATACAGCAGCCAGTGTTACAGTTGGCAAAAAGAACATCAAAACTGTTTCAAACTTTACTCTTCCCTCAAAGTATACAATTGATGAGAACTTAGTTCCAACATCATATAAGCAGAAGTTCACAGGCCCCGGCACTGCATACAACGGCGGTTACAGAACTTCAACAGGTAAAATCCCTGAACCCGGCTACATTGCAGTTGACCCTGATATTATTCCTTACGGCTCAAAGCTCTGGATTACATCAGATGACGGAAAGTACGTTTACGGCTACGCGATTGCGGCAGATACAGGCGGATTCACTTGGAACGGCAGCGGTACACTTGCGGACCTCTATTTTAATTCTGAAGCAGAATGTATCCAGTTCGGCAGACGTGCAATTACAATTTATGTTCTTGACTAGTGAAAAATTGGCACCTACTGATTTTCAGTAGGTGCTGTTTTTATAGTAGTTGTTTTTGTTTAATATCCCAGCTGACAATCTAAGGATTCGTCATTTTCAATCCAATCAGCTACTTCAATTACACGGAAATTATCTTTAGTATCTCTTCTTTTATCCATTTTTATTCTCCTGTTATTCTGCTTTTTCAAAAATCAATTCAAGTTCCTGCACATGCCCCGTACCCCTTTGCTTTGTAGGGATAAAACCCACATATCTCCATCCGTTTGAGGCTCTTTTGGAAATGATTGATTTGAAGTCACCTATTTCATATACATTACCGTTAAAGGCTCCCCATCCGCTGAAATCACAACGGATTTTTTCGTATTCATAATTGTACATATTATCCCTCTTTTCAAAAAATTCTTCAATCTGATTATATAACATTTCAATCGGTTGTGCAATACTAATTGCATATTGAGGTAAAAACATCCCCTCATTGAACAAGTCCAATAGGGGATGTTTTTATACTATCCATTGAATAAAGGCGATTTTATCTGTGCTGTTATATCCTGCCTTTTGGTAAAAGTTTAAAGTGGATTTATCCTTTGAGCCTGTCAAAAGCATTATTTTGTAACAGTTTTCTTTTTCTGCAATTTCTTTTGCAAAATTGAGGCAGGATGTTGCATAGCCTTTCTTTCTGAAATGTGAATGAGTTACCACATTTTCAACAAAGGCGTAAGGTTTTATTCCTCTTGTTAAATTAGGAATAATCACACAAACACAGGATGAAACCAATATACCGTTTTCTTCGCAAACAATGATATGATGGTTTTTGTCATTGCATATTGTTTCCCAAGTTGATTTTAAATTCTCTGTCATTTCAGGAACTTCTTTTTCGTGAAGATGTAAATATAACTCCAACAATTGATTTAATTCATTTTCTTTGATTTCACGGACCATAACCTACCTCTTTTAAATAATTTACAAAGAACATTCAAAATAACCGATAAATTATTTTTTGTTTTTAACTGTTGTAATTGAGGCTATCAATTTTCTGCGAATTGTACCACAAGTATGGCACAGATCCTTATAGGAGTTCTCATCTAAAGAACCGATTTTAAACAGAATTTCCAGCCAATAATCAGTTTCGTAACATTCTTTAAGTGCAATTTCAAGTTTGTTTATAAAATCGGCTTTACTCTGTGCGTATTTTGCTTCATAAGCATTTGCACCGATTGATGAACAGGAACGCAAAAGCTGATTAGTAAAAACTGCTCTTCCTTTGATGTTGTCACAGATGGCGGTTGTTTTGATTGTGAATTCCACAGCCAATTCTTTAATTGTTTTCTCGTTCAATATTTTAATCTCCTTGCGATATATTTGCCTTACGGCAAATGCGATATAACCTCACTTTGTTCCGTTGCGATATAGACCTGCTTCGCAAGTCTGCGATATGATATAAATCATGTGCACGCCCGTAGGGCATATCGCACCGAAGGTATATCGCACGCTATATGCGTATATCGCAAATCAGAATGATTTATATCGCTTTTCAGGCTTTGTGCCATTTTACGCCCTGAGGAGTATCTTCAAGGACGATGTTCATAGCCTTAAGAGTATCGCGGATTTCGTCTGCTCTTGCCCAGTTTTTATTTTTTCTTGCTTCTGCACGTTCAGCGATAAGTGCTTCAACTTCTTCGTCAAGGCTTTCTTTCTTTCTGTTGTAAACAAGACCGAGAACCTCTGTCAGCTCGTCAAAAAGTGCTGCAGCACCTTCGCAGAGTGCCTTTGAGGGGCTTTTTTCAATTACATTTGTGTTGATGTCTCTTACGAGGTCAAAAACGGCTGCGATAGCGTCTGCTGTGTTGAAGTCATCATCCATTGCAGTAATAAACTGTTCACGGCGTTTTGCAAGCATTTCAAGTGTTTCTGCGTCTGTATCGTTCCTCTCTGTTGTTGCATTTTCAAGAGCGAAATCAAGGCTGTCACGGCATGTGTAAAGTCTTGCGAGAGATGATTTGCACTGGTTGATAATATCAAGGCTGTAGTTAATGGGACTTCTGTATGATGATGAAATCATAAGGAATCGGATAGGCTCATAGCCGTATTCGTTTGCAACATCGCGTACTGTGCGGAAGTTGCCGAGAGATTTTGACATTTTCACATTGTCGACATTGATATAGCCGTTGTGCATCCAGTAGTTTGCAAATGGTTTTCCGTTGCAGCATTCAGACTGCGCGATTTCGTTTTCGTGGTGGGGGAAAATAAGGTCCTGACCGCCGCAATGAATATCAATTGTGTCGCCGAGGTATCTGTGTACCATTGCTGAACATTCAATGTGCCAGCCGGGTCTGCCCTTGCCCCAGGGAGAATCCCAATAAGGCTCGCCGGGTTTTGCGTTTTTCCAGAGAGCAAAGTCCATAGGTTCTTTTTTGAGTTCGCCTATGCTGATTCTGGCTCCTGCCTCAAGGTCCTCAAGAGGCTGATGTGAAAGCTTGCCGTATTCGTCAAATTTCTTTGTGCTGAAATAAACGTCACCGTCTACAGCGTAAGCAAAGCCTTTTTCCTCAAGAGTTTTAATAATATTGATAATTTCATCAATATTTTCTGTTGCCTTGGGGTGTGTTGTAGCTTCGCGTACATTCATGCCCTTCACATCTGTCCAGAATTCTTCAATATATTTTTCGCTGACAGTTTTATAGTCAGAATCTTCTTCGTTAGCACGCTTGATGATTTTGTCATCAATGTCTGTGAAGTTCTGAACAAAGTTTACCTTGTAGCCTCTGTATTCAAAATATCTGCGTACAACATCAAAAACACAAAGGGGACGTGCGTTACCGATGTGGATAAAGTTGTAAACTGTAGGACCGCAGGCATACATTTTAACTTCGCCTTCTGTGATGGGCTTGAATTCGTCTTTCTGTCTTGTAAGTGTGTTGAAAATTTTCATGATTTATGTCCTTTCATTGTTTCTCTTCAATTTGTTTTTTCAGTTTTTTGATTTCATCTTCAAGTCGGCTCAGTTCCTGTGCCACAGGGTCGGGAATATGAATCTGGTCAAGGTTGTCAACTCGGTTTCCGTTAAGCTTAACAACCTTTGCAGGAACACCTACGGCTGTGCTGTTTTCAGGAATATCATTAAGAACAACTGCTCCCGATGCAATGTTTGTATTACTGCCTATTGTAAGAGGTCCTAAAACCTTTGCACCTGAGCCTATAAGAACATGATTTCCGATCGTGGGATGACGTTTTCCCGTATCTTTACCGGTACCGCCAAGGGTTACTCCCTGATAAACGATAACGTCGTCGCCGATTTCCGTGGTTTCACCGATAACAACGCCTGTGCCGTGGTCAATGAAAAACCTTTTTCCGATTTTTGCGGCAGGATGAATTTCTATGCCTGTTTTTCTTGCAGCACGCTGTGAAACATAACGGGCGAGAAAGTAAAGCTTTTTGTGGTAAAGTTTATACGCCACTCTGTGCGCTCTTATTGCTTTTAAACCCGGATATAAAAGAAGTATTTCAATCGCGGAACGTGCCGCAGGGTCTCTCTTTTTCACACATTCAATGTCTTCTCTGATTTGTTCAAACATATGCTTCGCCTCCTTAAAAATAAAAAACTCCGTTGTCCGAAGACAACGGAGGCGATATTTCGCGGTTCCACTCCTGTTTATAACTCGCAGCCTGTAACGGGGCATTACTCCGCAAGGCGATACTGAGCGAAAACTGTTCCCACCTTGTGCTGACGGGTGCATTTCACCGAGTCAGCCAAGGTATCTCCCAGCAAAATGATACCCTCTCTTTGTGACTGAGTGTTCGGTTACTTCTCCCGATAAACGCATTTAAAACTCTATTACTACTATTATAGCATAAGTTGCAATAAATTTCACTACTTATTTTGAAAAATCTATAACTTTTACTGCCTGAACAACATAAATTGCGCCTGAGATTAAAGCGAAAGCTGCAATAATCCACATCGCAACGTTGGAAATAACGCAAAATGTTGCAGAGGGGATAACGTTGATTTCCGCAAGAAGCATTATTGCCCCCGACAGAATCATCTGAGAGGCAGTTTTGATTTTGCCCCAGATGTTTGCAGGAATAACAACGTTCTGAACAGTCGCAATCATTCTTATACCTGTCACAGTAAACTCTCTTGTTAAAACTATCATCAGAACCCAGATGTCGCAAAGACCGTACTGCATGAAGCCAAGAAGTGCGGCGGTTGTGAGCATTTTATCTGCAAGTGGGTCAAGAAGCTTGCCGAGATTTGTAATCTGATTGTTTTTTCTTGCAAGCTTGCCGTCAACAAAGTCTGTTATGCTTGCCACCGTAAAAATTATAAAAGACCATAAAAAATGATGAGGTATGCTTTCATTTATGAGAAACACCAGAAAAACAGGGGCCATAAAAATTCTGATAACTGTCAATAAATTAGGTACGTTAAAACTCATTTGGTCACCTCTTAATCAATGTTTTCTCTTCCTACTAAATCGTAATCCTGAAGGTCTGTTATCATAACCTCCGCGAAATCGCCTTCTTCGTAGGAGTTTTCGGAGGTGAAATAAATAAGAGTATCAATTTCGGGCGCATCCATATAGCTTCTGCCCATGTAACAGTCAAGATAGCCGTCGTAGCCTTCAACAAAAACCTTGAGAACTCTGCCCATAAGTTCCTCATTTTTCTCGTCAACGATAGTTCTTTGCAGTTCCATAATGTTTTCGCCGCGGTCGACTTTTGTCTGTTCATCAACCTGATTTTCAAAGCTGTAAGCAGGTGTGCCTTCCTGGGGTGAATATGCAAAGCATCCGAGTCTGTCAAAGCGCATATCACGGACAAATTCTGCCAGAGTTTCAAACTCTTTTTCACCTTCTCCTGGGAAGCCTGTGATAAATGTTGTTCTGATAACAACATCAGGCATATAGCTTCTGATTTTCTCTATGAGTGCACGGAGTGATTTGTCGTCCCCCGTTCTGTTCATAAGTTTTAAAACCTTTCCGTCAGCGTGCTGAAGGGGGAGGTCGATATAGTGGAGAATCTTCTCATTATCACGCATTACTTCAAGAAGTCTGTCGGTGATTCTGTCAGGATAGCAGTAGAAAAGTCTTATCCATTCGATGCCGTCAATTTCGCAGAGCTTTTCAAGCAATTCCGCAAGCTTCGGTTCGCCATACAGGTCCTCACCGTAGCGTGTTGTGTCCTGCGCTACAACGATAAGCTCCTTAATACCTGCGTTTGCAAGATTCGTTGCTTCTGCAATAATTTCGTTCTCGCTGCGGCTTCTGAAATCTCCTCTTATATCAGGAATCGCGCAGTATGTGCATCTGTTCGAACAACCTTCCGCGATTTTAAGATATGCCCAGTGGTCGGGAGAAAGAAGGTGTCTTGCCCCGTCAAGAGGAAGGTCGCATTTTGGTCTGAAATAAGAATTTCTGTTTCCTTCTACAGCTTTTCTGCATATTTCGGCAATATCTCCGTTTGAGCCGAT
>CAZDQE010000027.1:0-30032 GCA_964507395.1 uncultured Eubacteriales bacterium | reverse complement strand
TTGGTGCATATGACGGAAAAAGAGCAAACATAATTTCGTGCAAGGGGTTTTTAGAAGTCCCCTATAATTTATTGTAATATTTATTTTTATATCGTAGGGTTGACCCTTGCGGTCAACCGTTAGTTTTATACAATTTTACGGAAGACCGTAAAGGTCTTACCTACGATGTCTCAAATCGGTGCAATATAAATTTTGCGCCGCAGCCATAAATTCTGCACTCAAAAAATCCCTGTCGCCGGGACAGGGATTTTTTATCTCGTTCAGTTTTCTTTAAAAATCACGATCGGCTTTTCGCCGTTTTCAACGCATTCTTTTGTAATCTGCACACTCTGTACGTTTCCCTCTGAAGGGATATCGTACATTATGGGAAGAAGTATGCCTTCCGTAATTGAGCGGAGACCTCGTGCGCCTGTTTCTTTTTCAAGAGTTTTCTTTGCGATTGCATGTAGAGCATCATCATCAAATGTAAGCTCTACATCGTCCATGCCGAAAAGCTTTTTATACTGCTTTACAAGTGCATTTTTCGGCTCTGACATGATTCTCACAAGTGCATCCTCGTCAAGCTCCTGAAGAACTGTGACAATGGGAAGTCTACCCACGATTTCGGGGATAAGTCCGAATTTCACAAGGTCCTGATGAATGACTTTATTTCTGATATTATCAGACTTTTTCTCCTTTTTACCCTTCACATCTGCACCGAAGCCGAGAGCACCGTTGTTGCCCGTGCGCTTTTCGATAATCTTTTCAATTCCGTCAAACGCACCGCCGCAGATAAAGAGGATGTTTGTTGTATCAATCTGAATAAATTCCTGCTGGGGATGTTTTCTTCCGCCCTGGGGAGGAACATTTGCAACAGTACCTTCAAGAATTTTGAGAAGTGCCTGCTGAACACCTTCACCGCTGACATCGCGTGTGATTGAGGGATTTTCAGACTTTCTTGCGATTTTGTCGATTTCGTCAACGTAGATAATGCCTCGTTCTGCTTTTTCAACATCGAAATCTGCAGCCTGAATAAGTCTGAGAAGAATGTTTTCAACGTCCTCGCCCACATATCCTGCCTCGGTGAGAGTTGTAGCATCTGCAATTGCAAAGGGAACATCAAGAATCTTCGCAAGTGTCTGTGCAAGCATTGTTTTACCCACACCTGTTGAACCCAGCATGATAACATTACTCTTCTGGATATCCACATCGCCATCGTCAAAAGAGTTGATTCGCTTATAGTGGTTATAAACGGCAACACTCAGAACTACCTTTGCATCATCCTGACCGATAACGTATTCGTCAAGCTTTGCCTTGATTTCACGCGGCTTCGGAAGATTGGGCTTTACCTTGACTTCATTTCTGCGAGGTCTTTTTTTGTTAAGCCCCATTTCCTCATCAATAATAGAACGGCAGAGGTCAACACACTCATTGCAGATGTAAACTCCGTGACCTGCAATCATTTTTTTGACCTGAGCCTGACTTTTACCGCAGAATGAGCAAAAGACTGAGCTTTTTGTGCCATCGTTTTTTGACATAATATTTTACTCCAATTATCTCTTGTAAATAACCTTATCAATAAGACCGTATTCCATGGCTTCCTGTGCGCTCATGAAATTGTCGCGGTCTGTATCCCTTGCGATAACGTCGATAGGTTTGCCTGTGTTTTCTGAAAGGATTCTGTTAAGATTTTCCTTAGTTTTGAGAATGTGCTTAGCGGCGATTTCGATTTCAGTTGCCTGACCTTTTGCACCGCCGAGAGGCTGGTGAATCATAATCTCACTGTTGGGAAGTGCAAACCTCTTACCTTTTGCGCCTGACGAAAGAAGGAATGCACCCATTGATGCTGCCATACCCATGCATATTGTTGAAACATCACATTTTATATACTGCATTGTGTCATAAATTGCAAGACCTGCAGTTACTGAGCCGCCGGGGCTGTTGATGTAAAGGCTGATGTCTTTATCGGCATCCTGTCCTTCAAGGAAAAGAAGCTGTGCCACAACAATGCTTGCTGTTGCATCATTTACCTCATCTGAGAGAACGATGATTCTGTCGCTCAGAAGTCTGGAGAAAATGTCGTATGAACGTTCTCCTCTGTTTGTCTGTTCTACTACGTACGGTACTAAACTCATAAGTACGCCTCCTTCATAGTTGGCTACAGACACTTATCTCTGCCTTGTATACGGAGAAAATAAAGTGTCTGTTCCAAAAAGTTTTACTTTAAGATTTTAGGAAGAATTTGCCTTAATTATTCAGCAGCTTCTTCTTTTTTCTTTGTTGTTTTCTTTGCAGCGGGTTTCTTTGCGCTCTTTTCTTCGCCGTCAGCCGCTTTCTTTGTTGTTGTTTTCTTAGCTGCAGGTTTCTTTGCAGGCTTTTCTTCGCCGTCAGCTGCTTTCTTTGCCGCTTTCTTTGCAACGGGTTTGCCTTCTTTAGCATTTTCAACGATAAAGTCTACTGCCTTACCGATTGCAAGGTCTTTTTTGAGTTCTTCGGGATTGATGAACTTCTTGAGAGTTTCGACATCCATCTTGTACATTTCGGCATATTTTGCAAATTCTGCATCAACGTCTTCATCTGTAGCTTCGATGTTTTCAACTTCTACAATTTTTTCGAGAGCAAGGCGAGTCTTAACCTGAATTTCAGCCTGAGCCTTAACGTCTTCCATGTATTTATCCATTGAAAGGCCCATGTACTGAAGGTACATTTCAAGTGCAAGACCCTGCTGAGCCATCTGCTGTTCTGTCTGCTGTTTCATTTCCTCAGCCTTATTGTCAATCATAACCTGAGGAATTTCTACTGTTGCGCCTTCACAAACCTGCTTGAGAAGTGCTGATTCAAAAGCATCCTTTGCTCTCTGCTCTTTGCTTTCGCCGATTTTTGCCTTGATGTCTGCTTTAAGCTCATCAAGTGTATCAAATTCGCTTACGTCTTTAGCGAATTCATCATCAAGCTCAGGATATTCCTTAGCCTTGATTTCGTTAACCTTAACCTTAAATGTTGCATCCTTGCCTGCAAGCTCGGGAGCATATTCTGTGGGGAATGTTACGTTAACATCGAATTCTTCGCCTGTGCTCTTGCCGATGATCTGATCTTCAAAGCCGGGAATAAACTGACCTGAACCGATTTCAAGGTCAAAATCTTCACCTTTACCGCCGTCGAATGCTACGCCGTCAACAAAGCCTTCAAAGTTGATGTTTGTGATGTCGCCTGAAACAACTGCTCTGTCCTCAACTGTAACTACGCGTGAGTTTCTCTCAAGAAGAGCTTTGATTTCTGCCTCTACTTCTTCATCTGTTACGTCTGTTGATTCTTTTTCAGCCTTAAGGCCTTTGTATGCGCCAAGCTCAACTTCAGGTTTAACAATAACCTTAAGTGTAAGGGCTGCACCTTCTTCGTCAAGCTTTGTGATTTCAACATCATAGGGAGCTGCAACGATTTCAAGCTTTGCTTCTTCAATTGCTGCACCGACAACCTCGGGATAGAGAATGTCAAGTGCATCTTCATAGAAGAAGTTTTTGCCGTACATTTTTTCGATCATTGCCTTGGGAGCCTTACCTTTACGGAAGCCGGGAAGTGCAATTTTCTTTTTGTTCTGGTTGTAAGCTTTTACAGTAGCTTCTTTGAGCTGCTCTGCAGAAATTTCAACCTCAACTGAATAAACGTTTGTTTCGACTTTGTTTGCTGATTTCAAGCTCATTTTTAAGTCCTCCATATCCTTTTACAAAGTAAATATTAACTGAATTATTTTATCAAATATTTTCCGGAATTTCAACCTTTTGTTAACATATCGTCAATTCGTCACAAAAACTTAACATTTTTCAATGAGTTTTGGGCAAAAGTTGAGGAAATCTCCGGAAATCAGCGAGAATTTTATGCCTTCGCGCTCACCGGTGAACGCAAAATTATGGGACGGGCCGTGAAGATGGGCATAACAGCAACGCTTTATTCCCTCTTCTACAAGGACGCTGTAAATCTCTTCACACACCTTTTCCTGATTAAGCGGCGGATAGTGAAGAAACACCACAGGCTCGCCGCCAAGTTTCTTTGCCTCATTAATTGACATTCTCAATCTGCCCGCTTCACGCAGAAGAACTTTGTTGTCCTTCTCTCCGTCGTAAAACCAACCTCTTGTACCGCAGACGGAAACATCCCCGATACGGTAAGCGTTGTTGAAGAGAATGTTCAGCGTAGAAAATCCGTTTTCTTCAAAAAAGGTATCTGCCTTCTTTTTGGTACTCCACCAATAATCGTGATTCCCTTTCATGATAAGCTTTTTGCCCTTCAGCTTATCAATAAATCTGAAATCCTCTTTCGCTGACTCAATATTCATCGCCCATGAAATATCGCCTGCAATTACCACCGTGTCATCATCGGACACAACACTGTTCCAGTTTTTTTCAAGTCTTTCTTCAAAATTCTGCCAGCCGCGGAAAACATCCATTGGCTTGTCAGAGCCGAAAGACAAGTGTGTGTCACCGATTGCAAACAAGGACATAAAAATTTCCTTTCTGAATAAAAATCAAAAAATCGCAAACAATAATTTTGCTTTAAAAAAAGCAATTTTAAAACGGAGGCGAAAGAAGAATGGAAAAAGAGCTTATCAAAGAAATTTCATGTAACGCTAAAAACTGCGTTTACAACGAAGGCGGAATGAAATGTGTTGCAGGTCACATTGATGTAGGTTCAAGCACTGCTTGCAAATCAAGCGAGACTTACTGCTCAACCTTCAAGTCATGCGAAAGCTGCAAATAAGTCAGGTTAAATTCCTAACATTTTAAAGACGACCTCAGTCATCTCGGGTTTCTTGCAGATGTCCGTAAATCTGGGCTCTTTGCCCTTAAGGCTCGCAAGCTGTTCAGGACATTTTACGCCTGAAACCCGACCAAGTTCGCTGACAGTTTCAAATTCATCTTCACATACATAATCCTTTTCGATTGATGAAAGAACTGCTTTTGAGAATTTATAGGGGTTAGCGGTTGATGCAATAATTGTCACTGTATCGTCACCTGTTCTCTCCACATAATCCTCATAAACCTTAACAGCAACCGATGTATGTGTATCAGGAAGATAGTTTTTCTCTTTAAAGCTCTTTGCGATAGTTTCCGAAACCTCTTCGTCCGAGCAGCAGCCTGCTTCAAAATCCTCCTTGAGAGCTGAAAGAACATCTTCGCTGACTGTATATTTTCCGTCATTGGCAAGCTTATTCATCATGTCTGCCACAGCCTTATCGTCACAGCCTGTAAGATGATAGAGAAGTCTTTCAAGGTTTGATGAAATGAGAATATCCATTGACGGTGAAGTTGTTGTGAAGAATTCACGGTTTTTGTTATATTCACCTGTCCTGATGAAATCTGTAAGTACATTATTAGCGTTTGATGCGCAGATAAATTTATTCACGGGAAGTCCCATCTGCTTTGCATAATATGCCGCAAGGATGTTACCGAAGTTACCTGTGGGAACAACGATGTTGATTTTTTCACCTGCTACGATTCTGCCGTCTGCAATCAAGTCGCAGTAAGCTGAAATATAGTAGACAACCTGAGGAACAAGTCTGCCCCAGTTGATTGAGTTTGCCGATGAAAACTGCATATTGTTTTCAGCTAACTTTGCACCGATTTCCTTATCAGTGAAAATTTTCTTCACACCGCTCTGTGCATCGTCGAAGTTGCCTTCAATCGCACAAACGCTGACGTTATTTCCCTCCTGAGTTGTCATCTGCATTTTCTGCATGGGGCTTACGCCGTCTGACGGATAGAAAACAAGAATTGATGTGTTTTCAACATCCTTAAAGCCTTCAAGTGCAGCTTTACCTGTATCGCCTGACGTTGCAACAAGGATTACGATTTTTTTGCCGTCAGCAGTTTTCTTTGCTGAAACTGTAAGAAGATAGGGCAAAAGCTGAAGAGCCATGTCTTTGAACGCACAGGTCGGACCTTTGAAAAGTTCAAGGATATAGGAAACATCCGTGAAAGGCACAACGGGTGCTACCTTGTCGCTGTCAAATTTGCCTTCAGCATAAGCTCCGTTTACGCAGTGGTCAATTTCCTCTGCTGAGAAATCTGTAAGGTAGAGTGACAGAATTTCCTTCGCTCTGTCTACATAAGACATCTCTGACATTTTTTTAATGTCATCAAGTGAAATCTGAGGTAAAGACATAGGAACAAAAAGTCCGCCGTCCTCAGAAATTCCCTGAGAAATCGCTTTTGCAGCGTCAACAGACACTGCTTTGTTTCTTGTGCTTGTGTACTTCATTAAACATCCCTCTTTAAGCAAAGACGTCACGTCTTTGCAGTGATATATCTGCTGCCGCAGATGTGATATACGCCATAAGGCGTGTGATATTTTGCTTTGCAAAGTGATATATTTGCCTTACAGGCAAATGTTTCGGGGCTGCGCCGCTATTTTAAAATATATATCGTTATATTGTAACATAAATTATTTGTTAAGTAAATATGCATTTGCATTTTCATAGAAGATTTTATCGGTCAGATTTGCTCCGAAATGGTTAAGCAACGCTTGATACAAATTCCCCATTTTTTCAATGCCTCTCAGCTCCTCGTTTATCGAACAGCCGTCAAAATCACTGCCGAGAGCGAGAACATCTTCTCCGCCCATTTTCAGAATGTGTTCTGCGTGCCTTATGAGCATCTCAATTGAATTTCCCGAGCCCAGAAAGCTATTATAAAAATTAAGGCCGATAAGACCCTTACGCTCTGTTATTATTTTAATCTGTTCGTCCTTTAAATTCCTAACATGGGGATTTACCGCAAAGGCATCGGAATGGCTTGCGATAAAGGGGAAATCAGTAATTTCGCACAAATCGTAAAACGATTTTTCGCTGAGGTGGGAAACATCGGGAATGATTTTTCTTTTAATCATTTCCTTTATTGCCTCTTTACCGAAAGGCGTCAAGCCTCTGTCGATTTCCGAAAAAGACCCGCTGCCGAGTTCATTATCCGTTTTCCATGTAATAGTGATAATTTTAACACCGTCATGGTAAAGCTTTTCAACATTTTCAAGCTTTCCTGCAAGTGCCGAGCCGCCTTCAACAGCCAAAATGGGCTTTACGTTTTTTGCGTTTTTAATTTCTTCCCTGTATTTTGAAAGAACTTTTTCATAATATTCCTCTGCATCCTTACCTCTTATTTCATCAGGCATCCATATTGCAAAAACCTGTGTCCATTCGTCAAGGTATTCACCTTTTTCAAGAGATATGTGCAGGTCATTTTTACTGAGTGATTTGTTCTTCTTAAAGCACTCGGTTATAGTATCTGAATGTAAATCAAAAAGCTTCAACTATTCCACCTCAAACGCATTGATTATATGGTTTACTGTAGTTTTCCCCTTTTCTCTTTTAACTTCCACCACATCAAAACGAGGTTGTTTTTCAGCAGGGTTTTCAGAAAGGTAAATTTCAGCAGTTTTTATAATTTTCCTCTGCTTTCGGGAATCCACAAATTCTCTCGGCTCGGCAATTGATTTTTCGTTTCGTGCCTTGACCTCAACAAAAATAATATATTCTTTATTCTCCGCGATAATATCAATTTCGCCGAAACGTGTCTGAAAATTTTTATGTATTACTTTATAGCCTTGTTTTTTTAGATATTTTGCGGCTCTTTCTTCGCCCTCAAGACCGAAAAGACCGATATTCATCACTTTTCTCCTGTAATTTTCTTTAAGAAGCTTCTTCTGTGAACGGGAGAAATGCCGTGTTCCATAATTTTTTCATAGTGAAGCTTTGTGCCGTAGCCTTTGTGCTTGGGAAATTCATACTGAGGATATTCTTCTGCAATTTCTGTCATCAGTCTGTCCCTCGTCACCTTTGCAAGAATTGATGCTGCAGCAATTGACGGACTTTTTGCATCGCCTTTGACAAGCGTTCTCGCCTGAATGTCAAGGGAGGGTTTCTGATTGCCGTCAACGAGAGCGAGGTCGGGTTTTACGTTTAAACTTTCAACTGCCCTTTTCATCGCAAGGAAGGTTGCCTGAAGAATGTTCATCTCTTCAATTTCTTCAACGCTTGCAAATGCGATTCCGTAAGCGATTGCCTCTTCGCAGATAATATCGTAAAGCATATCACGCTTTTTTTCTGTCAGTTTTTTACTGTCATCAAGTCCTTCAATCACAAGTCCGTCAGGCAATATTACCGCTGCCGCGCAAACAGGTCCCGCCAGAGGTCCTCTGCCTGCCTCGTCAACTCCGCAGACGATTTCAAAGCCCTGTTCATGTGCCTGATGTTCAAATGTATAATCCATAAATTCTCCTCACTTTGCGAAAAGAGGGCGACCAGGGTGTCTCGCTTAGGGATTTAATAGCCTTAAACCATTTCTTTTGGCGCCGAACTTCGTTAAAATGCTCGAAATACGACAGGAAAAGAGCAACTTTAAACCTGTTAAATCTCTAAGTGAGACACCCTATTATCGCCCTTGTTCTTTATTCTGTTGGTACACTGTCAAGCGTGATTTTACCAAGCTTTCCTCCGCGGTATTCGTCAAGAATTGTTGTAGCTGCACGCTCTGTGTTTATCTCGCCGCCTGAAATGAGCATACCTCTTTTTCTGCCAATCATTTCAAGAATCTCATAAGGCTCTTTATTCTCAAAGTCTGTAATTTTATAACGCTCCGTCAGTCTGTCAGGATAATCCTTTTTCATAACTTCAAGGAATCTGACAGCAAGACTTTCAACGTCAAGAATATCGTCTTTTACAGAGCCGATAAATGCAAGCTTATCACCAACTGCAGGGTCTTCAAACTTAGGCCACAGAACTCCGGGAGTGTCTAAAAGCTCAATTCCGTCACCGATCACAAACCATTGATTGTGCCTTGTAACACCGGGTCTGTCTGCAACCTCAGCACGTTTTTTACCTGCCATACGGTTAATAAATGAGCTTTTGCCTGTGTTGGGAATGCCCACAACCATTACGCGAAGTGCTCTGCCCTGCATATTTTTTTCTTCGTAGGATTTAATTTTATCAGCCAGCACCTCTTTGATAAGAGGACGGTAAAGGTTAAGTCCCTTTCCGCTTTTGCAGTCTGCCGCAATTGCAGAAACGCCCTGACTTTTAAAAAATGCAATCCATTTTCTTGTTGCGTTCTCGTCTGCAACGTCGCATTTGTTGAGAATCACAATTCTCGGTTTATCAGAAATAATTTCTGAAATTTCGGGGTTGTGACTGCTCACAGGCACGCGGGCATCAACAATTTCCGTAACTGCATCAACGAGAGGCAGGCTCTCCTTGATTTTACGGCGTGTTTTTGCCATGTGACCGGGGAACCACTGCACAACCTGATTCTGAAAATCACTTGCCATCGGTATACCTCACACTACATCCCAGCTTCCGAAAGGTGAAATCCTTCCGAGAACTGTTCCGTAAATGTATCTTTCATCAATAAGTCCCACCGCGTTTGAACGGCTGTCTGTTGAATCGTTTCTGTTATCGCCCATTACAAAAACATAGCCCTCGGGAACAGTAACAGGTCCGTCAAAATCTTCTCTTTCATAAGTCGGTGCGGCAAGGGTATAATCTCCGCTTTCCGCTACGCCGTCAACATAAACAACGCCGTTATCAAAATCAATGTCAACTGTCTGACCGCCGACTGCAATAATTCGTTTTATGATAGGCTCATTAAAGGCATTGGGCTGAGTAATAACGACAATGTCACCTGCCTCATGGGTATTGTCAAAAGCAGTTACCATAAGCATATCACCGCCGTTCAGCGTAGGCTGCATTGACCTTCCGCTTACGGTTGCCGTTCTGAAAAAGAAAGTGAAAACAACTGCGATAGCAACAATACCTGTCATTACTATTGAAGCAAAATCAAAAAGCGAAGAGCCCTTTTTCTCTTCCTTAACATCCAATTCTTTATTTTCTTCCATGATATTGCCTCCTTATCTTAAGTTTATGTAATCAATCTTTTCCATGGGGAACACTCTCATAACAACTCTTCCGAGAACGTATTCCTCGTCTACTATTCCGATTTCCGTTGAACGGCTGTCAAGGGAGCCGTTTCTGTTATCACCCATAAGGAAAACGCATCCTTCGGGAACCTGCACGGGAAACGTCACATCATAACTGACATTTGTGGGAGTGTTTATGTACGGCTCGTCCAGAACCTTTCCGTTAACGAGAACCTCACCCCGTTCAAAATCAATATAAATTTCGTCTCCGCCCACACCTATAACGCGTTTTATGACGGGACCGCCCTCATAAGCCGGAGGAGTCGCCACAACAATATCACCGAACTCTATGTCACCGATACTGCTGACTAAAAGCCAGTCCTTATCCTGAAGAGTCTGAAGCATAGATGTACCGCTTACCTGAACGACTCTGAAAAAGAAACAGAAAATTACAAAAATCACAACAAAAGAAGCCATAACAGACGAACACCAATCGAAAACAGATTTCTGTTTCTGAGTGGCTTCGGTTTCGGAGTTGTAGATTTCTGCGGGCTTACCCTCAAAATCGAAAACATATACGGTTTTTTCCTCAGTACGCTTGTTCATGACATTATTTTCCTTAGAAATGTTGAAATATAAAAGGAAAAGGGCAAGCCTGCTTCAATTCAGGCATGCCCCAATAAATCCATATCGAGTTTATAGGGCTAAACCCTATATTGAGAGAGATTAGCCGATCTGCTCTTTAACCTTAGCAGCCTTACCGACTCTGTCACGAAGGTAGTAGAGTTTACTTCTGCGAACTTTACCTGTTCTGATTGTTTCAACCTTTGCAACGTTGGGTGAGTTAACGGGGAATACTCTTTCAACACCTGTACCGTAAGAAATACGGCGAACTGTGAATGTTTCAGAAACACCGCTGCCGCGTTTTGCGATAACTGTGCCTTCGAAAACCTGAATTCTTTCTCTTTCACCTTCACGGATTTTTACGTGAACTCTTACTGTGTTACCTACTTCAATAGCAGGTTTTTCAGCCTTAATGCTGTCCTGTGCAATCAATTTGAGTGCGTCCATTTTAATTTCCTCCTAAATCTGGTTTTTTTCAGTCGTTCATAACACATTTACAATGGCAGAGGACCGACAGCTTCGTTGTCTTTCGGCAATGAATACAGTCTGGTTGATTCGGACAAATCAATTCAGACCTATACAAATGCTTTGATAGTATATCATAAGCAAACAAAAAAATCAAGTGTTTTTTGAAATTTATCTGAAAATTTCAAAATTTTCTGTAAGAAGACATTTTTTCTCAAACTTTTTATATACGGGGAGAACTTCTGACTCTTTTTCAATTGCGCCGATTAAAAGATTGGGTGCGATATTGACGGGATTACCTGCTGACAAATCAACGTTGATTACAAGAACATTTTCCTTTGTTTCGGCTTTGAAATTAAAAATATGTTCCCCAAGGGCAACTTCTTTCATAACCTTGTGTCTGCCCTGCTTACCCTTCTTTTCGCAGACAAGACTTTTCCCGTCAACAAGTTTTTCCGAAAGAACTGCAAAGCTTTCAGCATCAGCCTCGTTTTCAAAGTCAAGAGTGATTACATATCTTCCGTATCTTATCTCTTTTGCATTACAGAATGGCTCTTCGACACTGATAAGGTCAAGCCCCTCAGGCATCTGAGGATAGAGCCTTTCTTTCACTTCCCATTTGGAAACTCCGTCCTCAACGCGGATATCAACACATTCGCTCTCGCTCTCAATACCGAGAGAAAGAGGAAGAGGGAACGTAATATAAGCATGGGGGTTAAATCCCTCAGTATACCATACCTTAAGACCAGAGCGTTTTATGGCTTTTGTCATTGAGCGCATAAGGTCAAGGTGAGAGATATATTTTGCCCTGCCCACTTTTTTAAACCAGATTCTAAGCGAGTTCATGACATTCACCTCCGCAAAGCTTATTTGCAGAACAACCGTTACACTTTTCTCTGCAATTCGGTGTTGTCACACCCTCATGTGCTTTCTTGTTTTCCTTTTCAAAGAATTTCTTGGGAATTCCGTAGTCCATGTGATCCCATGGAAAAGTCTCATCAAAGGAGCGTTTTCTGTTGGCATAGAATTTCGGGTCAAGTCCCGCCGTTTCAAAAGCCTGCATCCACTTGTCAAAATCGAACCGGTCATCCCAACTGTCAAACTTACAGCCAAGCTTATAAGCATTATAGATAACCTGAGAAAGACGTCTGTCGCCGCGGGCAAAAACTCCCTCAAGCATACTCATTTTCGAGTTATTCCAGCCGATATTGATTTTCTTTGTGTTTACGGAATTTTTGAGAAGCTCCTGTTTGTATTCAATCGTTTCGATGTCGTCCTGCGCTTCCCACTGGAAAGGAGTAAAGGGTTTGGGAACAAAAGATGCAACACTGATGTTCACATTCACACCCCTGCCCTTCGGTTTATCGGGATTTTTATAATATTCATTCACAACATTCTGCGAAAGCTCTGCGACAGCCTTTACATCCTCGTCAGTTTCAGTAGGCAGACCAATCATAAAATAAAGCTTCACGCCTGTCCAGCCTTTGCTGAAAGCTTTTCTTGAAGATGAAAGAATTTCTTCCTCCGTAACATTTTTATTGATAACATCGCGAAGCCTTTGCGTACCTGCTTCGGCAGCAAAGGTAAGACCGCTCTTTCTGATTTTAGCCAGTTTTTCAGCAATTGATGAACTGAAATTATCGGCTCTCAGTGACGGCAGAGAAATGTTTATCTTTTCATCAAGTGTCCAGTCAAAAAGCTTGTCAAGCAAATCCTCAAGACCAGTATAGTCACTTGTGCTGAGGGAGCAAAGAGAGATTTCCTCGTAGCCTGTATTTTCGCAGATTTTTTTACACTGCTCATTTACAACAGAGGGACTTTTTTCCCTGATAGGTCTGTAAAGAAATCCCGCCTGACAGAAACGGCAGCCGCGTATACAGCCTCTGAAAATTTCAACAACCGTTCTGTCATGAACAGGCTCAATGAACGGCACGATAAAATCTTTCGGTGCAAACATTGTATCGAGATTTTTTACAACTCTCTTTTTGACTTTTTCGGGAGCACCGTTTGTGGCTTTGACTTCTTTTACCGTTCCGTCTTCATTGTAGCTTACATCATAAAACTGAGGAACATAAACGCCCTCGATTTTCGCAGCCTCTTTTAAAAACTCTTCCTTAGTGCTTCCCTTTTGCTTGTGGATTTTGAGAAGGTCAATAAGCTCGTTTGTGACCTCCTCGCCTTCACCGGGGAGAGTGATATCAACAAAATCTGCAATCGGCTCTGCGTTACAGACACACGAACCGCCTGCAATGACAATGGGAGTCAAAGCCTTTCTGTCCTTTGCATAAACGGGAAGTCCCGCAAGGTCAAGCATATTAAGGACATTTGTGTAACTGAGCTCATACTGCATTGTAAAGCCGATTATATCAAAATCCTTTATGGGGTCACTGCTCTCCAACGCATAGAGAGGAATGTCATTTTTACGCATTTCCTCTTCCATGTCTGTCCACGGAGCAAAAACCCTTTCACACCATGCATCTTTTCTCTCATTCACAAGTGAATAAAGGATTTTCATGCCAAGGTGTGACATTCCGATTTCGTATGTATCAGGGAAACAAAAGGCATATCTTATGTCTATTTTATTTTTATCTTTTATAACACTGTTAAACTCTCCGCCCGTATACCGTCCGGGCTTCTGAACATATTGAAGTGCATTTTCAACTTTTTTAGAAAGCACTTTATCACTTCACTTTCACAATTCTGAATTCGCTGATTTCTATACCGTCAACTGTTTCACCTATCTCAAATTCAAGGCAACCGTTGACAAATACATCTTTGGGAATAATATAGCTTGCAGTAAAGAATCCGGGAGCAAGATACATCTTGTCATACTCAGGATTTCTCTCGCCGCCGTATGTATCACCCGAGAAAATAGTTTTTCCGTTTGCAATAACGGTGTGAATACCTTTTCTCTTTTCATCTCTTGCATGGTAAGTTACCATAAGCTTATAGTCACAGTCACCTGTAAAACCGCCTAAGTTTGCATTGAGTGTATAGTGGTCATAGCATTTTACAAGCTCCATGGGAATATCTGCATTTTTATTTTCAGGCTTATCGACGATAACATTCATGTAAGGCTCGCCGTGCTTCTGAACAGTATCAAGAGGTGCATAGCCGTGTTCTGCAAAGGAGAAATACATTTCGTCATCATCGACCTTATTTCTCAGCATGATTTTCTTCATGTATTCGTTTGCGTTTTCGGTTTCTTTTGCCTCGGCAATTTTCTTTAAGTACCAGCGTCTGTTTGTGAGAGGCTGGTCAATCTGGTCAAGAACCGCACCGCGTTCCCAACTGAGAGCATCGTGTCTTTCGACGCTTGTCTGCATACCGATAAGGTCGAAAAGCTTATCGCCGATTTCAAAAATTTCTTTACGAAGAGCATAGTAATCCTCATCAAAATCAGTTGACAGAATTTCTTCTGCTTTTTCAAGATCATTTCTGAAAATATACTCTCTTGCTTCGTCCATAAGTTCTGTTTCAAAATGACGTCTCATTAACACAAGCGAATCGAACTCTGCTCTGTAAAGGTGCATAAGGAAACGCCAGTTATCATGTAACTGAGGACAAGCTGACAAAATATTTCTGAATGCTGTATATGTATTTTCGATATTGGGGTTATCAAGAGGGTCGCCTATCCAGTTATATTCAAGACCTGAAATTGCCTGTGCAATAGCATAAGCTGAAGGAAATTCAGGGAAGAAAAGTCTTGCATAGTCTTCGAGAATTGATTTTATTGACTGGTCTTTTTCCCATTCAAGTCTTCCCCATACGAATTTATTCACATCGTCAGTTACACCCTCTGAATAGGGAACACTGCCTACCGTATAGGGTGATTTTATAGAGTGGATCCTCTTATATTCCTGAGGTCTGGGATTTACACTTTCACGGCTGTTGACTGCCTGAAGTGAATAATGCCAGGCCTCTGACGGGTACTGAACGGAATATTCACATCTTAAATTATGAGTGATATCGGGATAGAATCTGAGAGGGAAACGCGAATCAATACGTCTTCTTAATTCATAAACTTCCATAGCTCTGTTCGGTCCCTGAATAACGCCTGTGATAACACCGTCTTCTGTTGCGTTTATGTTTTCCACAAATGCGTCGCCCCAACCGGGAATACCCCTTGGCATCTGAGCTGAGGGCCACATCTGAACATCAGGTTTTACTTTTCTTACTTCCTTTATGATTTTAACACAGCGTGACACGAACTGGTCTGCAGGATAATCACCCGGGTCGCCTCCGGGCGGGAAGATAATATCAATTCTTTCTGCATCTTTGAGAGTTTCACGGCGTAATTCTGCTGATTCATCTTCGGGAAGGTCATCATTGGGATACCATAGGGAAACATCCATATCGAGTTCGTTTGCATAGTGAGAACATTTTTCCATATGTTCCTTCATATCCCACTTCATAAGACTGTTGTAGCTGTCTTTTGTTTCAGGATATTCAGGAGGAAGGAGTTCTGTTGTGTTTGTGCCGAAAAGCATAAGATTTATGAAATGGTCACGGAACTGTTCAGGACTCCAGGCATCATATGTATTTGGCATTTTTCTGTATGCGTTCTGATGACCTCTGATTCTTTTTTCGGGAATGTGCTTTCCTGCAATATCAGAAATAAGAGTAATTTTTTCCTTTTCATAAACAGTTTTCATCAGGAATTTGCCCATACCGAAAATGAGACCTCTGACAGTATGAGCAAATATTTTCATTTCGCCCTCTTCAAGCTCAATCTCAAAACAGTCTTTATGGGGAAGTCTTTCTTCACCGCACTGTGCCAAAACAACCATCGGTTTTTCATTTTTAAACTCAGGCTTTCTGCCTGTTCTTTTTTCTATTTCAAGTGCAAAAATTTCTGCAGCCTTCATCTCATCCGCAGATTTTGCCTGAATACTTAAATTTGTAAAATCAAATTTCATCAGTTGTCACTCCCTTATTTCAGTTGGAATACTGCTTCAACAAAATCCTCAATGTTATACCAGAGGAATCTGAAGAACTGACCGATTTTGTAAAAGAAATCTTCTATTGTACCGCCCTCGCCTTTAATGCGGATGGTTCTGCCGGTATCCTCAAGTTCAAGGAAAACTGCATGTGTCATATTTTCCTCGGTGCTTGAATTCGGGGAATGAATTGAAAGCATCAGTTTTCCGTCAAGGCTTTCAAAAATCATACCGTGACCGCCGTCAAGCTCGTGATACTTTCCTTGCATATAAAGCGGGAATATATCGTGAGTCCATTTGCCGTCGATTTCACCGTTTGAGCTTCTTGCAATACCAACGCTATAGCCTGATTTTATGATATTGTTTGACCATATCATAATAAGACTGCCGTCACTTGTTCTGTAAGGGCAAGGTCCGTCCGTAACACGGTTAGCAGTCCAGAACGGGTCATCGGCATTAAACATTTTCACAGGCTCAGTTGTAAAATGAGTCAAGTCCTCACTGAGTTTTGCATAGGACATATCACCGATTCCGTCGG
Source organism: uncultured Eubacteriales bacterium (assembly GCA_964507395.1). GTDB lineage: Bacteria > Bacillota > Clostridia > Oscillospirales > Acutalibacteraceae > SIG575. Next base: position 13,586 of record CAZDQE010000027.1, on the reverse strand, counting down.
GCATACTTGTCCATTCATGGACAAAAATCATCCACGGCTCACCCTTTTGGTCAATATAAAGTGTACCGTCAATAGCGTCCCAATCATTGGGCGTGATGTGACCGTCTGTAATTTCAGTGAAAGGTCCTAAAGGACTTTCACTTCTCATTATGCTGACACCGCGGTGTCCCGTTGTACCCGATTTGTATGTAGCGAAAAGATAGAAGCTGCCGTTATAGTAATAACATTCAGGTGCCCAGTAGTCACCGATGCCGTCAAAATCTTCTGCATTTTCCGCCTCAAAAACATTGACAGGTCCTGCCCAGTTTTCAAGGTCCTCACTGACGTAACAGCCATAGCCCGCTTTTGTCGCCGCACCTGTACCGTACATGAAATATTTATTGCCGTAAACTAAAATGCAGGGGTCACGGATATAAACCGCTTCTGTCTTTTTTGTCTGTGTCATATCAACTCTGTCTGCAGGCACTTCAAAAACAAATTCATCCTCGCTTACAGCAAACGCGCTCACTGAAAGGCATGAAAAAATCATAAGAAATGCCATAAAAAACGATAAAACCTTTTTCATAAAATTCCCCTCGGAAAATCAATCCATGAAGTCTCTGAGCTTTTTGCTTCTGCTGGGATGGCGGAGCTTCCTGAGAGCCTTAGCCTCAATCTGACGGATTCTTTCACGTGTAACGTCAAATTCCTGACCAACCTCTTCCAAAGTTCTGGGATGACCGTCGTCAAGACCGAAACGAAGACGAAGAACCTTTGCTTCTCTGGGAGTAAGAGTTTTGAGAACTGCTTCAAGCTGTTCTTTGAGAAGAAGACGTGACGCTGCATCCTGAGGTTCAAGAGCATCCTCGTCGGGGATGAAATCGCCAAGATGGCTGTCCTCTTCCTCACCGATAGGTGTTTCGAGCGAAACAGGCTCCTGAGCAACTCTCATAATTTCACGTACCTTGTCTGCAGGCAGATTCAGTTTTTCAGCAACCTCTTCTGCAGAAGCCTCACGTCCGTTTTCGTGAAGAAGCTGGCTTGATGTCTTTTTGACTTTGTTGATAGTTTCAACCATGTGAACGGGAATTCTGATCGTTCTTGCCTGGTCAGCAATAGCTCTTGTGATAGCCTGACGAATCCACCATGTAGCGTAAGTTGAGAATTTGAAGCCCTTTGTGTAGTCGAACTTGTCAACTGCTTTGATAAGACCTAAGTTACCCTCCTGAATAAGGTCAAGGAACTGCATACCTCTGCCGACATATCTTTTTGCAATACTTACAACAAGACGAAGGTTAGCCTCTGCAAGTCTTTTCTTAGCCTTGGGGTCATTCTCTGCAATTCTGATTGCAAGGTCGATTTCCTCCTCAGGTGTAAGAAGAGGAACACGTCCGATTTCCTTAAGATAAACCTTAACATGGTCTTCCATTGCAGCATTTTTAGGGTCAGTTCCGGGAACTGCATCAATTTCAAGACCCTTGCTCAGCTCGTCTTCAAAATCAAGAGATTCAAGATTAATATCCTCAAGGTCATCAATAACCTCAATATTCTGATTTTCAATAGTCTCATAGAAGCTCTCAAGCTCTTCAATGCTGAGGTCAAGGTCCATAAGAGCCTGGTCAATTTCCTGTGTAGAAAGCTTACCTGCCGCCTTACCTTTTTCAAGAAGCACTTTAAGCGGTGATTTCTTTTCTGTTGCGTGTGTGTTGTTTTCCATAATTTTTTCTCCTCCACATTATGTAAACTAAAATAATTTACTTCTTTATGTTTTTGAACATATCTGCAAAATCCTCGTCAGACATTCCTGACACTTCCTCTGAGGATTTTTTATTTTTTGCTTTTTTCAGCATTTCTATACATTCATTACATTCCTCGAGAGTATCACTGACTTCGTTGCAGATATCTGAAAGGAATGTGATTCTGCCCATTTCATCTGCACTAAAGCTGTCCCTGAAGGATGAAACATCAATTTCCCTGCCGTTTTCAAGAAGAGACAAAAGCACCGTCAGAACCCGTCGGTTGAACGAGGTGAAGAACAAATCGGATGTCAGCTCTTCTTTCAGCTTCCTGTAGAAATCAGGATTTCTGAAAAGCGTGGTAATGATAATTTCCTCAGCCATTGCCTCTTTGCGGAATTTTTTCTTATCAGGATTTATCTTGTCCTCTGCGCCGCTTGAAAGATTTCTTGCTCTTGAATAAAGCTCCTTCTTCTCTTTCTTCCTGACAGCGGAAAGATTTCTCTTAACCTCCTGCCGTATGGCATCTGCCGTAACATCTGTCATGGAAGCCAGCTTCAAGCAATAGGTTTCCCTCTCAACAGGGCTTGAAAGTGTCGCAAGAAACTGAGCTGTTTCCTTAAGAAAGTTCATTTTTCCGTCAGATGTGGAAAGGTCATATTTTTCAGCTATTTTTATAATATTGAACTCTGTATCATTCTCAGCCCCGTCAAGAAGAGACTGAAACCTTTCCCTGCCGTGTTTTTTGATGATTTCATCAGGGTCCTTACCTCCTCTGAGCTGAAGAACTCTCACCTTCAGTCCTGAAGATGTAAAAATCTGCATTGCTCTTTTTGTTGCCTTCTGACCTGCTTCGTCTGAGTCATAAGAGAGAACCACCTCGTCAGTATATCTCTTCATAAGCCTTGCCTGCTCTGCTGTCAGCGCAGTACCCAGACAGGCAACGGCATTCGTAAAGCCTGCCTGATGAAGAGCTATAACATCCATATAGCCTTCGGCTACAATCAGGAAATCCTCTTTTGCGTTTTTAGCATAATTCATGGCAAAAACCTCATGGCTTTTTTTATAAACCGGAGTGTCTGCCGTATTGATGTATTTTGGCTTTGAATCGTCAAGAACTCTTCCGCCGAAGCCGATAACATTGCCTCTTATGTCAATAATCGGTGTCATCATACGGTTTCTGAAATTATCGTAAAATCTCTCGCCGTTTTTTGTGCTTTTCTTCACAAGGTCTGCTTCGTAAAGCTCCTCTGCGGAAAATCCCTTTGAACGCATGTGCTTTATAAGCGAATCCCATGAATCAGGCGCATATCCGAGTCCGAATTTTTTAATTGTCTGAGGAGTCAGTCCTCTGTTGAGAAAATAATTGAGAGCATGGGAATTTTTCTCATCAACAAGGCAGGAATAGAAAAATCTTGCCGCTTCTCTGTTCGCTGCTAAAATTCTGTTTTTCTTCTGAGTCATGCTGTCGTCATAGCCGTCCTGCGGCATTGAAAGACCTGCACGCTCTGCAAGAAGCTTTACCGCCTCAATATAATCTAGGTTTTCAATCTTCATGGTAAAGGTTATTGCATCTCCTCCTGCTCCGCAGCCGAAGCAGTAAAAAGACTGTGTATCCTCATAAACCATGAAGGACGGCGTTTTTTCATTATGGAAGGGACAAAGGCCCTTATGAGTCCGCCCCTGTCTTCTTGAATCAAGAGAAACATATGACGATATAAGGTCCATAATATCAGTACGTGCCTTTAAATCAGATAAAAAAGCATCATTTATCGCCATGTGTTCACTCTCCTCGTATTTTTTAGGGGACTTCTAAAAACCTATTGTATAAAATATGTTTAGAAATTTTTTCGTCAGATGTGCTAAAAATTTGAAGTTTATGCTGTCGCATTAACAAGAATTTTTGGTGCATATGACGGAAAAAGAGCAAACATAATTTCGTGCAAGGGGTTTTTAGAGGTTCCCTTTAATTAAGCCATGATTTCGGCACAAACAAATCGTCAAAAACTTTGACTGCATAGCGGTCTGTCATGCCTGCTATATAATCTGTAACGGCTCTTTCGATGCCTTCGTTTTCTATTATTTTTACCATTTCGTCTGAGAGCTTGTCCGGATTTTTAAGGTAATATCCGTAAAGTCTCTGGAGCATGTCCACCGCCTTGTGCTCCTCGCCCTTGCAAACGGGATTGGTGTATACATTTTCAAACATAAACTCATGAAGCTCATCAAAGGCTTCCTTTATACCGCTGTCAAGAATAATGTCGTCTGCACTGCAATTTATCGCTGACATAACAAGCGTATTGATTCTCTTTGATTTGCTGTAACCGAGAGTATCCCTTATATCCTTGGGGATGTCCTTCTCACTCATAACACCTGCACGCTCCGCATCGTCGATATCGTGGTTAAGATATGCGATTCTGTCGGCAAGCCGGACAAGTCTGCCCTCAAGAGTAAATGCCTGTTCGCCTTTCGTGTGGCAAAGAATACCGTTGAGAACTTCTTCCGTCAGATTCAGTCCCATGCCGTCCTTTTCGATAACATCGGCAACTCTCACGCTCTGTATGTAATGCTTGAAGCCGAAAGGTGCGATAGCGTCCAGTGCTCTTTCGCCTGCGTGACCGAAGGGAGTATGTCCGAGGTCGTGACCGAGAGCAATTGCCTCTGTCAGGTCCTCATTAAGACGCAGTGCCCTTGCCATAGTACGGGCAATCTGTGATACCTCAAGAGTGTGGGTAAGACGCGTTCTGTAGTAATCTCCCTCAGGAGATAAAAAAACCTGAGTTTTGTGCTTAAGGCGTCTGAACGAAGAAGAGTGAATAATTCTGTCTCTGTCGCGCTGATAATCAGTACGTACGGGGCAAGGCTCTTCTTCCCTTTTTCTGCCTTTTGTTTCGTCTGAAAAGGAAGCATACTGTGATAAGGTCTGATGCTCGATTTCCGCCGTGCGTTCTCTGATAGTTTTCTCCATTTGCAACCCCCCTCTTTTTACATACCTTCACTTATATATACAACTGTTTTTCCTTTTTTCCCCTAAGAAAAACAAATTTTTTTACATTGCGCAAAAAATTTCTCCTGTTTTCTCAGAATGAAATCTGCCGTTGCTTACATCAATCAGCGTTTCGTTAAAGGAAGAAAGCTTTTCGTCTGCAATTCTGAAAACAACCTTTACATCATCGGCAAAAATTGTATCATCAATTTTGCCGCCCGCTTCTGTAATAAGAGTCGGCAGCTTTCCGTAAAAGGAATAGTCGCATTTTGCCTCGGCTACGGCACAAAGCTGCATTGTCACAACACCGCCTGCATCAAGTGCAATTTTTGCAGTATGAGAATATGCACGCACCAAGCCTCCTGCACCGAGGAGCGTACCGCCGAAATATCTTGTAGCAACAACCGCAACATCAACCACTTCTGCTTTGAGAAGCACATCAAGGACAGGAATTCCTGCCGTTCCCTGAGGCTCACCGTCGTCACTGTAACGTCTTGTCATCATATCTCTCAGAACATAGGCGTAAACGTTATGAGTTGCATCCCAGTGCTTCTGTTTTATTTCATTTACAAAGGCCATTGCCTCTTCTGCCGTCTCAACAGGCTTTACATAACCGATAAACCTCGATTTTTTTTCGATAAATTCATCCGATGAACATTTCGATACCGTTTTATAGCTCTGCATATCTGGCTCTCCTTTGAAACACAGAAAAGGCAGACAACTTTCATTGTCTGCCGTTATCTTCTGTTAAATAAACTGCTTCATTATTTGTCAAGATTGAAACGCTTCTTAAATCTGTCTACACGTCCGCCTGTATCAACAAGTTTCTGTCTTCCGGTGAAGAACGGATGACAGCTTGAACAAATATCTACACGCATGTCAGCCTTGGTTGAACAAGTCTTATAAACTGCGCCGCAAGCACATTTGATTTCAGTTTCCTGATAATTGGGGTGGAGTCCTTCCTTCATTTTTGTCACCTCTTTCATTTCTTAGCGTATTACAACAATGGTTATATTAACACAAATCAAAACAAAATGCAACTGTTTTTTGAAATTTTTTTAGATTTTGACAGTTGTTTCAAGACTGAAGGAGTAAAGAAGGGTTTCTTTAACGTTTTTGCCCAAACATTCCCTTACTGCCTTTTTGTAAATTCCAAGCTGACCGCTGTATCTTTCACGCAGAACTTCAGGTGAGGATACCCTGTCGGTTTTATAATCAACGATAACAATTTCCCCGTCCTCCTCAAAGGCACAGTCAAGAATACCCTGAACAATTACCCTTTCATCTTCATGAACACCTTTAAGGTTTTCATCAAAAACAGAAGGTGCCATGCCGATAATGAATTTTTTCTCTCTGTACACTTTTTCAGATTCCGAGATTCTTCTGTAAAGGGGGGAGGAGAAGAAATTACGAAGCTTTTTCCTGTCAAGACTTTCTGCCTGAACATCTGTAAGAAAGCCTTCATCAAGAAGCCTTGAAATTTCCGTTTCCATATCTTCCTTAGCCTTCTCATAATCAGAAAACTGCATAAACAGATGCATCGCGGTTCCTCTGCCTGCTGCAGTAAGAGAAGTTTTATTCATAAAGGCAGGTCTGTCAGATGCAAAAAATTCCCTGTCAACTGTTTCCTTGAAGGCAGTTGACGCTCCTCGCTTCGCAAGAACGCCCGACAGCCGTGAATAAGGATAAACAAATGAATTCCTCTCCTTTACCTCTTCGTAATATCTGAGGTCGATTTCCTGAGAAGAAATTTCTTCGGTTTCATTTTCATCTGTCTGAGGAAGTTCGGTGACAAGTCGGACATCAAGGCTGAAATCTGCTTTCAGTTTTTCATGGCAGAGTGCACCCGATTTCACGCGCATCCATACACTGTCAGGGTGTCTCATTGCTGCTGCAGTTATCCATTCAAGATAGCTTGAAGCCATTTTCACGGCAACCGGATCTATCTTTTCGCCAAAAGCCATAACCGCCGCTTTTTTCATCAGCTTGTCATAATCTGACGGTGCGCCTACGATTACCAGCTTTTCCTTGGCTCTCGTCATCGCAACATACAGCACTCGCATGTTTTCCGACAAATCGGTAAAAATCTTGTCGAGCTTGATTGCTGTACGGCTTAAGGTTTCATACTTGATCATTCTGTCAGTGTCAATACCAACGATTCCCACACCGCTCTGCGGGTGAGCAAGCAAATCATTTGTAAGCGACCTTGTACTGAATCTCTGTTCTGCTTCCGCCACGAAGCAAACGGGAAATTCAAGTCCCTTGCTTCTGTGAATCGTCATAACGGCAACAGAGTTTTCGGTGCCCGATGAAGAAGAAGCGCCTTTTACGGAAGATGATTTTTCCATCTTCTCTGCCTGTCTTACAAAGCCTGAAAGACCTACATTATTCTCCTCTGAAAAGGCATCTGCAAATGATTTGAGAATTTCAAGATTTTCCTGACGTTTGTTTCCTCTGTCCATCGAAAGCACGATTGACTTGTAGCCTGTTTCGTTAAGAACATGTCTTATAAGCTCTCCCGGAGTAACCGTCTGAGAAACAAGCCTGAAGGAATCAAGCTTATCAAGAAAAGCTTTACATCTTTCATTTCCCTTTTCAGCAGAAGTTTTAACTGCATGGTAAAAGCTTCCGCCTTTCGTTTCAACTCTGATTTCAGAAAGTTCATCTGCACTGAATGCAAATACGGGTGACATCATAACAGCAAGGAGCGGAATATCTCTCACAGGATTATCAATAACCTTCACAAGTGACATCACAGTTCTGACTTCTTCCGTTTCAAAAAGATTAGTGCTTTCATCTGCATGAGCATTGATTCCCATGTCATTCAGTGTCTGCACAAAAAGCGGTATATTCTTGTTCGTCCTCACAAGTATTGCTATGTCTCCGAAATCGTAAAGACCTTTTTCTTTCAGCCTTTTGATTTCACTTCCGATGTGAAGTGCCTCAGCAAGAGGAGCCTCTGTTTCTTCAAGAATACATTTGTCAATGATATGAACTGCGCAGGAAGCTTCATCCCTGTCACTGTAAGGCTTATTGGCTTTGAGCGATTCTCTCTCATCATATTCGATTTCGCCTGCACCCTCGCTCATAAGCTGAGAGAAAACGAAGTTTACAAAATCAGTAACATCTCTTTCGCTTCTGAAATTCATATCAAGAGTAATCGTTGCCGGATAGACAGGATTTTTTTCATCAAACTGAGCAAACTCTTTACGCTTTTTAAGGAAAATAGCAGGCATAGCTTTTCTGAAGCCGTAAATACTTTGCTTAACGTCACCTACGAAGAAAAGGTTGTTTCCGTCCTTTGAAATCGCATTAAAAAGAATGTCCTGAGCCTCGTTTGTATCCTGATATTCGTCAATAAGGATTTCTCTGAATTCCTCTGAATAATTTTCAGCAAGCTCCGTCTTTTTGATTTCTCCGTTTTCTTCATAAATGAGAAGGTCAAGAGCCATGTGGAGAACGTCATCAAAGTCGGCACAGTTTCGCTCAACTTTAAGAGCCTTGAATCTGTCAAAAAAAGCAAGAGTAAACTCTGACAGCTTCTCAATAACGGGAGAAAGAATTTCAACGTCTCTTTTGTTATCGGAGGATGAAACCTGCATCGTTTCCGCCGTTTTGCCGTAACATTCCTTATATTCGCCGCGGATAACCTTAACTGCATCTGCCTGCTCTGAAGTGTAGCCCCTTTTCAGACTTCCCAGTCTTACAAATGAAGATGAAACAATGAATTCTATAGCGTCATCCAGGTTTTCCTCAGTGAAATTTTCAGGAAGCTTTTCAAGAAGAGAATCAAACATTTCAATATCTGAAAAAAGTGCAGCCTTATACGCATTAAACGTCATTTCATCTTCAGATGCGATTTCATACGCCTTTTGTGCAAGAGTCCTGCAATAGATAATATCACTTCTCAGATTGTTCACAAGAGTTACCGCATAAGGGTTTGTAAAATCTGTTTTATCGTTTCTGAATTTTTTATCAATATCTTCAATCCATTTTTTCGGATTTTTATAAGAGCAGGCAAAAGCATAAAGACTCAGAACAAGCTCCTTAAGAAGCTTATCGTCATTTGCTTTTGTAAACATATCTGCAAGAAGAAGAAAAGTTTTATCTCCCGTACCGTAGAATTCTTCAGCAACAGCCTCATACGCTTCATCCTGAATCATGTTCATCGCACTTTCATCAAGAAGCTTGTAGTTGCTGTCAAGAGGTACTGCCTGAATATTCTGTTTTACTATTTCACTGCAGAAGCTGTCGATCGTGGAAACTCTTGCACATTTAAGAAGCATCTGCTGGCGGATCAAGTAGCTTTTTCTTTTGAGATTTTTTTCATCTCTGATAAGCTCTGCCAGTTTTTCGTTGATTTTTTCCTTCATCTGAGCCGCTGCAGCCTTTGTGAACGTTACAATGAGCAGTTCATCAACAGAGCACGGATTTTTGTCATCGGTTATCATTTCGATAACACGTCTGACAAGAACCGCAGTTTTACCTGACCCTGCCGCCGCGGAAACAAGAACAGTTCCGTCCCTTGCGTCTATTGCATTACGCTGGGCAGGCGTCCAATTTACATCAGCCATTTTCACTGTCCTCACTTTCCAGAATTTCATATATTTCCTCGTTTTTCAGAGGTATGCTCTGACGGCTTGCATCCCCGTCCTGTCTCATGCACACATCCTTGTAATCACAGAATGTACAGGCCTTATCTGAGCCATGCTCAAAGGGCAGAATTTCTACCTCTCCCCTGTGAAGAGCATTACCCATTCCCGCAATGATTCTGTCAACCTGCTCCTTCAGTTTTCCCATCTGTGCAAGTGTTGCAACAGAGCCCTTGAAGGTAACGGTGTTATCATTGTTTTCAGTAATCTTCACGCCGATAATGTCGCCGCTCATTTCCTTATCCATGCCGAAAATTACATCCTCTTGAGCCAGAATAAGCCCTGAATATTTACCGTCTTTTTTTCTTTCCTTTTCTATCTCTTTATCAGACGCGTAACGCTTTGCCTTGAGCTGACCGAATTTTGCAGGCTTGTAAAGAACACCTGCAGGCGTAGCATTTTCATAAATATTTTTGCCGTTTTCCTGAATTGCAAAAAGATAAATAAGCATCTGCATATTGATGCCCTCAAGCACCTCGTAAAGCTTGAAATCCTTGCCGCCTGTTTTATAGTCTACCACACGTATATATTTCTCACCGTTTTTTTCCATAATATCAACACGGTCAACGGAGCCCCTTACAAAAATTTTACCGCTTTCAAGCTCAATTTCATAAAGAGGTACATCGGGAGAATCCTTATCAATTTTCAGTTCAAAACCGCAGGGTACAAAATCACTGACGGAAAACTCTTCGATAATCTGAAGAATAAGCTCATAAACCGTTTTTTCAAAACGGCTGAAAAGAAAATCAAATCGCATGGATTTTCCTTCCGTACCGCCCATTGAGGTCTCGGCATATTCTGCAAGAAGTTCGGAAATAATTTTCTGAAGCTCTTCTTTTTTCATTTTTTTGAGAGCATCAAGACCGTACTTTTTTATGAGCATTTCAAGGCAATGGTGAACAACGGTTCCCCTTTGTCTCGGATTTATTTCAGCCTTTTCCTCAGGCTTCGCACGAAGTCCGAATTTGCAGAAATATTCGAAGGGGCATTTATAGTATGTTTCTATTCTTGAGGCAGAAAGGAACATCTTTTCTCCGAAAAGCTTTTTAGCCACCGAAGAATCTTTGATTGAGATTTTTTCTCTGCTGAGATACTTTTCAAGTGCCGCTGTTTTTCCTGAATACTCCTCTTTTTCCGAAAAATATTTTTTCAGTGCATTTGTTTTTTCATCGTCACTTTTCCACGTTTCAGCCACTGCATCAAAAGCCGTAGCCTCGCTGAAAACATAGCCGTACACATCTGTTTTTTCTGCATCAGTAACCGTACACCCGGGAAAAACAGATTTAATTTCACTTATAATTTCAGACGGGAACAATTCCTCTGAAACACTTCTTGCAGGGTAAGAAACATAAACCTTTTCGGACGCACTGCAAAGAGTGTGGTAAGCAATAAACCTTTCCTCAAGAATCCTGTCAATTACAGGTGCGTTAAGAGTAAGTCCTCCTGAAAGAAGAACATTTCTTTCCCTGTCGCTGAAAATTCCTGATGAACGCGGAGTTGCGGGGAACACACCTTCGTTTGCGCCTACAACAAATACGATTTTCGGAGAAGACACACGTGTTCTTTCTGCATTTCCTACAAGCACCTCGTCAAGTCCCTGAGGAAGAACACCTATTTCTTCGTTTGAAATTATCGCATCAAACAAATCATAAATTTCCGCACTGTCTTTTTTATCATCGGCTACAACCTCAGCAAAAGAATCAAGAATCTCAATTATCCTTTCCCATATTCTTTCCTGTTCGAGAGCAAGCTCCTCTTCGCCTCTGTCTTCAAGGGATATTGCAATTTTTTTAAGGTTTTCATCAGCATGGACGGTCATTAAAAGTCTGTAAATTTCTTCTGCTGCTTCTCTTCCTGAAATTCCCTCAGAAAAACTTTTCCTGAATTTCCCCAAAGGCTCTGATGCAATTTTTCTCAGACGGTTAAGCTCTGCCAATTCTATCTCATCTGTTTTGAGCATTTCCTCGCCGAAGCCTCTTGGGTTTTCTTTCCATTCACGGTCAAATCGGGCGCTCATCCCCCACATAAGAGCATAATTTTCAAGACGTGACACTTCTTCCGTAGTCAAATCGGTAAGTCCCGTTTTCAATGCCTTCATCACACGCGATGTACTGAAGCCGTAGGCTGCAATTTCAAGAGATGCAAGAATATAAGTACAAAGAGGCTGAATTTTTACGCGCTGAAGCTTATCTGAGAAAACCGCAATACCGTATTTTTCAAGTGCTTCCTTAACCTCAATGTCATAATTTTCGCCGTTTCTTGAAACAACGGCAATATCACGGCTTCTCACCTTGCCGCCGTACAAAAGTTTCTTTATTGTAAGTGCTGCGAACCGACACTCATTCTCAATATTCTTCGCACTGATGATTTCGATTTTCTCAGTCTTACCATCGAATTTTTCTTTTTCTGTACGGAAAATATTTTCCTCTAAAAAGTTAAGCTCCTCTGAAAACCTCCCGTCTGCGCGCTCAGTTTTTATTGCCCTTACTTCTCTGTTGTATCTCTTTGCAATTTCAATCAGATTTCTTGCAGTTTTTCTGGGATATGCAAAAATGTCATAGTCCTCTTCCGTGTCAGAATAAATTTCATCTGTACATACAGTAACGAAAACATCCTTTGCCTGAGAGAAAATTCTCTCGATAATTTTTATCTCCTGCCTTGAAAAGCTGTAAAAGCCGTCAATAACAACTGTTTTATTTTCGAAAAAAACGTATTCACCCAGGACCTCATAAAGTCTTGTGAGAACATCAAAGGGGTCGCTGAATCTGTTTCTGAGAAGTGCATCATAGCTTTCTAAAATCAGCGATACCTCCGAAAGTTTTCTGCTGAGAGATCTGCTTTCAAGTCCTCTTGAAAACTCAAGGGCGTTTTCAGGAGAAAGAGAGTTCTGCTTGAACTCGTCGCAAAGAGAAATCATCTCCTCCACAAAACCTTTTGAACCTACTCTGCGTGAAAAAAATTCAATTCTGTCTTTAACCTGATTTATCGCCATGCTCATTAAAAGAGTTTTTTCCGCATCTCCGATTTCTCTCAGCTTTGATGAACCGTATTCTTTTCTGACAGTTTCCGCAATGTGGCTGAAGCTCATAACGACCTCAACCCTGTTGCAATCTACAGGCCCAAGCCTTTCCAGCATGGCTCTTTCTGCCGTAAAAGAAAACTGTTCAGGCACAATCAGCAATAAATCCTCACATCCCTCTTTTGCGAGAGATGCGAGGATACCATTCACATAATCGGTTTTACCCGATGCCGCTTTTCCGTAAACTATATTAACCATAAAAAACTACCACTCAATAATACCAAGAATAAATATTTTCAAACCTGTCTGTTACAGTACCGAATTTTTCTACATTAAGCTCGTTTGTGTACATCTCGATACCGCTTCTGAAACATATCGGTGCAAAGGGCACTGCAACATCAAAGTAATCAACAAATCTCTGAAGAGTAACTTTTCCGCTTAAGCAATCGTTATAGACAGAAACTATTTTTGAATTTGTATCAATGCCGTATGAGGCTCCGCCGCCGTATGAGAAGAAGGATGAAAGACTCATGTTTTTACTGAGCTTTGTTTCTCCGACATAAAGCTCATATTCCCCTCTCTGCAATCTGCCCACAAATGAGTCAAAGGGCAATTCTTCAACGACTGCGTCAATGCCGACACTTTTCAACTCACTTGCAATATTTTCTGCCGCAGAAATTTTAAAAGGATTATCGTCATTTACAATAATTCTCAGTCTCATAATTTTCGCAAGGACATCGTTGTCACTTCTTGAATATCCTGCACTGCTCAGAAGCTCCGTCGCCTCAATAAGTCCTTCGCTTTTGTCGGCAAGTCTTATCTCATCAAGCTCCTTCCATCCGGGGAAGAACGGTGTATCGGCAATTTCGCCGTAGCCGAGATATGATTCTTCAACTATTGTTTCCTTGGGAATCAGCAGTGAAATTGCCTGTCGCACCTCTGCTTTCTGCAGATGCTCATTATTTGAATTCATGCCGAGGAAAACAAGGTTCGTCATAAGAGTTTCATGAACCTGAACATTTTTTCTCACATAACTTCCGTTACTCATATCCTGAAAATAGTAGGAAATGTTTCCTGTTTCGACACTTTCGGGACCGCTGGCGGTATCAAGCATATTTATAAGCCTGATTCTTCTTACCTTGGGCAGGTCCTTACTGTTCCATCTCTCGTTCATAACAAGCGACCGTGTGCTTTCGATTTTGTATTTGCCGCTG
>CAZDQE010000026.1:0-30517 GCA_964507395.1 uncultured Eubacteriales bacterium | reverse complement strand
ATCCTGATGTTCAGTTCTGCCACGCAACAGGTACACAGGCTCACACAGCAGGTCTTGCTAACTTCCACAATGCATTTGCATCAATCTACGAAGGCAGATACCTTGCAGGTGTTGCAGCAGGTATGAAGCTCAACGAAATGATCGCTGACGGCAAGATCACAGCAGAAGAAGCAAAGATGGGTTATGTCGGTGCTTTCACATTTGCTGAAGTTATCTCCGGTTACACATCCTTCTATCTTGGTGCAAAGTCAGTTTGTCCCAGCGTAACAATGGATGTTAAGTTCACAGGTTCATGGTATGACGAGCAGCTCGAAAAGGAAGCAGCACAGGCTCTTATCGCAGGCGGTTGCGTACTTATCAGCCAGCATGCTGACTCAATGGGTGCTCCCACAGCTTGCGAAACTGCAGGTGTTCCCAATGTTTCTTACAACGGTTCAACCGTTTCTGCATGTCCCAACACATTTATCGTTTCTTCACGTATTGACTGGACACCTTATTTCGAGTATATGATTAAATGCGTTCAGGAAGGTAAAGAAATTGATACTGACTGGACAGGCACAATCGAAACAGGTTCAGTTGTTCTTACAGATATCAACGAAAAAGCTGCAGCAGCAGGCACAGCAGAGAAACTTGAAGAAGTTAAAGCTGCCCTCATAGATGGTTCAATCAACGTATTCGATACTGCTAACTGGACTGTTGGTGGCGAAAAATTAACAAGCTATTTGGCTGATGTTGACACTGATAAAGACTACACAGCTGATACAGAAGTTATTGATAGCGGTGTATTCTATGAGTCTAAATTCCGTTCAGCTCCCTACTTTGATATTGAGATTGACGGAATCACTCTTCTCGACAGAAACTATGGTTAATTATCACTGAAACAAAGGCAGGCGGGGCATGAACTGCTCCGCCCGCTTGTGTTGTTTGATAAGGGTTTAATTTCCTAAAGAGTATTGATAACGGTGCTTTTTCGGAAATTAAACATATTTAAATTCTGTTAATTTCAAGTATAAGGGGGATAAAAATGGACAATATTCCTGCAATAGAGTTGAAAAATATCACGAAAAGATTCGGAACAAAGGTTGTTGCCAACAAAAACGTCAATCTCACCGCATACCGGGGAGAGATACTTTCTATCCTTGGTGAAAACGGCAGCGGAAAAACAACATTGATGAACATGATTTCCGGTATCTATTTTCCTGATGAGGGACAGATTTTTGTCAATGGGGAAGAAGTAATTATATCTTCACCGAAAGACGCTTTTTTGTACAAAATAGGTATGATTCATCAGCACTTCAAGCTTGTTGATGTTTTTACTGCGGCAGAGAATATCGTTCTTGGTATAAATGACGGTAAATACAACCTGAAAAATTCCACCAAGGAAATTAAAAAGATCTGTGAGCAGTATGGCTTTGAAATAGACCTTGAAAAGAAAATTTATTCTATGTCTGTTTCTGAAAAGCAGACAGTTGAGATTATCAAAGTGCTTTACAGAGGAGCAGATATTCTCATCCTCGATGAGCCTACTGCCGTTCTTACTCCTCAGGAAACCCAAAAGCTTTTTACAATTTTACGCCGTATGCGTGATGATGGAAAATCAATTATTATAATTACTCACAAGCTTCACGAGGTGCTCTCTCTTTCAGACAAAGTAGCAGTTCTGAGAAAAGGTGAATATGTAGGCACGGTCAACACTGCTGAAACAACTGAGAGTGAGCTTACTGAAATGATGGTAGGCAAGAAAATCGAGCTTAACATTGAAAGGTCAGAGCCTTGTAATTCAGAGGACAGGCTTTGTGTGAAAAACATTTCCTGTGTTGACAGAGAAGGCACAAAAATTCTTGACAATATATCTTTTACTGCTAAAAGCGGTGAAATTCTTGGTATTGCAGGTATTGCAGGCTCAGGTCAAAGGGAATTGCTTGAATCAATTGCAGGTCTTCAGCATCTGACAAGCGGTGAAATTTGCTATTTTGACCCTAAAACGGGAAAAGAAGAAAATCTGCGTGATAAAACACCGGTACAGATAAGAGATATGGGTGTACGCCTTTCATTTGTTCCCGAAGACAGACTTGGCATGGGACTTGTGGGCAACATGGATATTGTTGACAATATGATGCTCAGAAGCTATCAGAAAGGCGGTCCCGTTTTTCTCGAGAGAAAGGCACCGAAAGACCTTGCTCTGAAGATTATCCACGACCTTGAAGTTGTCACACCCGGTGCGAATACTCCCGTTCGCCGTCTTTCAGGCGGTAATGTGCAGAAGGTTCTTGTAGGTCGCGAAATTGCGGCTGCTCCCTCTGTTCTTATGGTAGCTTATCCTGTCAGAGGACTTGATATCAACTCGTCTTACACGATTTATAACCTTCTGAATGAACAGAAAGAAAAAGGCGTTTCTATTATTTTTGTTGGCGAGGATCTGGATGTTCTTGTGGAACTTTGTGACAGAATTCTTGTAATAGGCTCAGGCAGAATTACAGGTATTGTAGATGCCCGTAATACTACAAAAGAGGAAATAGGTCTTCTTATGACAAAGTCCGGAGAAGACGGAAAGGAGAACACCAATGACTGAAAAATCAATTGTTAAACATCAGCGTGAACCGTTCATTCACATTGTAAAGCGTGATGATATGGCATTATGGAAAGCATGGCTCATACGTATTGCAACCATTTTCATTTCGATTTTTCTTATGGGCTGTCTTTCAATGATACTGACAGAAAGAAGTCTTTTCGAAACATTTGAAATTATGTATCGCGGTGTTTTCGGCAGTCTTGAAAAAGGCTCAACTGTAATGTTGTGGAAATATCTTCAGGAGATAGCTATTCTTCTTTGTCTTGCACTTGCCTTAACTCCCGCTTTCAAAATGAAATTCTGGAACTGCGGTGCTGAAGGACAGGCTCTTATAGGCGGGCTTGCTTCCATGATATGTATGATAGAACTTGGAGATGTTCTTCCTTACGGCGTGCTTCTCGTAGTGATCTTAGCTGCAAGTGTTCTCGCAGGAGCAATTTGGGGATTTATTCCTGCAGTGTTTAAAGCATTTTTCAATACTAATGAAACACTCTTTACTCTTATGATGAACTATATTGCAACTCAGATAGTTGCATATTATGTTTACATTGTCGGCGGAGGCTCAAATGTTATTCAGCCTGTTTCTGAAGGTAATTTACCTGTAATAGGCGATAACAGATATCTTATAAATGTTCTTATTTCTGCATTGATTACTGTGCTAATGTATGTTTACCTTAAGTATAGTAAACACGGATATGAAATTTCCGTTGTAGGTGAAAGTCAGAATACTGCAAGATACATAGGAATCAATGTTAAAAAGGTTATTATACGCACCATGCTAATTTCAGGTGCTCTTTGCGGCATTGCCGGTATGCTTCTTGTTGCAGGTACAGACCATTCAATCAATACCAATACGGTGGGCGGTCAAGGCTTTACGGCAATCATGGTTTCGTGGCTGGGTCAGTTTAATCCGTTTATTATGGTTCTGATGACCGGCGTTATATGTTTCCTTCGTTTGGGGGCAGCAAAAGTTGCAGACACATGTATGCTTAATGCTTCTTTTGCAGATATCGTTGTTGGTGTGGTTATTTTGTGTGTTGTTGGTTGTGAATTCCTTATTCATTATTCCATTAAATTTCGTCATTCCCATAAAAAGGAGGGTGTAGCATGATAGTTCAATTTATTTGCCGTGCCATACTTCTTGGTGTGCCTCTCCTTTATGGTTCCACTGGTGAAATTGTAACAGAAAAATCGGGACATCTTAATCTTGGTATTCCCGGAATAATGTATGTTGGTGCAATCAGCGGTGTTATAGGTTCTTTCCTTTATGAAAATTCTTGCGGTAACGATATAGAAAATATGAACGGTTTTCTTGCTGTTGCTATCCCGCTTATTTGTGCTATAGCAGGCTCAGTTCTGATGGGGCTTGTATACAGTTTTCTCACAGTTACTCTCAGAGCAAATCAGAACGTTACAGGTCTTGCTATTACAACATTCGGCATTGGTCTCGGAAACTTCTTTGGTGGTTCACTTATAAAACTTACAGACAGTGATATGCCTTCAATTACACTTACAAACACAAGTAATTTCTTTTCAAAGAAACTTCCCTTTGCAGAAGCGCTTGGCGATGTCGGAGAAATTTTCCTTTCTCACGATTTTCTTACATACCTTGCGATTATAATTGCTATTGTGGTTGCTATTGTACTTAACCGTACACGTGTTGGACTTAACCTTCGTTCTGTCGGTGAAAATCCCGCAACAGCAGATGCGGCAGGTATCAATGTAATCAAGTATAAGTATATTGCAACATGTATCGGCAGTGCGATTGCAGGTCTCGGCGGACTTCAATATGTTATGTCATACGCGAACGGTGTATGGTCAAACAACGCATTCGGTGACAGAGGTTGGATGGCGATTGCACTTGTAATTTTCGCTCTTTGGAAGCCTTCAACTGCGATAGTAGGCTCATTTCTTTTCGGAGCTCTTTGCAATGCAAACAACTATATTCAGGGTCTTGGCACAGAAACACAGGAGCTTTTCAAGATGCTTCCGTATGTTGTAACAATCGTTGTTCTTATTATAACAAGCATGCGTAAGAAAAAAGAACATCAGCCTCCCGCAAGTCTCGGACTTTCATATTTCAGAGAAGAAAGATAATATTTATAATTTAAAGCAGATTTTCTTTTTGAAAATCTGCTTTAATAATTATTAAAAGATTTTATTCTGTTTTTAATTGTAAAATTCTGACATCTGTGTTATGATTGAATAAAATACAGTTTGTTTTTTGTAAGTATATCAGGACAGGAGAGATTATTATGAAGAAAAAGTTAGTATCAATGTTATGCGTAATTATTACTTTGATGATAGTGCTTTCATCGTTGAGTGTTTGTGCCGGTGCTATGGATTCTATGTATCCTGATGCTGCGCCAAGTCTTCGCGTATCAGAGGTGAATTTTACTTCGGTCAAACTTGAGTGGAGTGAACGCTATGACTCTACATATCAGTATTTAGTTTACAGAAGTCCTTCAGGAAAGAAAGGAACATGGACAAAGCTCACAACAACAAAGGCAGGAGTTTATTCTTATGTTGATAAGAGCGTTGTGCCGAACCAGAAATATTACTACACAGTAAAATCTTATAAATACATTCCTGAATATAAAATGAAACTTGTTTCAAGAATGAGCACTGTGTGGCAGGTGTCAACTCAGATACCCAGACCTGTATTTACGCTTGTAGGTAACGGCGGCAAAGGTGTTGTTCTTAAATGGGATATTGACAAGGAAATGAACGGCGTTGTTATTTATCGCAGTATGACAGGCAAAGCAGGTTCATGGACAAAAATTAAAACCATTAACAACAATAAAACAAAAACGTATACAGATTCAAAAGTTAATATCGGTGAAACATATTATTATTGCTTCAAGGTTTATAAGACTGTGAATGGTAAGAATTATTACAGTCAGGCATCAAAGTCTTACAAGAGTACTATTCTTGATGTTTCAGTTCCTCAGAATCTTAAGGCTGTTCCCAGAGATGACGGAATTATGCTTACTTATTCAAAATCTCTTGGTACTATCGGTTACATGATTTACAGGAGTGAAACAGGTAAAAAGGGCACTTGGACAAAGCTTACTACTACGAAGAGCAACAATACATTAAGTTATCTTGATAATACTGCAGTTTCCGGGAAAACATACTATTACACAATTAAGTCTTATAAGACTGTAAACGGTGAAACTTACTACAGTAATCCCGCACCGTCAGTGATGGTTGTGAATGATGTGGCACCGCCTGAACTTTCATTTGTGACAGGTGACAGCGTTACATTTACCAACCATTATGAAGAAATTCCTGTTACATTATCTTTTAAAAACATTAACAATGAAGATGCACTGAAAATTTATATTGATGAATTTGAAATTTCAGATGTAGACAAATATTCTGAAGCTGAACTTGAAAAATTCTTTAGCGAATGTAAGTTTTTATATGATGTTGATGAAGAAAAGTCTACAGAAAATGAACTTGCTTTGATTATTTACAGAGTTGCACCCGGTATGGGAACACTCAAGTTTGAATATAACGATGCTTCTGCAGAACTTAAGGTTAATTGTGCTGAGTTTGATTTTGACACAGACCTTGAGAAGATAAACGATAACTATGAAAAAGCTCTTGTACTGGCTTATGATGCAGCGGTACTTCTTGCAGATGGTATTGATTCGCAAAAATATGCA
Organism: uncultured Eubacteriales bacterium; assembly: GCA_964507395.1. Lineage (GTDB taxonomy): Bacteria > Bacillota > Clostridia > Oscillospirales > Acutalibacteraceae > SIG575. Next base: position 24,274 of record CAZDQE010000026.1, on the reverse strand, counting down.
ACAATTGTAGAAAACGGTACTCAGGCCCGTGCAAAACTTGATGATGCACTGGTTTGCCTTGATGAAGTGAAAAAGCTTTTGGATGCCCATAAAGAAGAATTTGGCACATACAGCAGATATATAGCAGAAGTTAATCTGATTGATGATGCAATTGAAACTTTCAAAAACGCACGTGAAAGACTTGCTGATGTTTCAGAAGACCCCGAACCAATATACAAATGTGAAAAAGCATTAAATTACATAGTCGGATACTTCGAAAATCTTGATGACTAACAAAGAATCCCTCGTCTTTAAAGGCGAGGGATTTTTACTCATGTTATTTCTCTAATTCTTTTAGCTTTTTCAGAACACTCACAGTAACAAAAATTGAAACTATAAATGTCAGGCAGTCTGAAATTGCCTGTGACATCTGGAGTCCTAAAAGTCCTATTGTGCTTGACAGAATCAGATACAGGGGAATCAGGAACAGACCTTGTCTGCCCATGGCTACAATTGATGCTCTGCCGCCGTAGCCTATTGATTGTGACAGGAACTGCGACATCATTGCACATGCCTGGAAGGGGAGTGCAAGGCTCTGAAATCTGAGGGCAAGCGTTCCGATTTCGATAACTTCTTTGTCGTTTTCCCTGAAAAATTCCATAATCTGAGGTGCCATGATAAAGGAAACAACTCCGAGAGAAGAGAGAAGAATTATTGCTACTGTCAGACAAAACTTAAATGCACTTCTGACTCTGTCATATCTCTTAGCACCGAAATTAAAGCCTGAAACGGGCTGGAATCCCTGACAGAAGCCAATAAGACCTGCATGAATAAACAGCATATACTTGTTCACTATGGAAAGTGCTGAAAGTGCCGCTGCACCGAACGGACCCGCAGCTACATTGAGAATAATTGATGATACACTTGCAAGACCTTGTCTGCAGAACGACGGCAGACCTGAATGGAGAATATTTTTGTAGATTTCAAGTGACGGTCTGAAATTTGAAAATTTTACGCTGATTGCTGATTTTCGTACATTTGTGAAAATCAGCAACAGACAGAAACTTATAAACTGGCTGATTATTGTAGCCAATGCTGCACCCGAAACACCCATGTTCATGTAGTAAATCATTAAAGGGTCTAAAATGATGTTAAGAACTGTGCCTGTTGAAATTCCGATCATTGAGAACAAAGCGTTTCCCTGTGCTCTCAGTTGATTGTTAAGAACGAAAGATGCAGTCATAAACGGCGCGCCGATTAAAATATATTTTGCATAATCTACTGCGTAGGGTTTAACGCTGTCAATGGCACCAAGTGCTGTCACAAAACTGCTTAAAAACGGCAGCGTACAGATACAAAGAAGAGCACCAAAAATAATTGCTGTGAAAAAAGCAGTTGAAACGGTTCTTTGTGCTTTGTCGTACTCTTTCATGCCGAGAAGTCTTGAAACATACGTTCCGCTTCCCATTCCGAGAGTAAAACCGATAGCTTGAATCATAGCCATAATTGAATAAGTAACGCCAACTGCGGCTGAAGCCTCCGTTGATATGTGACTCACAAAATAGGTGTCAGCCATGTTGTAGATTGATGTTACTAACATGCTGATTATTGTCGGAACTGCAAGTTTGAGGATCAATCTTTTAACAGGCGTTTTGGTCATGTAAATATGTCGTTCTTCCCGTGTCAATTAAACATCTTCTTTCAATTTTTTTGAATATTTTACTTTATTAGTAAGGAATGCAATCAAAAGTGCAATTAACGCAACAGGCAGCAAGGGAATGAGCAAAATTATCAATAACACAGCAATAATTATAATGGGTAAGCCTTTTTTGCTCTTTTTTACTGTTGATTTGATGTTTGGTTTGATTTTTTCGATTTCTTCCTTTGTTGCATAAAGTGGTAAAGTAACATTATGGTCGGGAAGTCCGCTGTTGAATACTAACGGTTCTACAAGCTCTGAAACGCTGTCGGCAACTTTAAGAATTTTTCTGATTTTGATTCCAAGGGTATCAAGCAATGAATCAATAATGCTCATTAATCCCATTGTGATTTTATATTTGGCAGAATCAGGGGAATAAGGGGCATCTCCGCCGTAAAGATTCTGAATGAGTGAAATTATATAGTCGATTACTTTATCGTCTTTTATCGGCTCATAATCGCTTTTCTTGAGACCTGTTTCTTTTTTTGTCCATTTAGCAACGGTTCCTATTTTCAATTTGCAAAGGAATTTAGCTATGGGCCTGATTATCCAGCCGAATTTGTAAACAACTTTCGGTCTGACACTGAATGAATTAGCAGCAAAAGCAAAATCATCAATACTGGTAGCTGCTGCTTCAATCGTTTTCTTTATCATGCCGAAAAATTGATTTTCAAGGTGTTCTTCAAAATTTTTACCGTTGAATTCAATGTCGGGTTCAGCTTCAAGGGCTTTTGACTCAATTGTCATTGTATTCTGCGACTTATCAAAGGTTATGTTTCTGTACAAAGCCGGATAACCTACCGTTGCGGCAGTTGTGATGTCATAAAAAACATTGCCTTTTTCACTGAAATGATACGAAACATCGTGCATGTGTGAGTGACCTGTAAACATGAAGCTAATTCCCATATCAGCAAATTGCTCGCGTCTTATTACATGGTCACCCATCATATCGCCTTTGCCGATTAATGAAAAGAAAGGCGATGGTGAAAGAATAGGGTGGTGTGTCATTGGAATAATTAACTGATTGTTTCTTTTAGCATCCTCAACCTGCTCCTCAATCCATTTGAAGCAGTCTTTACTGAATCCGCTTTTTCCTTCTAAATTTCTGTCATCGTTAAGAGCAAAAAGCCGGAATCCGTCTGCGAGCTGAACCACGTATGACATACTGTCTTCATGAAGTGCAATGGCCTCATTTGGACCGAAGTCGCGGTACATATCAAGAAGTTCATTTCTTTTTATTGAGGGGATTTCAATCTTCTTATCATCTTCAAATCTATGGCAGATACCGTTATCCTGATAATCATGTGTAGCGGTAATAACATAGACCCTTTTACCGCGATTTTTTAATTCTTTCAGAAGTTCGATAAACTCATAATGGCTTTCAGGTTCACCGTTTTTTGTAAGGTCACCTGAAATTAAAACAATATCAGATGATTTGTCCTCAGCAATCTGTTTGAAAAAAGCTTTAAGAACTTCTTCGCTGTCTTTTATAAGGTTAGTGCTGCGGCTGTTTTCCTGCATAAATGCTGAGCCTGAAATACCGTTTTTCTTTGAATAATAATGTGTATCAGATACAACAGTGATTTTTAATTTTTCCATAATTATGCGTCCACCGTTTCATTAGCCTCTTCATTTTTTCCATCATCAAGAACACCTCTGCGGGCAATCAGATCAGCAGAAATCTGAGCTTTCTTTTTACCCGTAAGGTCATAGAAGAGGAGGGGCACGCCTTGGAGAATTACGAATATCGCAGGAATTATCGTATAAATCATAAGAAACTTATTGAGTGTTGCATCGCTTTGTGCCGCGTAAGCAACATTGGCATCTGTTGACTGAACATAGCCTGCCCAGACAATGAGTGCGGGACCAAGTGATTTTGTAAAAGCTGAAGCAATTTTACTGAAAAGTCCGTATCCCGCATAACAAAGACCTTCCTGTCTTTTACCGGTTTTCCATTCGATTTCATCAACGCAGTCGGCAATCATAACATTGGGAGTAAGGTTTGTATTGCCGTGCTGGAGACCTACAAAGAAGTTGATGATAAGGAAAGGAATAACGAGTGCTGAATTAAAGCCGATTACCTTTGTAACACCAAAGAGTACGGCAAGGCTTATTGCCCCGTAAAGGCAGCAGATAAGGTAAACATTTCTCGTATCTTTAACAACCTTAAGCAATTTCTTTACTATAAGCATACCTACTGCTGTGCCGATTCCCATCGGAAGGAGAAGTGCAAGCTTGAGACCTTTGTCACCGAGAAGATAAACTGCTATGTAAAGGCTTACTGTTCCGTAAACACCGCGTCCGAAACCTGCGAGCTTTGTAAGTGCAACCATAAGAAGATTTTTGTTTGTAAAAACAACTTTAATGCTTTCTTTAATACTTACTTTTTCTGTAGTATAAGGTACCCTTTCCTGATTGTTTCTGTACATGATTCCGAGGAAAAGCACACAACCAAGAGCACAAACTACAGTTGAAATTGTAAGGTCAAGGCCTTTGCCTTCCGCAGCCTTAAAGCCCTCTTCGCCGAGGAAAAGCTTCATAACAAGACCCACAACGAGGATAACCACCTGACCGCCTGATTGACCGACAGAACGGCAGATACTTGCAATAGAAATTGCATCACCGCGTTCTTCGGCATTTGGTGTGCAGACAGAACCGAAACAGTTTGCCGGACTTTCAACAGCAACTGATGCCATTGTATAGAGTGAATAAATCACAAACATCCAGCCGACTGCAAAAGTTGCATTTGATGTAGCAGGTGCAATGAAAACAAGAACAGCTATTACGGCAACGGGGATACAACCGTAGCCGATCCACGGGAGAATTTTACCTTTTTTCCCTTTTGTTCTGTCAACAAGAAGTCCTACGATAATCTCAAGAGCACCACCGATAATTCCTGCTACAAAGAAAACAGAAACAAGTGCTTTTGAAATTGTTTCGCCTGAAATTCCGCTTCCTTTGAAAGCAAAATCGTTAAAGAATGTGTAAGTGTAATCAGGCATCCAACCTGTAAGAAGTGCCAATCCGAAAAGACCTATACTGTAGGTTACTATTTCGGATTTTTTCATATACTTTTTCATGACTTACCTCCAAAATTTTTATATTGATTAATTATACAATTTTTTGTATGTCGGTGTCAATAAAATTTACAGAAAGTAATTGAATTGCAAAACAAAATGTGTTATCATAAACTTGTATAAAAATCTGAAAGGATGGATTGGTATGAGAAAGCGTATACCGATTAATTTCGACTGGAAATATTCTGAAACATTTTCAGAAGAAATGGTAGAAAAAAAGTATGATGACAGTAGTTTTGAAACTGTAAATATTCCTCATACAAATAAGGAGATTCCTTATAACTATTTCGATGAAAAAATGTATCAGTTTGTATCTTGTTACAGAAAGACCGTTACCTTGAAAAAAGAGGACCTTGAAGGCAGACTTCTTATTCATTTTGAAGGTGCTGCAAACTATTCAAAGGTTTATATTAACGGTAAGCTTGCAGGTGAGCACAAGGGCGGATACACTCCGTTTACATTTGATATTACTGATGTTGTATCAAGCGGAAAAAACACAATCGCCGTTATGCTGGATTCTACCGAAAGACCGGAAATTCCTCCTTTTGGAAAGGTTGTAGATTATCTTGTTTACGGTGGTATCTACCGTGAAGTCTGGCTGGAAAAAGTTGATAATGTCTATATCAAAGACGTCTTTGTCAAACCGAAAAATATTTTCTTTGACGAAAAGCTTGTTGATCTGGACATAGAGTTTTCCGAGAGTTATACAGGTCTTGTGAAGCTTGTTTTCTCTGATGGGGATAATATTCTTGGAGAAAGAAAAATCAAGGCTGACGGTACAAAGGTTTCACATAAATGGAAGGTCGGAGGGGTTGAACTCTGGGATCTTGACAATCCGAAGCTCTATTATCTTACTGTAATTCTCGGCGAAGATGAATATAAGGTACGTTTTGGTTTCAGAAGTGCCCGCTTTAAGAAAGACGGATTCTATCTTAACGGTAAAAAGGTAAAAATCAGAGGACTTAACAGACATCAGAGTTATCCCTATGTCGGTTACGCAATGCCTGCTTCAGCTCAGTTTGCTGACGCTGAGCTTATGAAGTATACTCTTGGCTGTAACCTTGTGAGAACATCTCACTATCCGAATTCAAAACATTTCCTTGACAGATGTGATGAAATCGGTCTTCTTGTATTCACGGAAATGCCAAGCTGGCAGTTCCTCGGTGAAGGTGAATGGCGGGAAAACTGTCTTGATAACATAGAAAAGATGATTGTTCGTGACAGAAATCATCCCAGCGTTATTCTTTGGGGTGTCAGAGTTAATGAGGGTGAGGACTGTGACGAGTTCTATACTGTGACTAATCAGCTTGCAAGAAGTCTTGACCCGACACGTCAGACGGGCGGCGTAAGAAACATGCCGATGAGTCACTTGCTTGAAGATGTTTACACATATAATGACTTCTCTCATTCGGGCAAAGGCGTAAAACTTCTTCCACCGCTTGCAGTAACAGGAAGTCTTAAAGCTCCTTATCTTGTAACTGAATACAACGGTCACATGTTCCCGACAAAGAGCTTTGACAGAGAAGCACTAAGAACCGAACACGCTCTTCGCCATGCGAGGGTACAGAATAAATCACACGGAACTGACAGAATCAGCGGTGCTATCGGTTGGTGTATGGCAGACTACAACACACACAAGGACTTCGGCAGTGGCGATAAAATCTGTTATCACGGTGTAACAGACATGTTCCGTATTCCGAAGCTTGCAGCGGCAGTTTATGCTTCACAGCAGGATGAAACACCTGTTCTTGAGGTTTCGTCTTCAATGGATATCGGTGACCATCCCGGCGGAATTCAGGGCCCTGTTCATATCTTTACAAACTGTGATTATGTAAAGGTTTACAGAAATGGCGAGTTCAAGAGCTATGCTTATCCCGATAAAAAGCATTTCCCGCACCTTCCTCATCCGCCTATTATGCCTGATGACTTTATCGGCGATGCTTTGCTCAAGGATGATGGTCTTGATGAAGTAACGGCAAGAAATCTCAAGGCTGCTCTCTGTGCCGCAAGTGTATACGGATTTATTATGCCGCCTCAGAATTATCTCAAGCTTGCTTTTGCTTTCCTTCACGGAAAGATGAATATTTCTGAAATGGTTGACCTTGTTACAAAGTATTTTGCTAACTGGGGTGATTGTCAGGTAACTTATACTTTTGAAGGTTATAAAAACGGTGAGATGGTTAAGTCTGTTACAAAAACTGCAGTAAATTCACTTGATTTTGATGTTAAGGCTGATAAAACAGAGCTTGTTGAAGATGAAACTTATGATGTAACAAGAATTGAAATCATTTCCGTTGACCAGTGCGGAAACCGACTTCCTTATGATAATACACTTGTTAATGTTAAAATTGATGGCGACGCAGAAGTAATAGGTCCTGATTCATTTGCACTCGTTGGCGGCGCAAGAGCTTTCTGGGTTAAGACCAAGGGTAAAACAAGCAATGTGAAGGTTACTGTGTCCGTTGAGGACAGGGGAGAAAAGGAAATCAACCTCAGTGTAAAAAAGGTTAAATAATTGACAAATTATTTAATATATGGTATATTTGATGTATAATTATTCAAGGAGGATATAATTATGAAAAAATTAGCGAAAATTCTTTCAGCGATTATGGCACTTGTTCTTTGTTTGTCACTTTTCAGTGCATGCGGCAGTGAAAAGGTAACAGCAAAAGTAATCGAAATTGACTTGACAGAAGAAGAGTATGCATTCGGTGTTGACAAAACGCAGCCCGAGCTTCTCGAAGAAGTTAATGCATTCATCGCTGAAATCAAAGAAAACGGTAAATTTGAAGAAATCTGCAACAAATATTTCGGTGACGGTGAGCCTACAGCAGTTACTTCAGCAAAATTTGATGCTGATAAAGACCAGCTTGTTGTTGCTACAAATGCTGCTTTTGAACCTTTTGAGTACACGAAAGGTGATAAATACTACGGTATTGATATGGAAATTGCGGCACTCCTTGCTGAACATCTCGGCAAAGAGCTTGTTATTAACGACATGAACTTTGATGCTGTTTGTCTTTCAGTTGGTCAGCAGAAATGTGATATTGCTATGGCAGGTCTTACTGTGAAACCTGACAGAGAAGAATATGTTACATTTTCAGATTCTTACTACACAGCTTCTCAGAAGCTTATCGTAAGAAGTGATGATACGACATTTGATGCTTGTACAGATGCTGCATCAGTTGAAGCAATCCTCAACACATTTAGTGCTGATACAAAAATCGGTGTTCAGAACGGTACAACAGGCCAGCTTTACGTTGAAGGCGATGCAGAGTGGGAGTTCGATGGTTTTGCTGTAACATGCACAGCGTACGATAACGGTTCTCTTGCAGTGCAGGATCTTCTGAATGGCGGTCTTGATTATGTAGTAATTGATGCTGCTCCCGCAATGTTTATTACAGAGGCTATAAATGCTCTCATATAATTAATTATCTGAATATCTGAATGAAGATAACCTCACCAAAGGGTGAGGTTATCCATTGTTAAAGGATTTTTATTATGAATTTTGAATCTAAGATTAACCAATTTTTAGAAAATCTTATCGAACATGAGGGATACCTTGATGTCCTGAATGGCCTTAAAAATACGGCTATTATTGCAGTGTTAGGTCTTGTGATAGGCATCGTGATCGGTACTTTAATTGCAACAGTAAGAGTTATTCCTAAATATAAGACTTTGCCTAAAGTTCTGAACGGTATTTGCACCTTTTATGTCGGATTTTTCAGAGGAACGCCGATGGTTGTTCAGCTTTTGCTCTTTTACTATGTTGCGCTTCCGCTTATGGGTGTCAATTTGCCATCTGTAAATGTGGCGGTTGCGGTATTCGGTCTAAACAGCGGTGCTTACATATCCGAAATTATGCGAAGCGGTATTCAGTCTGTTGATTTCGGTCAGACTGAGGGCGGACGCTCAGTTGGTTTGAGTTTTTCAACAACTATGATGAGAATTGTTATCCCTCAGGCTGTTAAAAACATCCTTCCCACATTAGGTAATGAATTTATAACACTTATAAAAGAAACATCAGTTGTTTCCTTTATCGGCGCAATGGATTTGTATAAAGCCTTCAATAAAATGGGTTCAAACAGTTATGAATTCATGGTTCCTTACCTTGCAATGGCAATAATTTACATTGTAATTGTTTGTCTTATTACATTGCTGATAAAACTTATGGAAAGGAGCTTGAAGAAGAGTGACAGACGTGGTGAATAACGAAAAAGTTTTAGAGGTTACAGGTCTTGAGAAGAGCTTTGGAAAAAAAGAAGTTCTTAAAGGCATAGATATAACTATCAAAAAAGGCGAGGTTGTTGTAATAATCGGTCCTTCAGGTTGCGGTAAATCTACATTTTTGCGTTGCCTTAACTGTATGGACGACCCCACAAGCGGAAGTATTATTTTTGATGGTGTTGATATTGCTGATGCAAAGGTTGATATCAATATTCACCGTCGTCGCATAGGCATGGTTTTCCAACACTTCAATCTTTTCAACAACAAAACTGTTATACAGAATATTATGCTTTCTCCTGTTCTTTCTGCCATGAAGGACAGAAAAAAAGCCATAATTCATAACCTGTTTTCAAAAGAAAAGGTTTCTGTAAGAACTGCACAGGAGATAAAGGCAACAGAGAAAGAAAACGCTTATAAGCTACTCAAAAGGATTGGTTTAGAGGATAAGGCTGACGTTTATCCGTCAACTCTTTCGGGGGGGCAGAAACAGCGTGTTGCAATCGTAAGGTCACTTGCTATGAACCCCGAGGTTATTCTTTTTGATGAACCTACTTCTGCTCTTGACCCTGAAATGGTTGGTGAGGTTCTCGGACTTATGAAGGAGCTTGCGAACGAGGGCATGACAATGGTTATCGTAACCCATGAAATGGGTTTTGCAAAAGAGGTTGCTTCGAGAGTTCTGTTTATTGATGACGGCAGAATCATGGAAGAAGCACCGCCGGAGGAATTTTTCTCAAATCCCAAAACCGAACGATGTAAAGACTTCCTTTCTAAAGTTCTTTAAATTGCAAAGATTAAACGGCTATCGGAAATTTTCCGATAGCCGTATTTTTAATGTTTTCTTGTTAATTGTGGCTTATGAATATAATTATATTTGAATGTCTGACCGCCTTCAAGGTAAAAGTATGTATCGAAGTCATTTTTATTTTCATTGAGTTCGATTATTCGTGCGCCGAGCGGAAAACCTTCAAGTCCATAGCACTGATAACCTGTTCCTCTGCCGTAACATAGCCTGGTACCGTGAAGTGTACCTTCATAGTCATTTATGTGGTCATGACCTGCGAACACACCTTTCATCTTGCTGCTTCGGACAAACGTCGAAAATAAGCCGTCATTGTACTTTGTTACACATTCTCTTTCGTTATTAACGCCTTTGCAGTATTCAAAATTCCACACTTCCCAAAACTCAGGAATGGGGACATGAAAGAATGCAAGCTCTTTATGGCTTTCCGGGAATTCGGATGAAGTTCTTCTGTACCAATCAAGCTGAGATGGATAGAAATCTCCTTGATGTGAGTCGAGCATAAACAATACCCAATCAGTTTTCCCGTCTGAGTTTTCAATTTCTACAGTATAATTGCCGTTGCCTGCTACAGTTTTTTCACCGATCTCAAAATGAGAATGTTCATATCCCAAGAGCAGTTTGGCAAAATCTTCTCTTGTCTTGATTTCACTGTCATCGGGATTTCCGTCATGATTTCCGAGAACAGGTGCCCAAGGAATTCTTCTGCTTTCAATAATTTCAGCCAGTGCCTTAATCCCTTCGGCTGTTTTTTTGTCCCCAGGCAAGGTCACTGGTGATTGTTACTAGATCAGGTTTAACGCTGTCGAGTATTTCGCAGAGAAGATTAAGTTCCTTTTCATATTTTTCTTGGTCACCATCCGGCTCAAGGTGGATATCTGTCAATTGGCAAATTTTCAGTTTGCCGTTATTGTATTTGGTTTTACCCATTCTTTTTTTACCTCAGGGAATAATGAAATTAGATGTTATGTACCTGATTCCAAGATTATAAAGTTCTTCCATTCTGGAAAGTCTGTCTACTGTCCAGACGCAAACTTTTAAGCCGGCTTTGAGTGCTTTTTTGAAATCTTTTATTTTATTGCTTGCACATACTGCATAAGCAAAACCGTATTTTTTTGCATTTTCGATGCCTGCATTATCAATTGTTTCAACAAGATACCAATATTCAGTTTCAGGTGAATATTCCCGGAGTTTAATCAGCTTATTCAGGTCAAAAGAAATAATAATTGCTCTGCCAAGAAGATTTCTCTCTTTTAATTTTTCAATAATATCTGTGAGTTTTGTGTCGTAATATCCGTCACGCTTTATTTCGATTTCCGGAACTTTATTATACTTCGCACATAGGTCAAGGTATTCATCAAGAGTAGGTAACTTAAGGTCATTGTACTTTTCAATGCCGTGACCGTATGTAATATGGAAGTTTCTCAGTTCTTCAAGAGTATAGTCACTGATGTTACCCTTGGCATTACATGTTTTGTCAATTGTACTGTTATGACAAATTATCCATTGTCCATCCTTTGTGAGATGAACATCACACTCAATTGCATAGTAATCATGCTCACAAGCACATTCAAATGCCGGTAAAGAATTTTCGGGAGCAACGCCTGAAAAACCTCTGTGTGCCGTGATATGCACAGGATCATCCTTCTTTATAATTTTTGATGCTGAGGCAGACACAACACTAATTTCTTTTTTCTTGCACATTTCACCAAGAAAATAAAGTCTGCACTGAATATAACCGATAGCCTGTTTTAATGTATAACCCATATTTATCACTCCATAAAAGATACAGCCGCACTTATAGAAAGTGCGGCTAAAAATTATTTAAGCATAAGTCCTTCGCTTACTGCGAAATCATGAAGCACCTTAAGAGAGTGTTTCTTCTGATCGTTGATTGTTGAGCCGGTTCTTGTATATATGTTCATTTTTGCGCCGCAAAGTGAAGCCATATATTTAGCACTTGCTGTAAATCCGTTATCAACAGTTTCAGCAAAGACGTTAACAAAACGGTGGATTTTCTCAGCCTTTTCAATGTCTTTTTCTACAAAGAAAGCATCATACATTTTTCTGAGCATATAAGTACCGCATGTGCTGGGAGTAGCTATAACACCGCGTGCACCTGCTTTATATGCTTCGAAAAGGTAGGGAGAGTTAGCCTGAAGAACGTTGCTCTCGCCCTGTACAGCAATTTTTGCCTTAATCAAATCCATTGAGCATGTTGTATCTTTCATACCAACAAATTTTCCTGTTTCAACGAGTCTGCGATAAGCGTCAGCGCTGATTTTGTAGTTGGGGAAACCGGGAAATTCATAGATAAGAACAGGAAGTTCTGTATATTCTGCAAGGTCACACATGTAATGTACAAGGTAATCGTCATCAAGTCCGTAACCTTTAGTTACGAAAACAACACCATTAATGCCTGTAGCAGACATTCTTTTCACTTCTTCAATCTGTTCTTCATGAGAACCAAGACAAAGGTTGGCGGTAGCAAAAACAGGTTTGCCGTTTGCGTGTTTTACAACTGTTTCTGCTATTTTAAGGCGATCCTCAAAATCAATTTTTGTCATTTCTGAGCTGCCGCAAACAGGGAAGAGGGCATGAGGATTCTGTTCAACCTGCCACTCGGTATAGCCTTCTAATGCCTCAAAGTCTACTGACATGTCATCTTTATATGGCGTCAGCAAAAGTGAGTATACGCCTGCAAATTTTTCCATTTGACCTTTGAAACTGTTCATTTTAAGACCTTCTTTTTTATTAGTAATGTATAGCTTTGTATACTGAGGTTATTATATATCATTTAGCAGTAAAATGCAATTATTTTTGAAAATTTATCAATGATTACCGTTAAATATTTCTATACTGCGCTCAAGAATTCCGTTGACATATGCAATCAGTGTGCCGTAGTTTGTAATCGGTACACCTGAATCGTTTGCACACTTGTTTCTGTATCTGATTTCTCTTTCGTTCAGCATGCAGCCGCCGCAATGAACTATAAGCGAGTACTTTTCAAGATTTTCTGGAAATTCGCCGCCCGATGTGAATTCAAATTCAAGTTTTTTACCTGTATAGTTTTCAATCCATTTCGGTAATTTTACTGTGCCTATATCTTCACATTGTCTGTGGTGAGTGCAGCCTTCGCAAATGAGCAGTTTATCACCGTCATTTAATTTTTCCAAAGCTCTTGCACCGTTTACGGCATCCTTAAGCAATCCTTTGTAACGGGCAAATAAAATTGAAAAAGAGGTGAGGGGGATACTTGACGGAAGTATTTCTTTTACTTTACCAAAAGCCTGACTGTCAGTAACAACAAGTCTCGGCGTTTCTTTCAGTGAAGAAAGAGTCTGACTCAGTTGTTCAGTCTGAGCAACGATGCAGATAGCTTTCTTATCAAGAATATCTCTGATAGTCTGAACTTGCGGTAAGATCATCCGTCCTTTTGGTGCGGAAGAATCTATTGGTGTAACAAGCACAACTGTGTCGTTTTCCGTAAGCAAATCAGAAACAATTTTTTTGTTATTGCTTGTTACTTTTGCGAGTTCAGTAATTTTTTCTTTAAGTTTGCTGATATTGTTGCCGTTTAAGGCACTGACTGAAATTTCATTCTCATTTAAATCATATTTTTCAGAAATGTCAGATTTATTGTATGCGATAATAAAAGGTATTTCTTTTTTTATAAAATTTTCAATCAGCATTTGATCTTCGTTCGTTTTGCCGATAGTTGAATCTACTACAAGAACAGCAATGTCCGTCAGATTTAGGATCTGATGTGCCTTTTTAATTCTGAGTTCTCCAACTGTACCTTCGTCATCTATTCCCGGTGTATCTATGACAACAACAGGACCGAGAGGGAGTAGTTCCATTGCTTTTTTTACAGGGTCCGTCGTTGTGCCCTTGTAATCAGAAACAATGGAAAGCTCCTGACCTGTAACTGCATTTACAATGCTGGATTTTCCGGCATTTCTTTTGCCGAAAAAGGCAATGTGAATCCTGTCTGCACTTGGAGTCTGATTTAAATTAGCAGCCATATTTTTGCCTCCTGTCAGAATCTGAAATCTCGTTTGCCAAGGTGAATGTTATTAAGATAATCTTCAGCAATTTTTCTCACATTTTCTTTTGGAATGTTTTTGAGTTCATCGCGAATGAGTTTTTCACCTATTTCCTTTGTTTCCTCACTTGCGTAGTCCTCAAGGAATTCTTTGAGAGTCATGAGTGCATTCGGATGGCAACAGTTCTGAATCTGACCGTTTTTGAGAAGCGTCATAAATCTGTCGCCGGTTCTGCCTTCTCTGTAGCAGGCAGTACAGAAACTCGGAATATATCCAAGCTCCATAAGCCATTTTACTACTTCGTCAAGAGTTCTCTGGTCTGATACATCAAACTGTTCAGAATCATGAGGTCTTTCTTCTTCTGTGTATCCTCCGACAGAGGTTCTTGATGCACCACTGATCTGTGAAACACCAAGCCTGATTACTCTTTCTCTGACAGCCTGACTTTCTCTTGTTGAAATAATCATGCCTGTATAAGGTACAGCTATTCTGATAAGTGCACAGATTTTTGCGAAAATATCGTCACTTATGCTGTTGTCAAAAGCTGTGGGGTCAATATCATCAGCTTTCTTAATTCTGGGAACACTGATAGTATGAGGCCCAACGCCGTAAGCTGCTTCAAGATGTTCTGCATGCATGAGAAGAGCGGCGAGCTCGTATCTGTAAAGCTCAAGACCGAAAAGAACGCCAAGACCCACATCGTCAATACCACCCTGCATTGCTCTGTCCATAGCTTCGGTGTGATATGCATAATTGTGTTTTGGTCCTGTTGGATGAAGCTTTTCATAGCTTTCTTTATGATATGTTTCCTGAAAAAGAATATAAGTTCCGATTCCTGCATCGTGAAGCTTTTTATAGTTTTCAACTGTAGTTGCTGCAATATTTACATTTACTCTGCGGATTGCTCCGTTCTTGTGTTTGATTGAGTAAATAGTGTTTATACATTCAATAATGTATTCGATAGGATTATTAACAGGGTCTTCGCCTGCCTCAATTGCGAGTCGCTTATGTCCCATATCCTGAAGGGCAATAACCTCATTTTTTACTTCTTCCTGAGTGAGTTTTTTACGTGCAATGTGCTTGTTCTTGTAATGATAAGGGCAGTACACGCAACCGTTTACACAATAGTTTGAAAGATAGAGAGGGGCAAACATGACAATTCTGTTGCCGTAAAAATCCTTCTTTATCTGTTCTGCAAGGGCATACATTTCATTTGTTATTTCTTCGTTTTCGCAAGCGAGAAGAACAGAAGCTTCCCTATGTGAAAGACCTTTTCTGAGTTTTGCTTTTTCAAGGATTGATTTTACATATACGATATCATCTTTTTTTTCGTCAGCGAAGGCGAGTGACTCAAGCACTTCCTCATGACAAATAAATTCTTCTGCTTTTGTTGATTTGGGATCATACATACGCATAGCCTCTTTCATAAATAATTTATCTTTTAATATCACCGCGTGAAGTAACGATTTTATAACCTATGTTATCAATAGATTTTTTTAGTATTTCAAGACTTTCGGCAGCTTCAGCACCGCTTGACAATTTGTTGTTATACAGTGCATATTTATCTCTCACATTTTCAGGCGAGAGGTTTGGCATCACAACATTGGCACCGCAAAGTATGCCTTTTTCTCTTCCTCCTTCTTCAAGGGAGCCGAGAGCGGTGGTAGAGGGTAGCAAAACATCCGGAAGCATTAATCTGATAATGCTCAGAATTCTGCATGTAAGTTGAACACTTCCTGCAGATTCATTTTTGAACGGCGTGTCAGAATGTGGAATGAAAGGACCCACACCAACCATGTGAGGCTTAAATTTTGCTATGAAAATCAAGTCTTCAACGATGTTTTCAATAGTTTGAAACGGAGAGCCGACCATTAAACCGCAACCGGTCTGATACCCGATTTCTTTCAGATTTTTCAGGCACTCAAATCTGTTTTTATAAGACATTTTTTTCGGATGCAGCTTTGAATAATGTTCCTCGTTTGCTGTTTCATGTCTTAAAAGGTATCTGTCAGCACCGGCGTCAAAAAGTTTCCGATAACTTTCTTTTGTTCTCTCACCGAGCGAGAGTGTTACTGCACAGTCTGAAAATTCACTTTTTATTGTTTTTATAATATCACAGAGAATATCGTCATTATAATAATTGTCTTCTCCGCTCTGCAGAACAAAGGTACGGAAGCCCAGAGGATACCCGATTCTGCAGCAACTTAAAATTTCTTCCTTATCCAGTCGGTATCTGTCACAATTTTTATTGCTTTTTCTGATACCGCAGTAGTAGCAATCATTTTTGCAGAAGTTGGAGATTTCTATAAGACCTCGGATGTAGACATCATCTCCATAAAAATTTTTTCTGATTTTTACTGCTCGTTCTTTAAGGTAGTTAATTGTATCCTCATCTTTACATATGAGTAATTCTGCGAACTCATTCTTTTCAAGAATGCCGTTTTTTTCGAGTTTGTCGACTAAGTGCATACTTATATCACATCCTCAAAATCGTAGTTTGAAAAAGCAGCTTTAGCGCTGACTCCGTTAATTCTTCCGATTTTACCGGTGAGTGTATTAATGATATCGGGACTTGCTTCAAGTGCGACGGAAATAATATGAAGATTTCGCTTGTGATAGGGGAGACCCATTCTACCTATAATATATTTTCCATAGTCATGCAAAACTGTGTTGAGTTTTTCAACACTTTCAAAGTTTTCAACGATTATAGAAATTGATGCCACGCGTGTTTTCATTGCTTTTCCTCCGAAATAAAAAGTAGCTATACCTGAAAAGAGGTACAGCTACAGAATTTTACACAAATTTTTGGCTTTTCGGTGTAGCTTTCACCTCAATAAATTTTGGTGTCAGGTACATATATTTATATCATCTCATGTGGCCATTATATCACATTGACAAAAAATTATCAATACTATTTGAAATATTTTTTGAATCTTTTTCTCCATTTTAAGCTGTAAATTGTAATAAGTCTTGTGAGAACAGTATCATACATATAGAAGAAAATTCCGCCACCGACGGCAATAATCGGTGCCACGAACCATTTTGTAAGATACGGTGACAACCATTCAATACCTTCAGTGTCAATGCCAAAGAAATGCAGAGACAAATAATATCCGGCTATTAAAACAATATCTGCAAGAAGTATTTTAGATATCCAGCTGAGCCATTCGGGGAGCTTGCTCTCGAAAACTGCTTTTATAATAGGATAATATCCAAAAATACATGCATATGCAGCGCCGGCAGACTTATCAGGAACAATAAGAAGAGATAGGATTGAAACGCTTACGTACACAAGAAATGCCCATTTTTTGTCACATTCCATAACTACCAATATGATAAGAACTCCGCATATTGCAGGTATGGCATATGAAAGGAACGGAAGTATTGCGGTAGACAGCATTAACGCAACAGATAAGCCTGTAATTATAGCACCTAATGCGATCTTTGAAGTGTTTTTCATATTTCTACCTCGTTTCAGCAACAGGGAATTAAGTCACCGCCGAAGCATTCGCAACAACAATCGGCACAAAGCAATGCTGAACAGATATCGCAGACTCCATCACTGCTTCTGCCGTTTCGTGAAGCTCGTTGCCTTGTTCTGTAACCGCCTGAGGTATAATTATTATTGAGGGAGGCAAAAGCGTTTCTGTATTCTGAATTGGAAGGCTCCATCTGACATGCGATAGTGAAGTTTTTCTTTGCTTCTTCGAACCAGCCTCTTTTATGATTTACCGTTCCTTTAAGGAAATACCATTCTGCATTTCTCTGTGTAGGCGAAATTCCGTCAAGTCGGATTTCGGCATCATCTATTCTGCCCTCATTTATTTTTTCCCTGATGTCAGTAAAATCTGTTGTATACTGAGCGGAACTGTTATTGCTGTTATTTGAGGAACCATGGCTTCCGCCCGATGTTTCTCTTGAATAAATAATATTGTCATAAGCTTCATTGAGCTCATCCATCTTTCTGGAAGAAAGTTCGGCAGAAAGGTCGCCTGACTGATACTTAGCCGCAAGTTTTCTGTATGCATCTTTAACCTGTTCCATGGTTGCTGATGAATTTATGCCAAGAACATCATATGGATTTTTCATTGCAGTCTTCCTCCTTTTTTAATACTTTGCTGATAGTCAAATCAAGACCGTAGTAAACAATGTTGTCGAGTATGGATTTATATCTGTACAGTTTAAGAGATTCGTAGGCCTTTGCCATTTCGTCGGCAGTAAAATCAAGAATCGGAAAAGAATTACTTCTGATTGAACGGAAATCAGTTTTTCTCTGTTCGAGAAAAACATTGTAATTATTATTTTTTAAATCTTTTTCCAAATCGTCAAGGGCATCGCAAAGGTATACAAATCTTCCGAGACAATAGCCGAAACGGTAAGCGTGTTCTTTTTGTTCATCTGAAAATTTATGTGAAACAATGTTGCCGAGTGCAGCTGCCGAAGCATCTGCTGCTCGGTCAACAGAAGTGCACCTGCTTTTTTCGACGGCATTTTGTTTGTCCATTTGCTCATCAACTAAGGTTGATATTTCAGGATAAAGTTTTGCGGCTTTTTTATATTTTGCTTTAAAATAGGGGAGAAATAAAGAGCTTTCAAACTTCTTGAACAGATGACCGTCATTGATATTATCAAGAATTTTGTGATAAGCCATCATAATTGTTATGGCTGCTGCGTATTCAAGGGAATCGTCAGGGAGTGTACAACAGACGCATTTTTTTGCAAAACAGAAAGTACAATGTGATTTCTCAAAATTACTCTCTTCTTTGCTTGAAGCCATGAGAAGTGTTGCAAGAAAGGTAAGGTCATAATTCAAAATCAATCTTGAAAAAACACCGTAGCTTTTTCCGAGCTGTTTGCATAATGAACAGTAAATTCCTCTGTACATTTCAAACTCTTTGATTTTAAGTTCAGGCTTATAAACTTTAACATAACCGAACATAGTTTCCCCCGAAGTCAAACTTTTACAAATGTATTCTACAATATAAATCGCACAATATGGTTAACATATTGTGAATTTTAAAAAAGAATTATTATAAAAAACAAACCCTGCTGAATGTTTCAGCAGGGTTTGAAAGTAAGTAACTATTAGTCTTTAAAGCCTTCAAAGCCTTTGAAGATTGCTTCTGTGTAAACGTTGTTTTCGTTTTTGTCGTGAAGGGGATACCAAACCTGAGCAAAGAAGGGGTTGAGCTTTGCTTCTGTATCGTAGTTCCAGTTGAACTTCTTGCCTTCGCAGTCTGTGGGAAGCTCAGAAGGACACCAGTGACCACCTTTAAGTACAAGGTTTGCAGACATCATGAATTCATGACCGTGTGCACATTTCCACTTGATTGGTGTGTAGAAATCAACATATTCATCGTCTGTTGCGAGACACTCACCGCCACGGAATTCAGCTGCTTTCTTAAGGTCATCAAGAGTGATGTCTTCAACGGCTTTGCTTTCGTCATAACCGTGGTCAAGATATGATCTTTCTTTCGTGGGACGCTCAGCATCGGGGTTATAATCTTTCCATGTGCCGATTTTTTTGTATTCTTCCAATGAGCCCCAGTAAGCAGAAATTCTGTCCTGAACATTGTTCTTAAGCCACCAGTTTGTGCCGTAAATCTCTTCGTTTGAAATCTTTTTCATGAAGACTTTTACGAGAGGAGGACAAAGCTTTGCAGCGGGAGCAAGTTTAATCCATGCAGGAGCCTGAGCTTTAAGTCCTGCGAAGTAATCTTTAACAGGAATGTTTGCACGGAAGTGGAGATAATCATCAAGAACATCACTGTCAAGATACCACTGACCGTGGAAGTTACGAGTAATGAACCAGTTGCGGTTAAAGAGCTTTTCAACCTTACCTACGCCGAGAGCGTCGAGAAGGAGACATTCAAACTCATAGTTTGTAATTCTGTATTCGTCACCGCTGCCGATGTTATAGAATCTTCTCCAGAATTCCTCAGGAACGCTTTCATCACAGATGTTAGCAAGAAGTCTGCCTGAATCTTCAACAGTTGCCCATTCAAGAACACCGTTAAGTGGAACGTGGAACATGATGGGATCCATGTTTTTGATGATTGCAGGGTAAAGAATACCTGACTGGCGAAGAGATACCCAGTGTTTAAGACCTGATTCAGCGAAAATCTGCTCTGCGAGAACTTTACTTGCTGCATAGTGGTCGTAGATACTGATTTTAAGAGGGTCACCTGTACGAGCCCAGTGGATGGGAGCATTTCTGTCACCTGTTTCAGCGACTGTACCGATATATACAACCTTAATGTCGTCAGCATTGGGCTGAGCTTTAACTGCGTTTACAATGTTTCTTGCAGCAGTTGTGTTTGTAACAACAGTCTTTGTGGGATAGTAGTCAGCACCGGGTGAAACCATACCGCCTACATGAAGAACATAGTCCGAGCCTTCTACGCATTTGAGAACGTCTTCATACTTTGTAAGGTCGCCCCATACAAGCTTAACTGCAGGATCGCCTTCATATGCTGCGAATTTTTCGCGGTTTTTCTTACTGCCTCTGTTAAGAAGAACAATGTTGTACTTGTCTTTCTTTGCATAGAGTTCTTTGAAGCCGGCCCATCCCATGTTACCTGATGAACCTGTCAAAAATACGGTTTTTTTAGACATGATAAACTGCCCCTTTCATCATACAAAATTATACAAAAATATTTTATCATTTTTTATAATAAATTGCAATAATTTTTTCATAAAATATAAATTTATTTTTCATTGGTAAAAAATACGGTATGACTGTGATGCCATACCGTAATTTTTTAACTAAGATTGTAAATTATAAATCTGTCATTCACGTCGCTTGCGTCGTTATTAAAAAAGCATATTCTGAATTTGTATGTAAGCTGTTCACTGTCTTTAATAGTTAATCCGCCTTTGAAAAACAGATTGTTTGCAGCGAAAAGACCATAGTTTCTGATGTGCCAGCAAGTGGGATAACGTTCATTATCCTCGTTATCAAACACTGCAACAGCACAATCTTCTCCGTCAAGTTTTCCTCCGTAGAGACACCATTGTGCACTTTTACTCCAGCATTCTTCTTCACCGACAGCGCCGTATGAATTCTTCATGTAACCGCCGTGCTTGACGTCAATTGCTTCGTTTACTCTGACACCAAGGGGACCTGCTTCTTTTGTGTCACCGAAAACAACATCGCCGTAGCTTGCTTTAAAAGTAACCTCAATGTCAACATATCTGCAGTCCTCGCTCTGATTATAGACGGTTGTTTTGCGCGTTTCATCCATAAGCGAATTGCCGTCTTTATCGCTCCAGATGTTGCATGCTTCAAAAGATGCAAAGGCTGAAGCACAAACAATATTTTCAGGTTTGCCTTTTTTTAGAAAACCGCTGTCTTCAGGTTCATTCCAAAGGTCAACACCGTTTACATCACCTACACCTATAAAAACTGAACGCTGGTGCGGATGCTCGGGATGATGAAGGTCAGGGCGAGTGAAAGTGTTACCGCTTTTAGTGAAAACGGGGCCTAAAAAAGGTTTTTTCAGCTCTGACGGATATTGATATGACGTAAAGAGCTTGTTGTCAAAAAGAATATTAAGTTTTTCATCTTCCTGTGAAAGCGTAATATTGTCGAAAACTTTTTCATCAGAAAGAGTAAGTTCAATACTATCGCTTTTTTCAGCGGTGAGAATTACAAGAACTCCGCCGTCGGTTTTTTGTGCCGGAAAAATATTTCCGTTGTCATCAATTGCACATGATATTTTTTCTGATACAGGTTCAGATGTTTTAATGTAAAGCGGTTCATCTTTACAGTCGCGTATAGCTTTAGTTATTATTTTCATTGCTAAAAACCTTTCTGAGATATACAATTGCATTCCTGATTTCTGTTGAAAAATCATCGAATGAGCTTTCAATTGTCACCGTTTTATCATATCCTGCTTTTTTGAGAGCATCAGCAAAATCATCTATGTACTTATTCTTTTCCAAAGTTGGGCAAGTTCGTGTCAAAGGATTGTTGATGTGCGTATGACAAATTTCCTCTACAGTTTCTGAGATGACTGAAAAATCCTCATTTTCAACATACATATGGAAAATGTCAGCAAGAATTTTCAAATTGCTCAATTTCAGTTTTGCTGCCAGGTCATAAGCTGAACGAACGGTAGGAATGAAATTGCTTTCGTTATGATTAAGTGGTTCAAGAGCAATTGTAATGTTGTGTTTTTTTGCAAGCTCGTTGCATCTGATAAGGAAGTTTTCAATCTTTTCAAAGCCAAGCTCATAGTCCATATTGTCAGGAATAGACCTTGCGCCGCCACTGCCGAGGACAGCTATTTCGGTTGAAAGCTTTTCCATTCTCCAAAGAGATTTTTCGACTCGTTCCCAAAGTTCAGGTGTATCTTCAACTATTTTGTATTTGGACGGAATAAAGCAATTGCAGATTCTGATTTTTACGTTGTTCTCAATAACCTTTACAAAATCTTCATCAGAAATGTTCATAATGAGTCCGACACTGCATTCTGCAAAATCATAACCGCTGTCAATTATTTCTTTTTCTCCCCAGAGCAAAACCTCGAAAGGTGAATAAGGTTTTTTATCGGGAGCTTCGGGCATGAATGATGCACCGGGAATACAACAACCAAGTTTAACAGACATAAATTATTCCTCGTTTTTTACTGAACTTTTAATCTGATAACTGAGAGTGAGGAGACTGTCGGATAAGTGAACGTTCTCAACAATCGCATCGGGAAAAGCCGAAAGAATATCATAGTGCGAATAATTCCAAAAGCCTTTGATGCCGCAATTATAAAGTCTTTCAACTATTGTAGCGGCAGGTCCTGTGGGAACGCAGACAATTGCAACCGTAGGCTTGTGGTGTGCACAGAAATCTTCCAAAGAGGAAATAGCGAAAATTTCTGTACTTTTAATTTTTCCGCCGATAAGTTTAGGGTTCTCGTCAAAGGCACCGATAAGCTTGAAACCGCGACGTTCAAACTCCATGTGGCTTGCGATTGCATGACCGAGATTGCCGGCACCGACAAGAATTACGTTAAGAGTTGTGTCAACGCCGAGAATTGTGCCTATTTCTTCGTAAAGCTGTTCTACGTTATAACCGTATCCCTGCTGACCGAAGCCGCCGAAGCAGTTTAAATCCTGTCTTATCTGTGAAGCGGTAAATCCCATCATTTTTGAAAGTTCACGGGAAGATATTCTTATGATTCCGTCATCCTTAAGTTTGCCGAGAAACCTGTAGTATCTGGGCATTCTTTTGATGACAGACATTGAAATGTTATCGCTTTTAGGCATTTTTAACACCTCGTTTGTTAATTATTTTCCGCTCTTAACTGTTTCCATGACATAGTTGCCGAATTCTTCACATGTGCAACCGTTTTCACGTCCTGTAATTTTTAACTTTGCATCTTCATACATGCAGTAGTCAAGAGCTCTTTCAAGTGCATCAGCTTTATCCTGCTTGCCGATGTGTGAAAGAAGCATAACTGATGCTCTGAGCATTGAACACGGGTCAGCATATTTACCTCTGCCTTCTCTTATCATTCTGGGAGCAGAGCCGTGGATAGCTTCAAACATAGCATATTTCTTACCGATGTTTGCACTGCCTGCAGTACCGACGCCACCCTGGAATTCTGCAGCTTCGTCAGTGATGATATCGCCGTAAAGGTTGGGGAGAATGAAAACTTTGAAGTCAGTTCTTCTTTTGGGGTCGATAAGCTTTGCTGTTGTGATATCAATGTACCATTCGTCTGTGGTGATTTCAGGATAATCTTTACCTATGTTTTTGCAAAGATTGAGGAATTTACCGTCAGTTGTTTTGATAATGTTTGCTTTTGTGATAATTGAAACTCTTTCTTTTTTGTTTCTGCGAGCATAATCATAAGCAAGCTTGGCGATTCTTTCACAGCCTTCTGTTGTTGTAACAACAAAGTCCATAGCAAGGTCATCTGTAACATTAACGCCCTTTGAGCCTACTGCGTAAGCACCTTCAGTGTTTTCTCTGAAGAAAGTCCAGTCAATACCTTCAGAAGGAACTTTGACGGGACGAAGGTTAGCAAAGAGGTCAAGAGCTTTTCTCATTGCAACATTAGCACTTTCAATATTGGGCCAGGGATCGCCTGCCTGAGGTGTAGTGGTAGGACCTTTGAGAATAACGTGACATGATTTAAGTTCTTCAAGAACATCATCGGGAATTGCTTTGTTTGCCGCAACACGGTTTTCAATTGTAAGACCGTCAATTACTTTGAATTCAACTTTGCCGGCTTTGACTTCGTCAGCAAGCATAAATTCAAGAACACGTGCACTTTCTTTTGTGATGATGGGACCAATGCCGTCACCGCCGCAAACACCGATAATAATTTTATCAAGCTTTTCATAATCTACAAAATCGCCCTGCTGTTTGATTTTGTCAGAACGTTCTGACTGTTCTCTGATGAGGGCTTCAAATTTTTCTGTTGCTGCTTTAATCTGCTGTTCT
>CAZDQE010000025.1:0-30709 GCA_964507395.1 uncultured Eubacteriales bacterium | reverse complement strand
TTCAATGGATAGAATAAGTCCCTCCTAAGGATTAGATGTGGGTTCGATTCCCGCAAGCGGTGCCAGAAGCGGCGAAGTAAACTTCGCCTAAGATAAGAGATAATAGATAATAATGAATAGATGAAAGATTTTTTGTGGTTTACCGCCGCTTTATCTATTAACTATTATCTATTATTTTTTTATTTATTATCTAAAAAGGAGTTTAGAAAAATGGCACAAAAAAGTATTTTATTAGATAAATCTCTTCTTTTTGCAGCACGTATAATAAAGAATAATAACTATCATGATTACCGAAAAACTGTCCCTTATGTGCGGACAGTTTTTTTACTTGCTATTTCTCTCAATTTTTGCTATTATCTTAATGTAAACATTTTAACATAGGAGTTGTTTTTATGCAGAACTTTTTAAAATCAATATACATACTTTTAACGGCGCTTTCCGTTTTCTTTTCATCGGTGTTTAACCCTGCCGTAATTCTGCCCGAAACAGGGGAGGGTATATCGTCTTACCTTGAATATCCTGAAGAGGTTGTTGTGTCTTTGGAAAGCGCAGGTCTTTCTGCACAGGAAATGATTGACAGAGCAAGCGCAGAACTTCCCGAATATGTTCAGTCAGGGGGATATGACGATATTGCAGGTGTTTTCTTGTCACCTTATTACACCGCGCGTATCGGCGGTGAAGATATACCGGTTTATGCATCGGTGGTTTTCAACCGTGCTGATGACACAGGCGACATTCACTCCTTTTCCGAGGTTTATGTTAAACCTGACAGTGAGTTTTCATTCAATATTGAACTGACAGGTACTACTGTAAAACTCCGTAATGCAATTGTTCTGCCTCAGTCCCACGGTGTCAGTGCAGAATGCAAGAACAACGTTATCCGTGCATCAATTACTAAACCCGGTATTTATACTTTCCTTGTCAACGGTGCACAGCAGCATTACGGCTACACTCTTTTTGTCCGCGAAGAAATTGACGAGGATGCGGAGATTGCTGAGTATATTGAAAATTACGGAGAAGAAAATGTCATAGTTCTTGAAAAAGGTGTATATGAATATGACTATGTCAATTTTGTTTCCCGGAACAATCTGGTAATCTATCTCAAAAAAGGCGCTTATGTTACTGCAAATCACCTTTACGACATTGATTGCGCTGAGGATGAGAACAAGTATTACGAGCCCGATGCTCCTTATCATAATGCTATCGGACTTACAAGGTATCCGTTTTTGAATTTCTATAACTGCAATAACATCACTTTTACAGGCAGAGGAGTCATCGACATGACCAGCCTTGACAGACGTGAACGCAGGGGTGTAGTTTTCACAAACTGCAATAACATCAACGTAAGCGGAATAAAAATTATAAATTCGCCTGAATGGTCATTCATTTCATATTGCTGTACAAACGTTAAGATTGAACAGGTGGATATAATCGGAAATCGCGGTAACTGTGACGGCTTTGCAATATGCAACACTGAAAATGCAGTAATTGACAACTGCTTTGCAAGAGTAGCAGATGATGCATTTGAGGTAAAAGCTCTGGGCGGTACAATGGGCAGTAATAATATTACTTTCCAGAATTGCATCGCATGGGGCGGATATGCGAGATGCTTCGGAATCACCGGAGAAGTGTGCAAAAGCATTACAAACGTTACTTTCCGCGACAGTGCAGTGATTTACCGTGACGGTGTGTGGGACAATAACAGGATAGGCTCACTTGTTGTAGTTGCCGAGCAGTGCGAGGGAAGTATTGACGGAGTTTTGTTTGAAAACATTGAAATTTTCCGTGACGAGGGCAGACCGATTCTCGTAAAGGTTTATGATGAAGAAGCAGAAAATTTTGAGATAAAAAATATTGTTTACAGAAACATTTCCTATACTTCATATCTGCCTGCAAAGATTGACGGCAACGCAAGTGATACAAACACAGTTGACGTGAAGCTTGAAAACATCACTGCTGCAGGTTTTGATGTTACAAAAGCGGGAATATTCTTTGAAGTAGGAAAAAATGCCGATGTAACCTTTGAATAACACGGGAAAAATACTTTTTCAAAAGTTTATGCAGTTGATGTTGAATATACAAGGGGGATTTATATGGCAGATACAATTTACAAAGAAACACGGAAAAATCATGATTTGACAAGAGATGAGGTTTGCAACAAAGCCTCTTTGTTGAATAATCCTGTTCAGCCTGAACGGCTTGAAAGGATTGAAAACGGCAAATTTCCAATAACACCGGATGAGGTTATGTTGCTTGCAGAGGTTTACGGTGAACCCACATTGTGCAATCACTATTGCTCAAAGGAATGTCCGATCGGGAAAAAATATGTTCCTGAGGTTAAGGTTAAGGATTTGACTCAGATTGTTCTTGAAATGCTGTCATCCCTCAATTCTACCAAGAAGAGTCAGGAACGTCTGATTGAAATTACTGCTGACGGAATTATTGATGACGATGAAATCAGGGATTTTGTTTACATTCAGAACGAGCTTGAGCGCATCTCAATTACTGTTGAAACCCTGCAACTGTGGGTTGAGCAGATGCTGGCTGACAAAAAAATAAATTTTGAAAAATATAACCGGATTAAGGCTGAATAAAAATTGCAGACAGTGCAGTTTTACCCTTGGTTTTTTGCATTTATTGTGATTCAGATTTTTATTCGGAAGTGTTATTATATAGCCACCAAAAAACAAAGGAGAAAATTTTATGAAGAAAGCAGGTCCGTATATTTTAGGCGGAATACTCAGTGCGATTGTTGTGGGAATTACGCTTTATGTCTGTACCCCGGCGCTTAATGTGCATAATCCTTTTATGTGGATTCTTCTGACAGTGGCTGCATTTATCTTTGTGATTGTAGCAAGGTTTGCAAAAGGCAAAAAAGATTTCGGTTGGATAATTGTTTCAAAAAGGTCAGGCTCAAAGGGCAGAACAAAGAAAACTACAAAATTTAATTTCGATTTCAAGCATTACCTTGTGCCGATTGCACTTGCTGCTGTGACGATTATCCTTGGTATTACGAGCAGTACGTTTTTTAATGCAACAAAATATTCGGAAATTCTGAAGGTCACTGAGTCTGATTTTGAAAAGGATCTTGCAGAGTCGGTGGGAACGGATTCGATTGCACTTATGGACACCGCATCTGCACAGATGCTGGGTGACCGTGAGATCGGTGCACTTTCTGATGTCGTAAGTCAGTTTGATGTGTCATACAATTACACTCAGATTGATTATCAAGGCAAACCGATTAAGGTTGCACCTCTTGTTTATGCAGATTATTTTAAATGGTCTAATAACAGGGATAAGGGTGTAAAGGGTTATGTGACTGTGGACCCTGTTTCCATGTCTGCATCTTTTCATGAGTCAGAGGGCATGAAGTATGTTCCCTCAGCATATTTTTCAGAGGATGCTTACAGATATATCTGGACAAAGTATCCCACACTGATGCTTGAAAATTATCACTTTGAAATAGATGAAAACGGAAAGCCGTATTACATTGCTTCGGTTGTAGAAAAGACGGTAGGACTTTTCGGCGGCAAAACAGTCAGCGGTTGTATCGTTCTTGACCCTGTAACGGGTGAAACTCAGAAATACGATTTGAAAGATATTCCTCAATGGATTGACGTTGTGTTCTGTGGCGACCTTATATGCGAGCAGTACAACTGGTACGGTATGTATAAGAATGGCTTTATGAACAGTCAGTTTGGTAAAAAAGATTGCAAGCAGGTTACAACTTATTATTCATCAGATGAAGAACTTGCGGAAGATGAAATGCCTGTTTCCGATTACGGTTATGTTGCAAAAGACGGAGACATCTGGATTTACACAGGTATAACTTCAGTCAACGGCGACAGTTCAAATATAGGCTTCTTGCTTGCAAATGAGAGAACAGGGGAGAGCTTTTATTATTCAGTTGCAGGCGCAGATGAAAAGTCAGCGATGTCAGCCGCTGAGGGTGAAGTTCAGGAAAAAGGCTATCAGGCATCTTTTCCGTCGCTTATCAATATCGATGGGAATCCCACATATATTATGGTGCTGAAAGATTCGGGCGGTCTTGTAAAACTTTATGCCGCGGTAAATGTTGAACAGTATAACCTTGTGACAACTGCCGCTACACAGGCGGAATGTATTGCAAAATATAAGGAGCTTATCGGCATTGAGGAAAAGGAAGAAACTTCCGATGAAACAGAAGAAATCACTGTGAAAATTTCTTCGATCAAGTATATTGACATTGACGGCAACACATATATCTACCTTATTGATGCGAAGGAAAATATCTACAAAGCAAAAGCAGCATCACACGAAAACATGCTTCTCCTCGGCGAGGGAGACACAGTGAAACTCACTTTGTCAGGGACGAAAATCGTTTCCTGCGAGAAAGTATAGAACCGATATCAATGGCATAGTGCGGATGTTATAACTTCCCTGATTTTCATATAACTTTACGGGAGGTTGACCCTTCCGATGCCTTGCTTAAATTCGGTGTTATGAAATTTGTGGCGTAGTTCGCAATTCTTTTACATTGCGTCTTATTTGAAAAATCCCTGACAAGATCCTTATCTTACGATTGAGGATGATGTCAGGGATATTTTTATTTACTGTTCAATTGATGATGCTTCTACAATTCTTCCCTCTGTTGTGGTGACAGTGAGTTTGACTGTGTCACCTTTGTTGAGGATGACTGCAAGGTCTGATTTTGCTGCTGAGATTGAGAAATATGCATCGTACTTATCAAGCTTGATATAGTAGAATGTGTTGCCGTCAAGAACTGCTGAACGGATGTCTGTGATTACGCCCTCAGCAGTGATTTTTTCTGACTGGGTGCCTGTGCCGTCAATATCAATTTCGGTCACATGCTCGTTAAGGTCTGTTGCCGCATCTCTGTCAATGCCCATTTCGTCGTAGTATGCCTGAAGACAGTCAACAAGCTTTGTTCCTACAACGACCTTCTGGAACTGCTCAACATTAACGAGTGAATACATTTTGACAAGACCTTCTGTGTCTTTAAGAGCCATGAAGAATGTAGGCTCGTTCTGAATGTTGAGGAGAAGGGGGAATGTAGCATCGTAGCCGTATTGCTGAACCTTACCTTCTGCTGAGAGCTGAGCGGAATACTCTGTAGCACCTGACTGCTGGAAGAAGGTTGTTTCTTTTGTTCTCTGGTTACTGAGAATGAAGCCGATGATTGAATCGTCTGCAGTAACTGATGTTACACCTGTGTACATGTAAACGTCATCGTCGATTGCGATGTAGTTGCTGCCTGTCGTCGTAATCTTAACGTCCTTCTGACCGAGGATTGAGTTCCAGAAGCCGCCGCTGTATTGACCGTAGTAGTCATACTGCTGAGAGATAAGTGTTGAAGAATAAATTCTGTCAATCCACTGAAGATTTTTATCAGTCTTTGCGGTTTCAATGTCATAGTATTGGCTTTCGCCTGTTGTTGCATCAACGAGAACTACACCGATTACATCGTCACCGCCGAAAAGACCGATTGTTTTGTCCATTCGGGGGCATACCCAATAAGGCCTGCCTGTATCGTCGATTTCAAATGTAGCATCGTCAAAGAGGAATGTGGGATACTCAAAGCGAAGATGACGGGACAGAAGTCTGCTGAAATGCTCTGAGGGAGAGTATTTGATGTTTTCCATGCCGAGGTCGCTGAGCTTTACAACATCAACCTTCTGCGTTGACATATCAACTATCATGTAAGCGGGAATACCCTGCTCTCGGTTTGTGAACCATTTGATAATGTTTGCGTATTTGAGTGTCGTAACTCTGACAGGGCTTTCTTTGTAGTTTATCTGTGTGTAATATTCAGCATCCTCATACTGTGAAACGTATTCGGAAAGCTCACCGAGCTGTCTGCCGCCAAGCTTTTTTGCTGACTGTTCGTCAAGCATGGGAACGGAGTCAAAGTCAAGCTCTGAGAATTTTTCTGAGAATTCGCCTTCTTCAACAGTGATGATTTCACTGAACTCCTTTGCTCTGAAGAAAACGGAAGACACAAGCGAACCGCCTACAACGAAAACAACGAGAATACAGATTATAATGCCGGGTGCAAACGAACTGCGTTTGACGTAGGGCATATATTCGGGTCGCATAAGCGCCTTGCTTGTGAAGAAAGAAAATACGGGATAAGAGAAAGCAACAAGTCCAAGCCAGAAATAAAGCTTGATATCCTTCAGGTTGAAAGCGGGAAGCATTACATAATAGCCTACTGCCGCAACGATAAGAGAAAGGATAATATTGATTGCTACCTTTTTACCTGCTTTTTCAGGGGGGATTACAACCTCGTCTTTGTTGTAGAAGCGATCAAAAGCCCCTGAGGTGTTAAAATTACCTGCATCCATAGATATAACTCCTAACTTTAATTGTTATTGGTAATTATTGTACAATATTCACAGGAAAAATACAAGAGTTAATTAAAAATTATAAATGAACATAATATGAATTCGCTTGACAACAGGTGATTTTACTGCTATAATATAGAACTGTCGCATGGACTTTTGCGACTATCCTTGCTCTGCTTCAAGGCAGGGCCATAAAGACCAGAAGGAGGTGCTTGATAATGGCAGCAAACAGCTATGAAACCATGTTGGTTTTCTCAGTTGCAAACGGTGCAGAAGGAGCAAAGGCTCTCTATGAAAAGTTTAAGGCTCTCATTGAAAAGAACGGCACAATCAACTCTGAAGATGAGTGGGGCACACGTAAGCTCGCTTACCTCATTGATGATGAAGCTGAAGGTTTCTATGTAGTTACAAACTTCTCTGCAGAACCCCAGTTCATTGCTGAACTTGACCGTCGTGCAAAAATTACTGATGGCGTACTTCGTATTCTCACAGTAAGAAAATAAGGACACGAAAGGAAAGGTATTGAATCATGCTTAACAATGTTGTTCTTATGGGAAGACTTACCGCAGACCCTGAGCTTCGTCAGACAAGTACAGGTATTGAGGTAACATCTTTCTCGATCGCCATCGACAGAGGTTATGCTCGTCAGGGCGAAGAAAGACAGACTGATTTCATCAACTGCGTTGCTTGGCGTCAGACAGCTAAATTCATCACTTCATATTTCAGAAAGGGTCAGATGATTGCCGTAACGGGTTCAATCCAGACAAGAAACTATGAAGATAAGAGCGGCAACAAACGTGTCGCTACAGATGTGGTTGTAGCTAACGCAAGCTTCTGCGGTTCAAAGAGTGAAACAGGTGCATCTTCAGCTCCCAGAGATAACTCTGCTTTCTCTGCTCCTGCAGCTTCTTATTCAACAGCAGCTGCGTCAGATTTTGAGGAACTTCAGGGTGACGATGATCTTCCGTTCTGATTTTTCAGAACACATAAATTTTCAAGGAGGTAAATCACATGGCTTTTGATAAATCACAGCGTCCTAACAGAAAGGGCCGTAAAAAGGTTTGTACTTTCTGTGTAGAAAAGGCTACTGAAATTGATTACAAGGATATTGCTAAGCTCGGTAAGTATACTTCCGACAGAGCTAAGATCCTCCCCAGAAGAGTAACAGGAACTTGTGCAAAACACCAGAGAGAGCTTACAACAGCTATCAAACGTGCTCGTCAGGTTGCTCTTATGCCCTACACAGCAGACTGATAAAAACAAGCTTTGCTCATCGGTGAAAACCGGTGAGCATTTTTTGCAAGAAATAAAAGTGAAATCGCTCGGTGTTACCCGAGCGATTTTTTTCTTGATTATCCAAATTAATATGAAAATCCGAAGAAATCATCAACGTCTTCGCTGTCTCCTGTATCATCTTCTGAAGGCTCGTCAACAGGTGCGTCTGTAACGGGAGCTTCTGTTGTAGTTGCGATTTCACCCCAAACCTCGAGCATTACCTCGTCACCCTTGTCGTATTCACCGTTGAAGTTGCTGGGACTCATACGGAAAACTGAGTTTTCTGCATGTGAACCGTCATTGTCAACGGGTTTACTTGCTTTCACAACCTTGAAGCCGATTTCTTCAAGCTTTTGTTTAGCCTCTTCGTATTGAAGACCAACAACATTTATAAGCTGAATTGATTTCGGTCCTTTACTTACAACGACACTTATCGTAGAGCCTTTGAGGACCTTCTCGCCGCTTTCCGGATATTGGCTGATAATCTGTCCTTCTTCGTATTCATCGCTGAATTCATATTTCAGGCTGAAATTGAAGATAGCACCGAGCTGTGTCTGTCTGTCCGTATAGAGCCAGCCTTTAAGCTCAGGCACAACAACATACCCTGAGTCGTCTGCTGAAACACCGGCATCTGTAGTGGTTTCTTCTGTGCCGTCTGAATTCATTGCGGAAATTCCGATTACAAGTGCGGCGATAATAACAAGAACGCTTATAATTACAATAACTGCAGTCTTTTTGTTTTCTTTCTTTTCATTCTTCTTTGGAGAATAATCCTCGGCATCGTCCTTGCCGTCAAGGAAATCGTTGGGAACCTTGCTGCTCTCACGCGGCATTATCTGAGTAGGATTATCGTCCCACTGTACTGCTGCACTGGGAGCGGCCGTAAGCTCTGCTCTGCACTGTTCAACATTTCTTGTTCTGTCTTCAGGATAAATCTGAAGAGCGTTGATAAGACCGTTGATGACATACGCAGGCAACTGCTCTGCGAATTTGCCGGGTATCATAAGTCTGTCATTGGTAACTCTTGATGTGGCATCAATGGGGTCTGAGCCGATAAGTGCCCTGTAAAGAACTGCCGCGAAGGCATAAATATCTGTCCACGGTCCCTGCTGACCGTCAAAGCCGTACTGCTCAACCGCCGCATAACCGCCGAAAAGCTGAGAGTTAAGCTCGCTCTTGGCACTTCTTACTCTGTTGATGCTGAAGCCTGTAATGCGGAGCTTGCCGTCAGGGGCAATCATGAGAGTGGTGGGGGAAATTCCCCTGTGGATAATTCCCGAGGTATGAAGATTTCCCAGAGTTGAAAGCACAGGCATGAAAAGAGGTCTTGCCTTTTCCCATGAAATATAGCCTGTGGGAGTTCTGAGAAGATATTCGCGAAGAGTAATTCCGCCGACGTATTCCTCAATGGCGTATGCAGTGTTATTTTCCTCAATAATGTCGAAAACCTCAATGAGTGCCGAAAGTCCCGTAAGACGCATAAGTTTTCTCCAGAGCTCAGTGAAGCTCTGCAGACAATCGTAATAAACCTCTTCTTTGCCGGGCATGGGAATAACTTCCGTTTTGCCCATTTCCCTTGTGGCAATTGCATCAGGCATAAATTCGCGGATTACAACTGCAGATTTTGTACTTAAATCCCAACCCATGTAGGAAGCACCGTCTCCGTTATAATCAATCAGTTTACCTACAAGATATCTGTTTGAGATCGTGCTTCTTATAGGAAGGTACGGTGCGATCTGCGGTGAATCTGCGTGAAAGCCGCAGTAAGGACACTGCTTTTCGTCACCGATTTCACGCATACAGCTCATACATAATTCATCTGTGTTAATCATAAACATCACCTTTTTACAAAGATACTTACTATAACTCCATCATATATTACATTTTATTTTAACAAAAATGTACCTACGTGTCAAGAAACACTAAGGTTACAATAGTATAACATCTTTGTAAAGGTTCTCTGTTTATTCAAAAAGGCTGAGAGGGTCGGTGACGGCACCGTCTTTTGTCACTTCAAGGTGAAGGTGTATTCCGTCAGCAGCTTCAACGGGAATAGAAGAAGCAAAACCGATTACCTGACCTGCTTCAACAACATCGTTTGCGCTTACCTTCAGTTCTTCACCGAGACCGCAGTATCTTGCCACAATTCCTGCACCGTGGTCGATTTCTACTATTGTTCCCCAGAGACTGCTGTTGTAAATTGCAAGCACTGCTCCTGAATGCACTGCCTTGATTTCCTGACCTTCCTCTGCTTCAAAATCTATACCGCCGTGTACACGCCAATCGTTCATGGTTTTTGATTTTACCGCTACAGAGCCGCTGTAGTCCTTGGTAATCTTTTTGTTTGCGGGGTAAACAAAATCACCCTCTTTGACTACGGATACTTCTTCTTGTGTTGTCACTTCCTTTTCCTTTACCGTAACGCCTGTTACATCGTTTGCCGCATTTTCTGTTGTTTTTTCTGTTACGGTTTCATTTTCTTCTGTCACAAGTCCTGTCAGGCTTTCGCGAAGCTGTCTGTTAATGCTTGCGGCAGTGGCTACGGCTGTTCCGATTGCAAGGAGAAAAATTGCCGCCATAACAATAAATTTCTTTGATGAAAAATACTCCTTAACCTTGTTTTTTGTTTCCTTATCCATGCTCATTACAAATTTCCTTTCCGCTTTTTTTATCAGAAATAGTGTGGGTAGATTATGTAATTTTTATACAATAAAAAATTTTTTCAAAAAATGTGAACAAATGTTTGCTTTTTTCGTTCGGATGTGTTATACTACCTGTGTAAATGTAAATCTATGAAAGGAAAAAGCCTATGAAACCTATAAATTCAACACAAAAAAAGATTTATGAATTTCTTGTCGAACGTTCTCAGCAGGGTACGGCACCGCCGTCTGTACGCGAGATATGTGCTGCGGTGGGGCTTAAGTCAACCTCATCTGTCCAGACAAACCTTGATATTCTGGAAGAAAGCGGATACATAGAGCGTGACCCTATGCTTAAGCGTTCAATCAGAATCTGCGGTCAGGCGGAGAATGTAACTCATGTGCCTCTTCTCGGTACTGTTACTGCAGGTATGCCTATCTTAGCTGTTGAGCAGATTGAAAGCTATGTGCCATATTCCGGCTATGTTTCAAAGGATAAGCCTCTTTTTGCTCTTCACGTTAAAGGTGAAAGTATGATAAACGCAGGAATTCTTGACGGCGATATTATTTTCGTCGAGAGAACGCCTGCTGCCCGTGACGGTGAAATTGTGGTTGCCATGATTGAGGATGAAGCAACCGTCAAGAGATTTTTTAAAGAAAACGGTCATTTCCGTCTTCAGCCTGAGAATGATTCTTTTGAGCCTATTATCTGCACGGAAGTTATAATTCTCGGCAAGGTTGTAGCTCTTCTGAGGTATTATTAAGAAATTCTTCTGCCGCAGAATGGCAGATTTACCTATCAATTCAAACAATTTTTCTGAATTTTGTACACACTGACAAAATTAGTTAAAAAGATAACAAAACAGTTGCATATTTCAAAAAAAAAGGCTAAAATAAGAAAGTAAAAAATTATAAATTACTTTTTGGAGGTAATCAAAATGTCAGTTAAAGTTGCAATTAACGGATTCGGCAGAATCGGCCGTCTCGCATTCCGTCAGATGTTCGGCGCAGAAGGTTACGAAGTCGTTGCTATCAACGACCTTACAAAACCCTCAATGCTTGCTACTCTTCTTAAGTACGACACAGCTCAGGGCGGCTACTGTGGTGCAATCGGTGAAAACCTTCACTCAGTTGTTGCTGATGACGAAGCAGGTACAATCACTGTTGACGGTAAAACACTTACAATCTACAAGGAAGCAGACGCTAACAACCTTCCTTGGGGTGAAATCGGTGTAGACGTAGTTCTCGAATGCACAGGTTTCTACTGCACAAAAGAAAAATCAATGGCTCACATCAACGCAGGTGCTAAGAAAGTTGTTATTTCTGCTCCCGCTGATAAAGAAACAAAGACAGTTGTTTACAGCGTAAACGAAGGTATCCTTACATCAGAAGACCAGATCATTTCTGCTGCTTCCTGCACAACAAACTGCCTTGCTCCCATGGCTAAGGCTCTCAACGACTATGCAGCTATCCAGAGCGGTATCATGACAACAGTTCACGCTTACACAGGCGATCAGATGATCCTTGACGGCCCTCACAGAAAAGGCGACTTCCGCCGCGCTCGTGCAGGTGCTGCTAACATCGTTCCCAACTCAACAGGTGCTGCTAAAGCTATCGGCCTTGTTATCCCCGAACTTAACGGCAAGCTTATCGGTTCTGCACAGAGAGTTCCCACTCCCACAGGCTCAACAACAATCCTTGTTGCAGTTGTTAAGGGCAGCGATATCACAGTTGAAGGCATCAACGCTGCTATGAAGGCTGCTGCTAACGATTCATTCGGTTACAACGAAGAACCCATCGTTTCTTCAGACGTAATCGGTATGCGTTACGGCTCACTCTTCGATGCAACACAGACAATGGTTGCTAAGATTGATGATGACACATATCAGGTACAGGTTGTTTCATGGTATGACAACGAAAACTCATACACAAGCCAGATGGTAAGAACAATCAAGTACTTCGCTGAACTTGCATAATTTACTCCAATAGTAAATAAGTTGCACCCTGAGGAAACTCAGGGTGTTTTTCCTTAACCGCTTTAATTTATGGGAATATTATCCGCAATGTGTTGCATAATAATTACAAAGTTTACAATTCTGTAACAATCATCTCCGGCTGATATGTTATACTACCGAGGTATGTTATAAGAGGTGATTATTTGAATAAGTTAAAAAAGGCAAAAATCACAGTTGTTTCTTTTGTTCTGGCACTTGTTATCTGTGTGGGAATTTTCCCCTTTGCAGGTGCGGCTTACACGGAAAGAGATAAAGTTATCGATATTGCTTTGAGCGAAGTCGGATATACTCAGAAAAACGGATATAATAAGTTTTCGGCGGAATTCGGCAATGGCTACACAGCATGGTGCAACTATTTTGTTGTATGGTGTGCAAAGAAAGCAGGCGTTTCAGCAGAGGCCATTACAGGAACATCTTCTTACGGCGGTAACTGTTATCTTTACATGTCCGCTCTCAGAAACGAGGGAAGATTTTTTGTAAATGACGGCTCATATACCCCAAAGAAGGGTGACCTTGTTTTCTATAATTCATCGCGAAGCACATCAGGCTCAAATCATATAGGCTTTGTGCTTTCGGCAGATGAAAATACAGTTGCGACAATTGAGGGTAACGTTACCGTAAACGGCACACGCGGAGTAGCTAAAAATGTGCGTCCCAGATATTCTTATGTGGGTGACATGATTATCATCGGTTTCGGTGTTCCAGCATACAGCGGTGAAGAAATTCCCAAGGTAGAAATCAAAAAATCGGCAGATAAATATCCCGAAATTGAAACAGAAGAGACATTTACAATTGATGCCGGCAAATTTGAAACTCATGTAACGGCAGAGGAGAGAGTAAAGCTTGGGGAAAGCATTAAAGCAGTTTCAACAATGCCTCACAGCGAGTTTACAAGCATTATTTCCCCCACCCCTTCAAAGAAAACAAAAATTCCTGCAGAATGTGACACTGAGTTCTGCATATACAATACAAACAACAAAACCGTATCGCACTGATACGGTTTTGTTGTTTATTTCTTTTTAAATTTTCCGAAAATCCTTTTAACTCCCTCAAAAATATATCCTCTTGCCAAATCAATTGTCCAGCAGGAAACATAAATCATCAGCATGATTCCGTAAATTTTAAAGAGATAGAAAGGCGATGAATAGAAAACAGGGTTTTGTGTCGCGACAAAAATCTTGTCCCATATAACAGGACGCATAAGCCAGTGCTCATGAATCATGTAAACGCCAAGGTTGTGGTTTGAAATGCGGTTTACAATTTTCGATTTAAAACGAAGCGTTCTGAAAAACATGAAAAGAGCGATACCCTGAAGGATCGCTACAGGTGCGTTGTTATAGTTTACAACCTTTAAATAATTTTCAAGTACAGGAACACCTTCAAAGGAATAAACCATAACAATGTCAAGTGCGGCAAAGCCGAAGAAGAAAAGGAGATATTTCCATGAGATTTTTTCTTCCCGCTTCGTGTGCAGGCGGATGTATGCGCCGATGATATACATAAACAGGAAGCCGTAAATTCCTCTGCCTTTTTTAGTTTCCATAACACTGTCAATGCTGATGATTGAATTGATGGGAGCAAGCACCTGCCAGATACTGAACAGTAGAAAAAGAACACAAAGAAGAATCTGAAAATCTTTTTTTGAAAGGCTGTTTAATGTTAAATTCACTGCAGGACTTAAAATGAGAACAAGCAGATAAACTGTCATGAAATACCACGTTCTTGAAGTCAGCGGGAAAAAGGATTTTATAATATTATATCCGCTGAAATCTGCCAGTCCTGAAGCTGTAAGAACAAGTGTCAGTACAAGTGAATAGAAAATCATCGGCAGATAAACTTTTCCTGCCTTTTTCCATATGGTTGACATTGTGCTTTTTGAGGTGACGGAAAAATATCCGCTTATAATCATGAAAATATATACGGGACATCTGGACAGAGTCTGACTTATCCGGTATATGACTTCATGTATTTCACCTAGGTCACGGCTTGTTGAGCCGAATTCGCCGAAATTACTGACATGCAGATAAATTACCTGCAGCATCAGTATTATTCTTAGAAGTTCAATACCCGAATCTCTCTCTTTCACAACATTATTAATGTTGTTCATTTTTCCTCCGGATTATTGAATTATTTCTATTGTGTTTGGTATATTATATTTTACCGACTGTACGCCGTCAGTGTGCTTGACCTCTACCGAGATTTTACCTTTTTTAGTGGTGATACTTCCCTTGACATTGAGACCGTCAATTTTTGCAGGGGAGATGATTACTTTTTCAAAGCCGTAAGAATTTTCAGGCTGTCTGATACCGAGAATATATTTGAAAAGGTATTCGCAAACTGCACCGAACATGGGATGCGAATGTGAATCACAGCCGTCCCAGTTTTCCCAGAGAGTTGTGGCACCCTGTTTTTTCATGTTGTAGAAGGAAATATCTCCTTCGTTTGTCATAAGCTTGTAAGCGATTTCTCCGTAGCCGTGCTCAAAGAGAATGCGGGTCACTAAATCTGTTCCGAAAATGCCTGTGTCGTATGTTCCGAGCTCAGTATATTTTTTCACAAGATTTTCGAGAGTTCTTTCGTCACCCATATTGATGTCAACTGCGTATGCATCAGTTCCCTGAATACCGCTCAGAAATGAGCCTGTTTCTTCGTCAAAAAATTCATTCATAAATGCATTCTGCACAAAGATAAGCTTTTCTTCAAGTACGGGGATATCTTCATCTTTCCCGATCTCCTCTGCAATTTCGATTGCAATGAGGATAGATTTAATCATGTAGTAAGTGTTGACGAATGTTTCGGGAATAAGGTTTTTGTTGTCAGGCGCACACCAGTCGCCGAGACACCAGCCGCCATCTTCCTCACGAACCACAATGCCGTTTTCGGAATGGTTTTCCATATAACCGATGTAGGCAAGAACAGCGGGATAATACTTTTCAATCAGGGATTTATCCTTGTAGAATTTATAGAAATGATAGGGCACAATTGCCATTGCACCGCCCCAGCCTCCGGGACCTCCTCCTCCGCCGTAGAAGGGTGCTGTGTGCTGAACATGACCGTTCCTTATGTCCTGAGAGTCTGCAATGTCCTGAATCCATTTTCTGTAAAGGTCTTCAGCGTCATACATTGTCATAACTGCCGCTGAGCAGAGCTGACCGTCGCCCGTATAACCCAGTCTTTCTCTGTGAGGACAGTCAGAGGGAACAAAGGAGTGAACGTTGTTGCTCTGTGTTGACGCGTATGCTTCAAAGAGCCAGTTAAGAGTTTCGTTGTTTGACGAAAATTCGGAAGTCAGCGGTACATCTGAGTTTACAACATCAAAACGTACAAGCTCTGCATTACCTTCGACTTCCGCAAGTCTGCCTGCCCGCCATGTAAAGGTAGTGGTCATGGGACACGGGTTGTTGCCGTTTATGAATCTGTCACATTGAAGACGCCAGTCACCGCCTGTTGTGCGAAGATACATTTCATCATTATCGTCGAGTATTTCGCAGTATTTTACGGTGGCTTCGTCACCGGGCTTTGCATCCTCACTGAATTTTATTATTCCCAGACCTGAAACATTCTTTCCGATATCGTACATTTTTTTGCCGTCTTTTTCAAAAAGAAGAGTGGGAGTGAGAGAGTATTTTATGCTGTCACCGTGGAAATACTGTTTTTCAAGAACTGTGAGAGGCTTTTCTTTTCTGACAGGGTTTGACCATGAAGAATCATCAAAATCTGTTTCGTGAATCTTTTCGTCAAAAAGTCTGCCGTCCACAGTTTCATTAAGGTAAAGGCTTGACCTTAAAATGTAGCTTTTCTGATATTTTTCACTGCCGTCAGAAAGAATATGACTTTCGTTACCCTTTTCATCTGTCAGTGTTATTTTGAAGCAGTATTTGATCTGACCGTAAGGCGGCATGTTTTCAGCCTTTTGCTCATGCTGACCGTACCAGCCGTTACCGATGTGAAGAGAGAAAACATTTTTACCGTTCCGAATCAAATCAGAAACATCATATTCAAGGAAATAACATCTGTGTGTCATTACATCGCGGATAGGATAAGATGCACCTGATAAATCTCTCTGTTCATAGTTTGTCCATGCAGGTATGAATTTATATTCTGTCAGTTTTCTGCCGTTAAAGTAAGGCTCTGAAAAACCGAGTGTTATAAACTGCACTTTTGCACTCTTTATATTTTCGCAGGTAAAGCTTTTTCTTACAAATGCAGCTTCTGTTTTGTCTTCAAAGCCATACCATCCGCAATCATCAAAAATCAGATCGTAGGTCATGGGGACGAAGGAAAATTCACCGTTTGATCTTTCGCAACCGTCAACAGCGAAGCCTTGTTTTTCATAAAAAGGTACAGCATGAGACTGTGCGTTGATGGTGATTTTTTCAGCACCAAGCTCTTTTGATTTCTTTATCATTTTGCCGATTAAAATTTTTCCGTAACCTTTTTTACGGAAATCCTTATTGATCGCAATGTGACCGAAATGAACTGTTGTATCATCTTTTGGGGTAATTCTGCCCGTGCCTGCAACACTGTCTTTTTCAAGAATCAAAAGATGCAGAGAAACAGAGTCCAGCGAATCAAATTCAGTTTCTTCTTTTATTTTCTGTTCCGAGCAGAAAACATTTTTTCTTGTTTCAAGGCAGAGGGATAAATCCTCGTTGCCGTTCAGCCATTTTATATCGGGCATGAAAACACCTCACTTTTGATTTTCAATAAATTGTAGCACATATTATAAAAAAGATGAAGATGTTTTGAGAAAATTTTGCACTAATATTTTTATCATCTTTACACAAATTAATACTGCAGCGGCGGGATGCTTTTCTGAAAAGGAAAAAGAAAGGTTCTGGTCGGGATGCAGAAATTTATAAGGGTTCTGTCATTATGCCTTGTGATGTTTTCTGCAGTTGTTTTTTCTCTTGCAGGCTACACCCAACTTGCAATACCCGATGAAATAACAACTGTCAGGGAGAGAGAACTGAAAAATCTTAAGGTTTTTCAGCTTTCTGTTACGGAAAATGCAAAGGCGACAGGAAGTGACGGCTTGAAAAATGCTGAAGATAACTATGAGTTAAACGTCAGCCTCTTTAAAATTATACCGCTGAGAAAAACGCGTGTTACCGTAGAAAACAGACGGTATGTAAGCCTCGGCGGTGATGTTTTCGGAATCAAAATTTTTTCAAGCGGAGTGTTGGTGATTTCAACTGAGGATATCGAGACGGAAAACGGAATACAGAATCCCGGGAAAAAAGCAGGTATCAAATCAGGCGATATTATTAAGAAGATAGGTAAAAGTGAAGTTAATTCAAATAAGGAAGTTTCGGAAATTTGTAAGAACAGCGGCGGAAAAACATTGGATTTTACAATAGAGAGAAACGGAAAGACCTTAACACTTCAGCTTAAAACAGTGAAAGAAAAACAGAGCGGAGATTTTAAAGCAGGATTATGGGTGCGGGACAGTACGGCAGGCATAGGAACGATGACTTTCTTTGACAGGGAAACAGGAATTTTTGCATCTCTCGGACACGCTATCTGTGATATCGACACAGGCATAACCTTGCCTATTTATGAGGGCGTGGCAGTCGGTGCGAAAATTCTTGGTATTTCACGAGGAACAGATGCCGATGCCGGTGAATTAACCGGTGCGTTCACAGCACAGGAAATCGGAAGTCTGTATATGAATTCTGTTTGCGGTGTTTACGGAAGGCTAAGTGCCTTTGATTCCAATGCGCCTTTACTGCCTGTTGCCACTTCGTCGGAAGTAAAAACAGGCAAAGCGCAGATTCTGTGTACTGTTGATGAAACAGGCAGTCAATATTATGATGTTGAAATTACAAAGATTATTGACGAGGACGCTGAACAGAAAAACATGACAGTAAAAATTACCGATGAAAGGCTGCTTGAAATTACCGGAGGAATTGTTCAGGGGATGAGCGGAACACCGCTTATACAAAACGGTATGCTTGTAGGAGCTATAACCCATGTTTTCATAGGTTCTCCGAAGGAAGGATACGCAATTTTCGCAGAAAACATGCTCACTGCTGCAGACGAAGCGGAAGCCATAATGAACAGAGAAAAGGCCTCATAGCTTTTTCTGCCTGAAAAGGTCAAAAACAATAAGGCTTCATCAAAGAGAAACTCCTCGGCTTTTCCGAGGAGTTTTGGTTTAAATATGTTTAAGTGTCATTTCGGCACATTCTGAAACTCTGACTTTTTCAAAGCCGAAGATTGATGTGTAAATGGTGTCTTCTACAGGTTTTGTCCATTCTTCGTC
This sequence comes from uncultured Eubacteriales bacterium, assembly GCA_964507395.1. Lineage (GTDB taxonomy): Bacteria > Bacillota > Clostridia > Oscillospirales > Acutalibacteraceae > SIG575. The sequence continues at coordinate 12,171 of CAZDQE010000025.1, read as the reverse complement.
AATTGCATCAATGCCGTTTCTCATGCCGAGAACTGAGCCTACGGTCGCGCCGTTGCAGTCCGTGTCAAAGCAAGCCTCGACAGCCATGCAGATTGATTTACCGAAATCACCTTCGCTGTAAAGGAGAGCTGCTGCAACTATCATAGCATTTGAAATTGTATGACACCAGCCGTAGCCTGTGTATTCGTCATATTCTTCGTGAATTCTTTTGAAAACATCTTCTGATTTCACTGCGTTTTTATAGTCGTCAAGCACGGAAAGGACTGAAGCATAAAGCCTTGAGGTTGAAGGAATTTCACCGAGACCTGCAAGAAGAATGTCCTCCACGCTGTCTGTAGCTGCCGCCGCGGCTATCATGGCGGAAGCAAACATTTCGCCGTAAATTCCGTTTTTAACATGGGAAATACATGCGTCTTTAAAAGCCATCTCGGCAGCTTCTTCGGGCTTTCCGGGATTGATGTAGCCGAAATAATCGCCTCTTATCTGTGCGCCTATCCATTCACGGCAGGGGTTCTTATAAACTGCAGAATAAGGCGGACGATATCCGTTTACGAAATTTTCAAAAGCGATTCTCTCAGCAGTGAAATATGAATTAATTGATTGATATTCAAGCCATGCATCAGCTACATTTTCAGGGGTGAAATCTCTGCCGTAATTCTCGATAATCTGCTGGTAAAGGACAACGTAGTTTGTATCGTCATCAACAGGCATTCCGTGGGTGACATCAGCAAAGCAGTTGCCTTTTAAATCGAACCCGATTTTTTTATACAGTTCTTCTGTAATATCAGATTCATTTATGTATCTGTGCATAGGGAAGTTTCCTGTTTCCTTAAGCAGAGGTACCATGTCGTGCGAGCGGATTCCCTCAACAGGTTTTCCGAGTAAACAGCCGCATACTCTTCCCATCCATGCGCCGCGAATTTTCTTTCTGAGAGTTTCAGAGTCAGGTGTTTTTTTCTCAAAAGTATGTTTTTTTCGGAGTGCTTTGATTCCTTCAAGCGTTGACGGCTCATTGTATCTGTAATCAGGGAGAATCTCCGATGTCATAACTGCTTCAAAAATAACGTCTCCCATTTTCATCTTTATATCTCCTGCAGGCAGTTTGCTTACAGCTTCAAAGAGCTCCTTATATTCGGCAACATCCAGTCCTTCGTCGGTGCATTGAGTAAATTCGTTCATGATTTCAGCCGTATAATGCTCCCGATAATGCTTGCTTTTATAGTCAGGCTTAATGTTTTCAAAATTGTATTTCATGTGTGTCACCTCCGGAAACAGTATAACAAAAAAATCTGAAATCTGCAACAGATGTTTTGATGAAATTTCTTAATAAAAAAGTATGTGTTTTGATATTGCATTTTGTGCTGCACAGTGTTATTATTATATTCTGAGAAATTTGTAAAAAGCTGGCGAAATCTGATGAAAAAAATTGTAAGCATGCTTCTTGTATTTGCAGTTGTACTTACCTGCTTTGGCGGTTGCTTTGCGGGAAATGAGGAGGAAAAGCCTTCGGAAACAGGGACTTCTTCTGAAAGAACTACGGAACTGACAACGGAAAAGGAAACAACAACTGAGGAAAAAACAACAGAAGAAACAACGAAAGAAACAACTACGGAAAAAGAAACTACAACTGAAAAAATAAAAACTACAAAAAAATCTTCTGCTACGAAAAAAGTTACAACTACGAAAAAGGTTACGACCACACTTCCGTCTACGGAGCGCGTGCCTGTGGATTTTTCTGATGTAAATTGCGATGACATTGACCCGGACAAACCGATGATAGCTCTTACTTTTGACGACGGTCCCAGTGCTCATACACCGAGACTTCTTAATATGTTCAAAAAGTACGGCGGTAAAGGCACATTTTTCGTCGTGGGAAATCTTCTTGACAAAAACAAGTCTGTTGCAAAGAGAATAGTGAACGAAGGGCATGAAATTGCATCTCATAGCTGGTCTCATCCCGACCTCAGTCAGCTTTCTCTTGAAAAAGCTCAGAAAGAGGTTCAGAAAACCCACGATAAAATTTATGAAATCACAGGTGTTTATCCGAAAATGATCCGTCCGCCTTACGGTGCATATAATGATATCGTGAAGTATTCTGCATACACCTGCAACGAGGCATTGGTTACGTGGTCTGTTGATACTCTTGACTGGAAAACAAGAAACGCGAACGCGGTGTATAATTCAATTATGAATTCAGCTTCTGACGGTGCAATTATTCTCTGTCATGATTTGCACGGAACAACGGTTGATGCAATGGAAAAGGTGATCCCTGCTCTGATTGAAGAGGGATATCAGCTTGTGACGGTTTCTCAGCTTCTTAAGATGAGAGATGTAGATGTCGTTGCAGGAAAAACTTATTATAAAGGATAAAAGAATCCGAAATCCGCGAAGGATCTCGGATTCTTTTTTATTCGACCGTAACGGATTTGGCAAGGTTTTTCGGCATGTCGATGTTGCAGTCTTTTTCTTTCGCAACAAAATATGCAAAAAGCTGCATGGGGATTATTTCAAGAAGAGGCAGAAAGATATCTGTACAGCAGGGGATTTCAAGAACATTGTATTTGTCTTTGTTCATTTTACCTTTCTGACAGACACAAAGAACGTCTGCACCGCGTGAAATTACTTCCTCGACATTTGATAATGTTTTTTTGAAAAGTCTTTCATTTCCGCAAAGTGCAAAAACAGGTGTACCTTTTTCAATGAGGGCGATAGTGCCGTGCTTCAGTTCTCCCGCAGGGAATGCGGAACAGTTTATATAACTGATTTCTTTAAGCTTTAAAGATGCTTCTGAGGCTGCTGCGAAATCTGTATTTCTGCCGATGAAGAAGAAATCGTTTTTCTCGGCATACTTTTCTGCGAGCTTTTGAAGCTGAGAAGTGTCTGACAAAATTTCAGAAATTTTCTGAGGCATAAGCAAAAGCTCTTCAGTGAAATATCTGATTTGCCCGTCCGGAAGTGTTTTTCTGATATCGGAAATATGAAGCGCCAGCATATAAAGTACGGCAACCTGAGTCAGATAGCCTTTTGTTGTGGCAACTGCGATTTCTCTGCCTGCCTTTGTGGGGATAACATAGTCGCTTTCGTTGGCGATTGTGGAGGGGAGAACATTTACGATTCCGATAACGAATGCACCCTTGCTGTTTGCAAGGCGGAGCGCGGCAATTGAATCTGCAGTTTCACCGCTCTGAGAAATTATGATTACGGGCGTTTTTTCATTTACGGGCGGATTTCTGTATCGGAATTCGGATGCAACATCAACCTCGACGGGGATTCTGCACATTTCCTCGATTGCAAATTTGCCGGCCAGACCTGCATGATAAGCCGAGCCGCAGGCTACAATATAAATTTTTTCTGCTTTTAAAATTTCAAGTGACAATTCTGCAATTTCATCAAGGAAAATTTTTCCGTTTTTATTTTTATTTTTTAAAAGCTTTTCGATTTTTTCAGGCTGTTCATAAATTTCTTTCAGCATGAAATGTTCAAAATTTCCTTTAGTCAGATCCTCAGGAGTGACAGAAATTTTTCTGAAAGTTTTTTCTTTTTCATTCAGACTGAAATCAAAAAAATTGATTCTGTCTTTTCTGATTTCCGCAAATTCTCCGTCTTCAAGAAAAACAGCTTCCTCGGCATATTCTGCAATTGCACCCATGTCGGAGGCGACGAAGCTTTCGCCGTTTCCTTTTCCGATTACAAGGGGACTTGATTTTTTCGCAATATAAATCGTATCCTCATCGTCCTTGCACAGAATAGCTGCCGCAAAAGAACCTTCCAGAGATGCAAAGGTCTTTTGCATAGCATCTTTTACGTCTCCGCGGTAATGATAAGAAAGCAGTTGAGGAATAACCTCTGTGTCGGTTTCTGAGTAAAAAATATATCCCTTATTCTCGAGCTCTTTTCTGATTATACCGAAGTTTTCGATTATCCCGTTGTGTACAACCGTAAATATCCCGTTCTGTGATGAGTGGGGATGTGCGTTTGTTTCGTTAGGTTTGCCGTGGGTTGCCCATCTTGTGTGACCGATACCGATACAGGACCGGCTGTTTTCGTTTTTTAACTTTTCTTCAAGAAACTTAAGTCTGCCTTCGCTTTTTGTTACTCTGATTTCATTCCCGTTCATCAGTGCTATTCCCGATGAATCATAGCCCCTGTATTCTAAATTTCTGAGACCCTTGATAAGCATATTTTTAGCCTCGGATTTTCCGTTGTAGCCTACAATTCCGCACATATTTAATCTCCTTTCTGCAGTTACTAACTAAAAGTATAGGAAACTTTTTTCAGAATATGCGAAAAAAAGTTATATTTCTTACAGTTAATGTTATTGAAAACATTATTCTGTTGTGATAAAATATAGATACAGTCAAAGAGGAGGTGCTTAAAATGGTTTATTTTTGGGCAGCACTGACTGTTATACTCGTAATAGTTGAGGCGGTAACCGTTCAGCTCGTTACGATTTGGTTTGCCGTGGGCTCATTAGCGGCGGTGATTGCTTCCCTTGCAGGGGCTGATACCGTGTGGCAGTGCGTAATTTTTGCAGCGGTGTCACTTTTAACTCTTATTCTTACAAGACCCTATGTGAAAAAAGCAATCGAAAAGCGTGCAGTCCCGACAAACGCTGACAGATGTATCGGCAAGGAGGCAATTGTAACGGAAACAATTGACAACCGTGCAGGAAAAGGTCAGGTTAAAATCGGCGGTATCGTGTGGACGGCAAGAAGCGAGGATGACAGTGTCATTGAATGTGACGAAGTAGTGCTCGTTAAAAAAATTGAAGGCGTAAAAGTAATTGTAGAAAAAATAAAAGTATTAGTTTAAGAAAGGAAGAAATTTATGATTTGGTTTTTTATCGGTTTAGTTATTATTGCTCTTATAATTGTTGTTCTGAACATCAAAATTGTTCCTCAGTCAAAGGCATACGTTGTCGAAAGACTCGGCGCGTACCGCGAAACATGGCAGACAGGTCTTCATGTGAAGATTCCTTTTATTGAGAGAGTTGCAAAAATCGTATCTCTCAAAGAGCAGGTTGTGGATTTCCCCCCTCAGCCCGTTATTACAAAGGATAACGTAACGATGCAGATTGATACGGTTGTGTTCTATCAGATTACAGACCCCAAGCTTTACACATACGGAGTTGAAAGTCCCATTTCAGCAATTGAAAACCTGACAGCTACAACTCTTCGTAATATTATCGGTGAGCTTGAGCTTGACCACACACTCACATCACGCGATACGATCAATGCGAAAATCAGAGGTATTCTTGACGAAGCAACAGACCCATGGGGAATTAAGGTTAACCGTGTTGAACTTAAAAATATTCTTCCTCCCAGAGAAATTCAGGATGCCATGGAAAAACAGATGAAGGCAGAGCGTGAACGCCGTGAGGCGATTCTCCGTGCAGAGGGTGAAAAGGCAAGCCGTGTTCTTGTTGCGGAAGGTGTTAAGGATTCGGAAATTCTTGAAGCAGAAGCAAAGAAAGAGGCTGCAATCCTCAGAGCTGAGGCTGTAAGAGAATCGAAAATCCGCGAGGCAGAGGGTGAAGCTGAGGCTATTCTGAAAGTCCAGACAGCTTACGCTCAGGCAATTGACCTTATCAATAAGTCAAATCCGGGCGAAGGATATCTTGCAATCAAGAGCCTTGAAGCTTTTGAAAAAGCCGCAGACGGCAAAGCTACAAAGATTATTATTCCTTCAGAAATTCAGTCACTCGCAGGCATGGCAACAAGCCTGAAAGAACTTGTGGTTGATGATAAAAAAGACGAATAAATAAAAAAATCCCCGATGAACTCCTTTGTTAACATTCAAAGACGTGAATATCGGGGATTTTTTTGCCGAAAATATTGAAAAAACTGAATTTTAATGCTATACTGAAAACATCTTGAAAATATCGGAGGTATGGCAATGTTTATCGTGAAAATTTTAAAAGCAATTCTTTATCCCGGCTGGGCGCTTTTCAGTGCGCTTATCATTCTTCTTTCAGGACTCATCAACGGCGGTGACATCACTTGCTCACCCAATGCAGAGCTTATCAGAACCGACAAATTCACTCTTGACGAAGCTCTTCTCATGAGTCAGGGAATTACAACAGACGGCGAATATTATTACACGGCAGGCTCAATTGCAGCACTTGACCTTGTAGGTATGGCCAAATGGACAGTTGATGAGTTTGACAAGGTTATTTACACTCACTCCGCAATTCCCAAAGAAATCAAGGAAAAATACAACAGTGACCACATCGGCGGAATCAGCTATTATGACGGCAAAATTTATGCCGCAACAGAGGATGAAACAGATACATATAACCTTATCCTGATTTACGATGCTGAAACACTTGAATACACAGGCGAGTATTACGATTTGGGTACAGAATATCTCGATGACGGCATTCCCTACTGTGCGGTAGATGCCGAAAACGGCTACCTCTACACATCACAATTCCATGAAACAGACTGCATTCTTGCATACAACCTTGATGATATGACTTTCTCCCACAAAATTATGCTCTCAGAGCCTGTGGACAGAATTCAGGGCGCAGAGGTTTATGACGGAATTATGTATATGTCATATGATGTAAGCGATTCTGCAACAGAAATAGTGCAGACGGTTGATGTGAAAACAGGTAAGGTTGAAACACTTTTTGAAAGAACAGTCAGCGGACGCGACCACGAAGCAGAAGGTCTGACAGTTTATCCTATGGAAGACGGCTCATTCATCCATGTGGCAGACTATGATAAACTTGTTTCTGTAAATATCAGACATTATTCGGTTGAGAAATAAATCATAATGTGAAAAAATTCCCCCACCGAGATCCTTCGTAATGTTGCCTTTTTACGAATATAATTCTTCTCGTCTGTCATCCTCGAGCGAAAGCGAAGGATCTGACGAGAAAAGCACAATCTTTTTGGCAACATTACTCGAGGATGACGGTGGGGTTGTTGTGAACTTAAAAACAGCCGTCATCCTTGAGCTTTACGCGAGGAATCCCAGCTGTTGAAGAAAGGAAATATTTTCAATGTACTATGTTTACATTCTCACAAACAAAAGTGATAAGGTTATGTACATAGGCGTAACAAATGATTTGCAGCGAAGATTGCACGAACATAAAAATGAACTTATTGATGGATTCACAAAGAGATATCATATACATAAATTAGTTTATTTTGAAGAATATTCGGATCCGCTTAATGCTATAGAACGGGAAAAGAAACTTAAAGGTTTGCTCAGAATAAAGAAAAACCAAATTGTGGAAACAATGAATCCCGAATGGAAAGACTTAAGTTTTGAATTATTTCCCGGAGTGTTTGAAAAATAATTAAATATTCTGATCTCAGAGAAACCCACCGAGATCCTTCGCTTACGCTCGAGGATGACGGTGGGTTTGTTTTAGTCTGATGTTTTTTGTGTTTTTGAAAATTTTCATAATATTGCTTTTGTCAAACTTGCCTTTCTTGTCGTCATCCTTGAGCAGAGCGAAGGATCTCGACAAGAAAACAACAAACCGAAAGCAACATTACCTGAGGATGACACGGCGATTTAATGCTATTTTCAATTACCGGTTTTTATCTTCGTAGGGAGTGTCTTCAACACCGTTTTCCTGAAGATTTTTTACCATGCGGTCAAGCTTGCTTTTCCACATTTTCTTAAACCATTCAGTGTGACCGAACCATTCAACAAGAGTGGGACTGATTGCATAGTATGTTTTTATGAATGCTCTGCCGTACCATGTTTCGGCAAGAGTGAAGTCGCGGAATCTGCGCAGTGTCCACACCTCGGGGCAATCGTAAGAGCCGTAAACAGCCGTTGCGACGTAGCAGCCGGTTTTTTTGTCTTCTATTGCGGAAACTTTGTTTATTAATTCTTGTATATATGCATCGTTATGTTTTTCGGCTATTTGTTTGAGTTCAATTACAACTGCATTCTTCGTTGTATTCATTAAATTCTTTTGCCAAGCGTCACCGCCAACTGCACTACCAGCTTGTGTGTTGTAGACATAAGTTACGCTGAACATTTTTACGATGGCTGTAGCGATTTTGTTGAGAACTGCCTCTTTATCTTCATTTGTTACTTCATAGTAATCGTTAATTACAGAAATTGACTTATTAAGTACAGTGAATTTTTGCTGTCTTTTGTAATAGTCTGAATCTGTAAGAGAAAGCATAGTTTTACCGAATGCACTAAAGAAAACGGCTTCCATATTGTTTGGTGCATTTTGTTCAACCAGATTATAATATTTTTCTACTTCTTCCCAATCTTCTTTATCATACGCTCTGCGGGCATTTGCGAGATATTTTTCTACAAAGGCAGAGTTATCAACCTTAACAGTACCCTGCACATCAACAGTGCCTTCAATCATCATCTTTTTTGCTTCTTCTACTGTGTACTTTGTTCCGCAGTGCTGACATACAAAGTAGCCGTCAGACTTGATTAAATCAACCCCACCGCACATTTCACAAGTTAATTGTTTCATTCATATCTCCTCCTGATTTTATACAGATATTTCTGTAACACAATAATAAACTATTAGTAATATTTTGTCAATACTAAAAGTAAGTTTTTGATTATTACCGTTAGTATTATAATAGTTATACGGAGGTGGTTGGATGAAGAAGAATATTAACCTTGAAATCGGAGAGAGAGTAAGGCTGACACGCGTGTCACGTGGCTTTTCCCGTGACGAACTGGCAGAAATGCTGAACATTTCCACATTGTTTCTCGGTTACATTGAGTGCGGTCAGAGGGGAATGTCACTGACAACACTTCAGAATATGTGTACAATTCTTAATGTTTCAGCCGATTACCTTTTGCTCGGTAAGGAAAAAGAAGTCAGCATTGACGAGGAAATTCTTTCTGCCGTGAACGAGCTTTCTGACGAATATAAGCCTCTGGCTCTCGATGCCGTGAACAATCTCAAAAAGACGATTGCACGTGTAACTAAAATTTCAAAAGACACATGAGAAGCATTCTTTCGCGGATGCTTCTTTTTTTGCTTTAAGTTTATTTTTTTAATAAATATTCATAAAGAATTCATTATTTTTCCAATTTGACTTGACAAGAAACGCATATCGGTATAAAATATCATAGATGGTGTATATCTAAAAGTATAGGTACATCATGTAGTGTTTTTATTCTGATTCTTTTGATGAATAGATTTACAAGTTTAACAAGAAGGAGGTGCGATCTATTTTGGATACAATCGTTTGGGTAATTATTGCCGTTGCCGCCGCAGTTGTGTTTGGTGTGGTGGGTTATATCATCGGCGGTTTACATAGAAAAAAGGTTGCAGAGGCTACAATCGGCTCTGCAAACAAAGAAGCTGCCCGTATCGTCAACGAGGCTCTCACAGAGGCTGAAACTAAAAAGAAAGAGGCTATCTTAGAGGCTAAGGACGAGATTCACAGGCAGAGAACTGAAACTGAAAAGGAACTCCGCGAAAGACGTTCTGAAGTTCAGCGTCAGGAAAGAAGACTCATTCAGAAAGAGGAAGCTATCGATAAAAAGACAGATTCTCTCGAAAAGAAAGACGAAATACTCAGCCAGAAGCTGAAAGAAGCAGAAGACAGATTAATCGAAATAGATAGCATCAAGAGAAGTCAGTTTGAAATGCTCGAGAAAGTTTCAGGTTATACTAAGGAGCAGGCAAAGGATCATTTGCTTAAATCTCTTGACGAAGAGCTTACAAGAGAGAAATCCCTTAAGATAATGGATTACGAGCAGAAGCTCAAGGACGAGCAGGAAACAATGGCAAGAGAGGTTGTTGCAACTGCAATTCAGCGTTGTGCAGCAGACCATGCCGCAGAGGCAACCGTCAGTGTTGTTGCTCTTCCCAGCGATGAAATGAAAGGCCGTATTATCGGCCGTGAAGGCAGAAACATCAGAACTCTTGAAACAATCACAGGCGTTGACCTTATTATTGATGACACACCTGAAGCAATTACAGTTTCAAGCTTTGACCCTGTAAGACGCGAGGTTGCAAGACTTACTCTTGAAAAGCTCATTACAGACGGACGTATTCATCCTGCACGTATTGAGGAAATGTTCGAGAAGTCAAAAAGAGAAGTTGAACAGACGATCAAGCAGACAGGTGAGCGTGCTCTCATTGATGCAGGTGTTAACAATGTTCATCCCGAAATCGTCAAGCTTCTCGGTAAACTCAGATACCGCACAAGCTACGGTCAGAATGTTCTTAACCATTCGCTTGAGGTTTCTTACCTTGCAGGACTTATGGCTTCTGAAATCGGTGCAGACGTAAAACAGGCCAAGCGTGCAGGTCTTCTCCACGATATCGGTAAGGCTCTTGACCACGAAATGGAAGGCTCACATATTCAGCTCGGTGTTGAATATGCGAAGAAATACAAGGAAAACGATGCTGTTGTTCACGCAATCGCTGCTCACCACGGCGAAATCGAAACAAAGACAATCGTTGCATCTCTTGTGCAGGCTGCTGATGCAATTTCTGCTGCAAGACCCGGCGCAAGACGCGAAAATGTTCAGAACTACATCAAACGTCTTGAAAAGCTTGAAGAAATTTCAAATTCATTTGAGGGTGTTGAGCGCTCATTTGCAATTCAGGCAGGACGTGAAGTAAGAATCATGGTTAAGCCTGAAATTATTTCAGATGACGGCATGACTCTTATCGCAAGAGAAATCGTTAAGAAAATCGAAAGCGAACTCGAATATCCCGGACAGATCAAGGTTAATATTATCAGAGAAAACCGTGCTGTCGATTATGCAAAGTAATTATTTTCAGACCGCCATTCGGCGGTCTGTTTTTTAGAATGGAGTTAATATATGAAAATTCTCATTCTCGGTGATATTGTAAGCAATATCGGATGTGAGCATATCAGAAAAGTTCTACCTTCCCTTAAAAGAGAAAAGGGTATCAATTTCTGCATTGCAAACGGAGAAAATTCCGCGGCAGGCAACGGAGTTACACCCTCCTCGGCAGAGTACCTTTTTGACAGCGGAATTGATATTATCACAACAGGTAACCATGTCTACAGAAGAAAGGAAATTTATGACTTTCTTGATGAAAGACTTGACATTATAAGACCTGCGAATTATTATGAATATAATCCCGGCAGAGGCTATGCGGTTGCTGACCTCGGCAGGGTTAAAATAGGTGTTATAAATCTTGCAGGCTCATTTTCTATGGACTCTGTTGATAATCCCTTCAGAGTATGCGAAAGAGTTCTTGACAAAATCCGCGACTGCAGGATAAAAATTATTGATTTCCACGCTGAAACTACAAGTGAAAAAAAGGCAATGGGCTTTTTCCTTGACGGAAAAGTTACCTGTGTTTTCGGAACACACACTCATGTTCAGACGGCAGATGAACAGATTTTGCCCCAAGGAACGGCGTATATTACTGATGTTGGTATGTGCGGCGTAAAGGATTCGGTTCTCGGCGTGGATAAAGATATTATAGTCAGAAAGTTTTATGACGGTATGCCCGCGTTTTTCAACGCAGCAAACGGCGAATGTATGATTAACGGAATTATTGTTGACGTTGATATTTCGTCAGGTAAGGCCATAGGTATTGAAAGAGTAAATTTTTAAGTAAAAGGAGGAGAGAAGATGAAGAAGACATTTCGTATTTTTGCGCTTGTTTTGTGTGTAATGCTTGTTCTGACCTCTTTTTCTTCCTGCTCAGACGGTCTGGGTGAGCTTCAACCGGCTTCACTGTCCATTGATAATTCATCACAGCTGAAGCTCCCTGTCTGTAACACGGATTCTCTCAACCCTTATCTTGCAACAACTCAGTATAACCTTGCCCTGTCTTCTCTGATTTTTGAAGGTCTTGTAAAGGTTGAAGAGGATTTCACTGCAACCAATGTTATTGCAAAGAGCGTATCGGTTGTAGGAAACACTGTAAACGTAAATATGAATTCATCTTATGTTTTCAGTGACGGCAGTCAGATACAGGCATCGGACGTTGAATATTCCTTCAATATGGCGAAAAAGAGCGATAATTATTCGAAGCAGCTTGAAAATTTTGATGAAATTTCAGCGGCGGGCAACAATGTTTCGTTTACTCTTAAAAATCCTGATAAGTATGCTGTACTCTGTCTTGATTTTCCTGTTGTGAAGGAGCCTGCAGACGATGATGACAAGTCGGTAATCGGCAGCGGCAAATACAAAATCGAAAGCACACGGTCGCTTGTTATGAACGAGAGATGG
>CAZDQE010000024.1:0-31032 GCA_964507395.1 uncultured Eubacteriales bacterium | reverse complement strand
GTATAAAAATAGGCTAGGCGATAAATTTGGAAGTTCTCTAAAGGGGTTTTTTACTGATGAACCGCAATATTTTAGGGGAAAGCAGCCTTACACCGTAATGATTGAAAAGCACTTTATGGAGCGTTACGGACAAGATATTTTAGATAATCTTGGTCTTCTTTTTGAGGAAAAAGACGGGTATAGGGAGTTTCGCTATAGATTTTGGAAAGGTATGCAAGAGCTTATGCTTAAGAACTTTTCCGAAAAAGTATATTGTTGGTGTGAGGATAACGGAGTAGCGCTTACAGGTCATTACGTAGAAGAAACTTCGCTTGATTTTCAAATGATGTTTTGTGGTGGCGTGATGCCATTTTACGAATACATGACTATTCCGGGAATTGATCATTTAGGTCCTAAAAAGACGACTACTATTTCTTCTAAGCAAGTTGCTTCAGTTGCGGCACAGTTAGGGAAAAAGCGTGTTTTAACCGAAACGTTTGCAGGTGCAGGCTGGGATATTTCTCCTAAGGCTCTTAAAAGGACTGCGGAAAGTCAATTTGTAAACGGCGTAAATTTAATGTGTCAACATTTGCTGCCGTATTCGATACGCGGACAGAGAAAGCGTGATTATCCTGCATTCTATTCGTGGTCAAATCCATGGGTTAGAGATGACTTCAAAAAATTCAACGACTATTTTGCAAAACTAGGCTACCTTATAGGTGAGGGTAAAGAATCAGTTAACGTTGCAATTTTGTCGCCAATTAGAAGTGTTTATTTTGACTATAAGCGTAAAGATTTCGGTAAACCATGTGAAATCAATCTTTCTTACAAGGGGCTTGCTGATAAGTTGGCGGCTATGAACGTGCCTTTCCATATTTTAGATGAAACGATTATGGCAAAACACGCAAGTGTAAACGGCGGCAAGTTGACTGTTGGAAAGTGTTCGTATGATTACGTTATTTTCCCAAAAACTTTAACGCTAGATAATACTTCAGCCGATTTGTTTGAAGAGTTTTATGCTCAAGGCGGTAAACTTCTATTTACCGAAGGTGTCCCCGAATATTTGGAAGGTCAGCCACACACGTATAATTTTACAACTACGACGAGTATGTCGGAAGTTTTATCCGCTCAAAAATATAGCGTTAGCGATACAACGACTGAAATTCGTTCTACTCTTCGTGAAATTGACGGTAAAAAGTTCATATACGCGGTGAATTTGTCGAATAATAAGTCTTACGATTTTACGTTTACGGGTGATTTTAGTAGTTTTATTTCACTTGATTTAGAAAGTGGTGAAACCGCTGAGCTTTCTACGACCGTGCATTTTGAGCCCTATCAATCCTACGTTCTTTTCTTGAGCGATAAAAGTGTATCGAAAGAGGGTGGTGACGTTACGGAAATAATTCCAAATGAAACGTTAAAAGTCTTAAAGACGAGCGGAAACTACTTAACGATAGACAAACTATCATACTCTTTTGACGGGGTTAATTATAGTGAAAAACTTCGCTATATGGGGATATTTGATATTCTTCTCAATAAGCGTTACTCGGGGGATTTGTATCTTAAATATACTTTTAACGCTAAATCCGTGCCAAACGACATCAGTTTGCTTCTTGAAGATATGAATAATATTGAGTGTAAAGTAAACGGTGCACCGGTTAATTTTGACGGTATTTCCGACTTTGAAAAGAAAATATTCAAAGCCGATATTAAAGATGCAGTAAAGATAGGCGAAAACGAGATAATTGTAAAAATCAATTTCTTTGAGAGTGACGACGTGTATTTTGCATTGTTTGGCGAAAACGTTACTGAAGGGCTTAAAAATAAATTGTATTATAACACAACTATAGAATCATGCTACCTGTATGGTGATTTTGGTGTATATGCTGAAAACGGTATTTGCGACGATAAAACGCAGGACGGATTTTTAGTCGGTGACAATTTTTATATTGATAAGCCAAAGGAATTTATAACTGATACTGTTAAAGACGGGTTTCCGTTTTTTGCGGGTTGCATGACGTTGGCAGATAAATTTATATACAATGGCGGTAGAGTTGTACTAAACCTTAAAGGAAATTATTGCACTGCAAACGTTAAGATTAACGGTGTAGAGACTATAAAATCGTATTTCTTACCCAAGGTTGAAATTACAAACTATCTAAAAGAGGGAGAGAATACGATAGAATATAAGTTGTGTTCTGGAAATCGTAATCTTTTAGGACCGCACCATTATGCGGAAGAACCGTCAGGGGTTGGCCCATACACTTATGAATTAACTGAAACTTGGACTGACGGTGTTTCTTCTGAGGAAACAACAGAATATCATTTTAGAAAATTTGGCTTGTTTAAGCGTTAATTTTTTTAACGAACGTTAAGGACTGATAACTAGTTAGTTATCAGTCCTTTTTTATGCTTTATTAAAAAACAAAAAATCGTTAGCAAAATACTAACGATTTGGTGGGCAGGGGTGGATTCGCTTCTCTCGAGCCTCCCGATAAACAGTGGGTGACCACTGTTTACCCTACGGGAAATTTGCACTGCAAATTTTCTCCTAATTCGAATCCACCTTAAATTGACAATAAACACTTAAAGACAAAAAATCGCTAGTGTTTCACTAACGATTTGGTGGGCAGGGGTGGATTCGAACCACCGAAGTCACTGACGACAGATTTACAGTCTGTTCCCTTTGGCCGCTCGGGAACTCACCCACATGTTAAATTTTAGGCATAAAAGTGGAGCTGGTGGACGGACTCGAACCCCCGACCTGCTGATTACAAATCAGCTGCTCTACCAACTGAGCTACACCAGCAACTTCAACGCTCGCTTAGTATATCACTAATCGAAACATTTGTCAACACTTTTTTCAAAATTTTTTTATTTTTTTCAAAAATTTTTTACTCGGCAAATTTTGCGATTTCATCAAAGCTTTTTCTTACCTTGTTTCTCAGATAATCACGCTCGGCATAGCCCACTGCGATAACAAGCTTGATTTTTTTGCTTTTAGGCATTGAAAGTGCATTGATGATTTTTTTGTCATCAAACATTCCGAGGATACATGTGGAAAGTCCCTGTGCAGTTGCCTCATAGCAGATATGAGCGGTGACGATTCCAATGTCAATATCCTGAAATGCGGTTTCCTGAAGAATTGAGCCAACCTTTGCAGTGAAGGTTGCTTTCTCCTGACAGACGACAATAAATGCACCTGCGTTATCGGTAAATTTATTCATGCCTATCTTCTGTGTAGCTTTTGCCACATGAGGAAGAAGCTCCTCTTTGTCTACGATTACAAAGCTCCATGGCTGTGAATTACACGCGGAGGGTGCAAGCCTTGCAGCTTCAATACATTTTATGAGCTTTTCTCTTTCAACCTCTTTTTTGAGAAAATGTCTGCAGCTTTCTCTTTTATTGACTAAATCTAAAAACATTTTATCACCTCAGAGATATTATAATCTTCTTTCGGTTATCTGTCAATCTGTGGTAAATAATAAACAGAAGAAGGAAGTGAACTGTTGTGAAAAGACCTGTGTTTGTGCTCGTTGTGTTAATGTCTCTGTTTGCCTCGCTGCCGCTGAGGTTGATTTATCTTGTTGCGGAAAAAGATTCTTTTCCTGACGTATCGAATTCACTGCGAAGCATTGTCTTGTCCGAGCAGAGAGGAGAAATTTACGATTGTTCAATGAGAAAGCTGGTAAACAGAAACAGTGAAAATACCGTTGTTGCCTTGCCGACAGAGAAGTCTGCGGAAATTCTTCAGAGTTATATCAGCGAAGAAAAATACGAAGAACTTCTTGAATGTATCGACAAGAGCGAGATTTTTGTCTGTGAGTGTGATTATGATGAGGAAAATGAATTTGTAAAGGTTACTGAGAAATTTACGAGATATACTGATGACGGCTTTTGCTGTCATGTTGTGGGATATATAAACAGTGCTGATAATGAGGGAGTGTACGGAATAGAGAAAAGCTTTGACAGTCTGCTGAAGGAGGATGAAAGTAAACTGATTTTTGAATATAACAAATCAGGCGATAATGGTTTTCTGGCAGGCGGTGAAAACAGAGTTGTGTCTCAGAACTATAATTCAAAAAAAGGTGTAAGGCTGACGATAGATTATGATATTCAGCGTATATGCGAAAATGCTATGAAGCTTTACGGAATTGAAAAGGGGGCGGTGGTTGTGATGTCTGCACAAAGCGGCGAAATCAAAGCCATGGTTTCAAGACCCTCATTCAATCAGAATGATATTGCTTCATCTCTTGAGGACGAATCCTCCCCCTTGCTTAACAGAGCGCTTTCGGCTTATAGCGTAGGTTCGGTTTTTAAGCTCGTTGTAGCTGCAGCGGCGATTGAGGCGGAGGAAGAGAGCTTTAAAAGCTATTGCTCAGGAAGTCTAACAATCGGAAGCACAACATTTTCCTGTTCAAACGGTGTTGCACATGGGGAAACAGGTCTTGAAAATGCTTTTGCCCATTCCTGTAACACTTATTTTATCCGTCTTGCCTTGAAGCTTGGCAGCGAAAAGATTCTGCGTATGGCTGAAAATTTAGGCTTCGGAAGGGGCTTTTCTCTTGCGGAAGGGTTTTATGCCGGTTCGGGAAGTTTGCCGCAGAATGACAGCTTTTCAACGGACGGAAGCCTTGCAAATCTTTCTTTCGGTCAGGGCGGTCTTCTTGCAACACCGTTGCAGATTGCTTCATGCTACAGTGCAGCAGTGAACGGCGGTACTTTCATTGAGCCTAAGCTTGTTCTCTCTTTTGTAGGAACAGACGGGGAGGAAACTGCAGTTGAGGAAAGGAGATATAAATACAGAGCGTTGTCCTCGGAAAGCTCTGAAAAACTTAAAAATCTGCTGATAAATAATTTCAGCACAGGCACATGCGTTTCTGCAAAACCTGAGGGGTGTACGGCAGGCGGTAAAACATCAACCGCACAGACAGGCTGGCTTGATGAAAACGGCGAGGAAATTCTTCATTCATGGTTTTCGGGCTTTGCAGAGTGCGGCGATGAAATCTACACGATAACTGTTTTCAAAGAGGACGGTGCAAGCGGCTCAATGGACTGCGGCCCTGTTTTTAAGGAGATTTCTCAGCGGCTTTCGCAGATTATGTGTAAATAATTTTTAAAACTTTTCAAAGTATTGTTGACAAATTTTTGTAATATGTTAGAATGTATGATGAGTAAAATTAATCTCACAGTTTTATTCAGATACAATATTATTTTTGAAAGGTTTGATAATTCTAAATGGACCCGCTAATATGGCAGATTCTTTTACAGGTTGTGTTGATTTTTCTTAATGCAGTTTTTGCAAGTGCAGAAATTGCGGTGCTTTCTTTTAACCCAAACAAGATGACACAAATGGCATCTAAAGGTAACAAACGTGCAAAGAAGCTTCTGAAGCTTACGGATCCGCCTGCAAAGTTCCTTGCGACTATTCAGGTTGCAATTACACTTTCAGGATTTTTAGGAAGTGCGTTTGCTGCTGACAACTTTTCAGAGAAGCTTGTTACATGGGTAATGAAGTTTAACCTTCCCATTTCCGAAAAAGCCCTTGACACGATAGCGGTTATTCTTATTACTGTTATTTTGTCATATTTCACTCTTGTTTTCGGTGAGCTTGTTCCCAAGAGGCTTGCAATGAAGAAAGCTGAAAAAATGGCTCTCGGCATTTCAGGACTTATGAGCATATGTGCAAAAATCTTTTCTCCTATTGTCTGGGTGCTTACAAAGTCAACGAATATTATTCTCAAACTTTTCGGAATTGATCCTAACTCAGAGGATAACGAGGTAACGGAAGAAGAAATCCGCCTCATGGTTGATGCAGGTACTGAAACAGGTGCTATTGACCTTGATGAACAGGAAATCATTACAAACGTGTTTGAATTTGACAACATTACTGCAGGTGAGGTTGCAACACACAGAACTGAAATTTCTTTCCTTTGGTCTGAAGAAAGTGATGAGGAGTGGGAAGAGACTATTTTCTCAAGCCGCCATTCACTTTATCCTGTTTGCGACGGAAGTGTTGACAACGTAGTAGGTGTTCTGAATACAAAAGATTATTTCCGTCTGAGAGATAAATCACGTGAGAATGTGATGAAAGAAGCAGTGAGACCTGCATATTTCGTTCCTGAAAGTGCAAGAGCCGATGTTCTTTTTGAAAGAATGAAGCACTCGCGTGACCATTTTGCCGTTGTTCTTGACGAATACGGCGGAATGACAGGTATCGTTACAATCAACGACCTTCTCGAAGAGCTTGTGGGCGATATTGATGATGAATTTGAAGAGAAGCCTGAAGAGGAGATCAGAAAGATTGACTCTGAAACATGGATGATCGGCGGTAACGCAGAGGTTGAGGATGTTGAAAAGACTCTGGGAATAGATATTGACGATGAGTATGATACAGATACCTTCGGCGGATTTGTTTTCGGTGTTCTCGGCTCAATTCCGGAGGACGGAACACAGGTTGAGGTTCAGGCACAGGGTCTCAATATAAAGGTTACGGAAATCGCAGAACACAGGGTTGTTAAAACTCTTGTTTGCTTCATCGACCCTCCCAAGGATGACGATGAAGAAGACGATGACGATTAATGTATATTCGGTACAGTATTTTTTGCTGTACCGATTTTTTGTGAAATTAACCTTGCAACATAAGCAGATATATTGTAAAATAAAAAAGGATGAAAAAGGTAAAGGAGACATAAAAAATGAACCGAGTCGCAAAATTTGAAAAAGTCAGCTTTGAAGAATTCAGAAAGGCTTTTGATTTGCCTGAAAACGAAATAAAGGCAATTTATGACAATATAAAAATTCCCGTTAGAGCAACGGAAGGTTCAGCGGGATATGATTTTTCTACGCCTGTAGCATTTGAACTTAAGGCAGGTCAGACTGCTAAAATTCCCACAGGTATCAGAGCGAGAATTGATAACGGTTGGGTTCTTGCGGTTTTCCCGAGAAGCGGACTCGGCTTCAAATTCAGACTTCAGCTTGATAATACTGTAGGAATTATTGACGCTGATTATTATAATTCTGATAACGAAGGTCATATTTTTATTAAAGTTACAAACTGCTCATTTGAAGACAAGACGGTATCGGTGGATGCAGGCAATGGCTTTGCGCAGGGCATTTTTCTGCCTTTCGGAATTACAGAGGATGACGATGTGACAGAAAAACGAAACGGCGGTTTCGGAAGTACAGATAAAAAGTAAGGTGGAAATATGTATCTCGGAATTGATATCGGTGGCACAAAATGTTCAGTTGTTCTCGGAAATGAAAAAGGTGAAATTCTTAAAAAAGTCCGTTTTGAAACAACAGATAAGGACAGAACAATTGAAAAGCTTATTGAAGCTTCCCGTGAGATGGGTGATTTTCAGTCAATCGGAATCAGCTGCGGAGGACCTCTTGATTCAAAAAAAGGCATCATTATGTCACCGCCCAATCTTGTAGGCTGGGATAATGTTCCCATTTGTGAAATACTGAACAAGGAGTTTTCTGTTCCCGTTTCTCTTTGTAACGATGCAAACGCCTGCGCACTTGCAGAATGGAGATTCGGTGCAGGCAGAGGCTCTCGGAATATGATTTTCCTTACCTTTGGTACAGGTCTCGGCGCAGGACTTATTCTTGACGGTAAGCTTTACTGCGGCACAAACGATATGGCAGGTGAGGTAGGTCACATAAGGCTTGATTCCTTCGGCCCCGTAGGCTACGGCAAAAAAGGCTCCTTTGAAGGCTTCTGTTCAGGAGGCGGCATAGCACAGCTGGGCAAAACTCTTGCTCTTGAAAAGCTTCAGATGGGCGAAAGCACAGGCTTTTGCAAAGATTTATCGGAAATTGATACTGTTACTGCAAAATCGATAGCCGAGAGTGCTCTGGAAGGCGACGAAACTGCTGAGAAGGTTTATGAGATATGCGGAAAACAGCTCGGCAGAGGTATCAGCGTTTTAATTGATATTCTCAATCCTGAAAAAATCGTGATCGGTTCGATTTTTCAGAGAAGCGAACAGCTTCTTCGTAAATATATGGAAGAAACTCTTGCTGAGGAAAGTCTTTCTCTTTCAAGAAATGTATGCGAAATTCTTCCGGCAGAGCTTGGCGAAAATTTAGGCGATCTTGCAGCAATCAGTGTCAGCATGTTGAACTGAATCGGAGGGTATATTATGGAGCTTGCAGACATATTTTTCTATATAGCTGAGGTTATCGGTCTTGTGGCTTTTGCTGTTGCAGGTGCAATGATAGCAATTGACAGAGGTCTTGACCTTTTCGGTGTGGTATTCATTACCTTTGTAAACTCCTTCGGCGGAGGAATAATGCGTGATCTGCTTATAGGCGAAATACCGCCTAAAATGTTTTACAATTATGAGTACATAATTTATGTGACTGTCAGTGCCGTGTGTGTAATCGTAATGGTATCAATACTGAAAGAACGGTTTTTCAGAAACCGCATTGTAATTGATAAGATAATCAATATTTTTGACGCAGTCGGACTTGGTACGTTTGCCATTGTCGGTGTCAGAGCAGGGATAAGTGCAGGCTTTGGTGACAATGTTTTCTTCTGTGTATTTCTCGGAATGACAACAGGTATCGGCGGAGGTATTCTCAGAGACCTTTTAAGCCACGCTAAACCTCTTGTTCTTGTAAAGCAGATATATGCTCTGGCGGCAATTATGGGTGGACTTCTTTATTTTTATCTTGAAAAATTTAATGTCAGCTACGCGGTGTCGATTATTTTCTCGATACTCCTTGTAGTTGTTATCAGAATTCTGGCAGCTCATTTCAGATGGGATTTGCCGAAAGTGGGGACGTCGTATGGAATTGATAAAAAGCATAAATGATGCAATAAACGGTGTTGTGTGGGGTGTTCCGATGCTGATACTTATTATCGGCACAGGAATTTACTTTTCGGTAAGACTCGGCTTTTTTCAGGTAACAAAATTTAAACATGTGCTTACGTCAACGATTTTTTCCGGTTTCAAGAAAAAGGATAAATCGAAGAACGAGGGAGCACTTTCGCAGTTTCAGGCAATGTCTACTGCTCTTGCCGCAACTATCGGCACAGGCAATATTGCCGGTGTTGCAACTGCACTTACGATAGGCGGTGCAGGTGCAGTTTTCTGGATGTGGGTTTCTGCTTTCTTCGGCATGATGACAAGCTTTGCGGAAAACATTCTGGGTGTGTATTACCGTAAAAAGAATAAAGACGGCGAATGGTCAGGCGGAGGAATGTATTACATAAGCGAAGGCTTGAAAAACAAAAAACTCGGAAAAATTCTTTCTGTACTTTTTGCTCTTTTCTGCACCCTTGCATCTTTCGGTATCGGAAACTTGTCGCAGGTTAATTCAATTGCAGTTTCTCTTGAAAATTCCTTCGGTGTTCCGTCCTTTGCGGTAGGTATTGTGCTGTCGGTGATTGTTCTTTTCATACTTATCGGCGGAGTAAAAAGAATCGGCAGTGTGGCTGAAAAGCTTGTGCCGTTCATGGCATTGATTTATATTGTTCTGACTTTGTCTGTCCTTGTGGTGAATATTGAGGAAATTCCCTCTGTGTTTTCTCAGATTTTCAAGGGCGCATTCGGTTTTTCTTCCGTTACAGGCGGAATCAGCGGTGCACTTGTAAAAAATGCGATTACTATGGGCTTCAAGCGAGGCGTTTTCTCAAACGAAGCAGGACTTGGCTCAGGTGTTATCGTAAACTCGGCTTCTGACGTTAAAGAGCCTGTTCAGCAGGGAATGTGGGGAATTTTTGAGGTGTTCTTTGACACTGTCGTTGTCTGCTCTCTTACAGCTTTTACAATTCTTTCAACAGGTGTTCTTGAAACTTCTTCTCTTGAAGGCGCACCGTTGGTAGGCGAAGCGTTCAAAGGCGTTTTCGGCGGAGTTTCAGACGCGATTCTTGCAGTTTCGATAACGCTTTTTGCCTTTACAACAATACTTGGCTGGTCTTATTACGGTACGAAAAGTGTGGAATATCTTTTTGGAAAAAAGGCAATGATGCCGTACAAAATAATTTTTTCTCTCTTTGTGTTTTTAGGCTCTGTGATGAGTCTTTCCCTCGTTTGGGAAATTTCAGATACGCTCAATGCTCTTATGGCGATTCCGAACCTTATCGGTGTACTTCTTCTGTCGGGAAAGGTTAAGAAAATAACTGAAAATTATACACAGAGAAAATTCAAAGGAAATAAAAAACTGTCTCCCATGCTTTCAGCGTATGATGAAATACAGTTTGAACAGGAAGGAAAAGGAAGTTAAAAATGTTTTTTCATGAAAAGACGTATGATATAGATGAGCTTGTCAAATGCAATATGCACATTCATACAGCGTTTTCAAGATGTGCAAAGCCTGAAATGAAGGTTCGTGATATTGTTAAAACGGCTGAAGAAGCGGGACTTACGATGATTGCTCTGACAGACCATGATTATCCCGACGAGAAAAATTTTGTTTCAGAGCAAAGAAAACATATTTTGTCTGAACTTGGCGAAACAAAAATAAAGGTTCTTGCAGGTGCAGAGCTTTCATGCGTTGGTATCGGAAAGTTCAACAATGATGAATGGTGCGACCTTGAAATGGATTACAAGCTTTATACCATGAATCATTTCCACATGCCTTATTGGGAACAGCCTGAGGATAAAACTCCCCGAGGATACGCTCTTCAGATGCTGAAAATGGCTGAGAGCGTAATTGAAATGAGAAAGGCAGATTGCTTTGCCCATCCGCTTATGCCGGGTTATATAAGAACTCTTCCCGATGAAAACGAGGTTACAAAGGCTTATACGGACAACGAGCTTGGCGATATTATGGAAAAAGCAACAAAAAAGGAAATTGCGTGGGAACTGAATACCGTAGCAATTAAAAAATATCCTGAATTTTTCCGCCGATATTTTCATATAGGTAAGGAAGTGGGAGTAGTTTTCAATATCGGAACAGATGCCCATCTTCTTTGCAACGTTGATTCAAAACAGTGTGCAGAAAAATTAAAAGAGATTTTATATTAATAATGAGCGGACACTTTCGGTGCGAAAGTGTCTTTTTTTATTTTCTTCTCTCTCACAATGCGACAAAAACTTTTCATTACAAAAGGTATAATATTCTTTGTCGGGAGGGGTTATGTTGCAGCAGATAATTTATGTTGATATTCTTGTGATACTCAATCTGATTATCACCTTCTTTTTGTTATTGGCGACGGAGCTTTTTACAAAAGAAAAAGGGAAGCGGTGGAGAATTTTTCTCGGTGCATTGACAGGAGGGTTTTATGCCTTGCAGGTTTTTCTTCCTGAAATGGGAACTTTTTTAAATATCTTATCGCGCCTTTTTGCAGGTGTAGCCATAACCTACATATCCTTCGGCTTTAAAACATATAAACGCTTTATAAAGCTTTGCCTTGTTTTTATCGGAATAACTTTCCTTTTTGCAGGGCTTATGATAGGTCTGTGGATAATTTTCAGACCGGCAGGAATGCTCATAAATAACTCTGTGGTTTATTTCGGAATAAGCCTGCCTGTACTCGTTCTGTCAACGGCGGTATGCTATGTGATAAGTCTTGTTTTTTCAAAGATTCTAATGCGTAACAAACCTCAGACGACGATTTATGATTTTATTCTTGAAGCGGACGGAAAAAGGGCAGAGGGCAGAGCTATGCTTGACACGGGAAACACTCTTTGCGAAAGCTTTTCGGGATATCCTGTTGTGATTTGTACATATGATTTTCTTGAAAAGCTTATCCCTGAAAGCAGTAAAGATTTTTTTGAAGGCAATGTAACGGTAATAGATACAGGTGAAGATGAATGGCAAAGACGAAAACGCCTTGTGCCTTATTCCACGGTGTCGGAAACGGGCGTGCTCCCTGCTTTCAGACCTGATAAGCTTAGTCTGAAAAACTCAATTGAAACCGACAAGGTTTTTGTAGCGGTTATAAAATATAAAAAACATATAAATGAAAGCTTTGATATGCTTCTGAATCCGAATTTATTCTGAAAGGAATGGTAAGAAATGCTGAGAATATTCTATCTTCTAAAACAAAAACTTTATATGATTATCGAAAAGCTTGAATATAAATTCATGCCTCAGGAAATTCATTATATAAACGGTCCCGAAACTCTTCCGCCGCCTCTGACGAAAGAGGAGGAAAGGGACATAATGGAAAAAATCGAAAGAGGAGACGACAGTGCAAGAGAACCTCTTATCGTTCATAATCTGAGGCTTGTGGTGTATATTGCTAAAAAGTTTGAAAACTCAGGAGTTCCCACGGAGGATCTGATATCAATCGGTACAATTGGTCTTATAAAGGCGGTCAATACCTTCTGCCCTTCAAGAAATATCAAGCTTGCAACCTATGCTTCAAGGTGCATTGAGAACGAGATTCTCATGTATCTGAGAAAAACAAGTGTTCTTAAAACTGAGGTTTCAATAGATGAACCTCTCAATGTGGATTGGGACGGCAATGAGCTTCTTTTATCTGATGTTCTTGGCAGTGATGCAGATACGGTAGGTCAGCCTATTGAAAAAGAGGATGAAAGACAGCTTCTCCTTTCGCTTATCGAAGCTTTGGGGGAGAGGGAAAGGACGATTATGAAGATGCGGTTCGGCATCGGGGATATGCGCGAGCACACCCAGAAAGAGGTTGCTGATATTTTAGGCATTTCCCAGAGCTATATTTCGAGACTGGAAAAAAGGATAATTGAGAAAATAAAGCGGGAAATGGAAAAAGTATCTTAAAAAAGCCGTCGAATTTTAGGAAATACCCTTGATTTTTTTCTTTTTAGTGATATGATAATATAGGTATCAAATTTATTGATGAAAAGAGAAAAATATGGTATTTTCAAGTCTTGTGTTTATGTGCATATTTTTTCCCGCAGTTTTGATTTTATATCATCTGTGTCCGTTTCTTAAAGGGAAAAATGCAATTCTTCTTCTCGCATCTCTTGTTTTTTACGCGTGGGGCGAGCCGAAGTGGATAATTTTAATGTTAATAACTACTCTTGTAGATTATTCAGCCGGTGTCCTGATCGGCAAAGCAAAGGGTAAAGGTGCAAAGAAGACCGCCCTTGTTTTGTCGGTTGTGGTGACTCTCGGCTTTCTTGTCGTGTTTAAGTATCTGAATTTCTTCACATCAAACTTAAATGCGATTCTGCCTTTTGATTTTCCCGAAACAAATCTCACTCTGCCCATCGGTATTTCTTTTTATACCTTCCAGGCTCTGAGTTATGTTGTTGATGTTTACAGAGGCGACGTTGATTATCAGAAGAACTACGGAAAACTTCTCCTTTATGTCAGCATGTTCCCTCAGCTTATTGCAGGTCCTATCGTAAGATATGTTGACGTTGCAAATGAAATTGAGGAAAGACACGTATCTCTCACCGATTTTTCTGACGGAATTACAAGATTTCTTATCGGTCTTACGAAAAAGGCAGTTCTTGCAAATTTTGTAGGAAGTCTCGCTGAAAATTATCTTTCGGGAAATCCTGAGAGTCTTACCGTTCTCGGCTCATGGATTGGAATTATCGCATACTTCTTCCAGATATACTTTGACTTTTCAGGCTATTCAGATATGGCTATAGGCATTGGCAGAATGTTAGGCTTCAATTTCAGAGAAAATTTCAATTATCCTTATACTGCTCTGTCAATTACGGATTTCTGGAGAAGATGGCATATGTCTCTCAGCAGCTTTTTCAGAGATTATGTTTATATTCCCTTGGGCGGTAACAGGCGTTTCCAACTGAGAAACATGTTTGTTGTATGGCTTCTTACAGGCTTCTGGCATGGCGCAAGCTGGAATTTCGTTCTCTGGGGACTTTATTACTTTATAATGCTCGCACTTGAAAAATATGTTTACGGAAAGCTTCTTGCAAAGCTTCCGAAGGTTATAAGACTTATTTATTCTCTCTTTATAGTAATTATCGGTTGGGTATTCTTCTATTTTGAGGATCTGAATTCAATCAAGGACATGCTCGGTGCTATGTTCGGCATAAGCGATCTTGCACTTTACTCAGCAGGAGATATAACAACACTTACAAACAATGTTTTCCTTCTGGCGGTTTGCGTAATCGCTGTTACACCTCTTCTTAAAAATATTACCGATAAGACGAGATCAAAGCTTCTCACAACACCAAACGGTGTTATTGCAAACGGCATCGGAACTCTCATTTTTCAAGCGGCAGTTCTTCTTCTTTGCAGTGCGTGTCTTGTAGGCTCAACCTACAATCCGTTTCTGTACTTCAGGTTTTAAGGGGGTATAAGAATGGAAAGAGAAAAACGCATTTATAAAAATATATTTGCTCTTTTGTCGGCACTGATTTTTGTTTTTGCTCTCGGATTTTTCGGATTTATCAGTTTTAATGACGTTGACCCTACTGTTTCTGAAAGCGAAAACAGAAAGCTTGCTGAAAAACCTCAGTTTACATGGAGCAGCCTTTTTGACGGAAGCTTTGCAGAAAGCTTTGAAAATTACTATTCAGATACTTTCCCGCTTAGGGAAGAGTTTATGTCGCTTAACAGTAAAATTACTGCTTTTCTCACTCAGTTCGGCGGTAAGGATAACAATGTTATTATCAGCTACGATAAGAACGATTCCGATTTCGTCGGCGAAGGAATTGAACTGACAACGAAAGAGGGAGAAACAGAAAAGGAAACCGAAAAGGCAGAAAAAACCACAAAGAAAAAAGGCGAGGTTGAAGGTTCTTTTAAAGGCTCTATTTTAGTCAGCGGAAAGAGAGCTATGGAGATTTTCACAGGCTCAAAGGAAATGAGCAGCAAATATGCTTCTCTCGTTAACAGAGTTTATTCGGCAATGCCTGAAAATGTAAAATTCTATTCGATGATTGTACCCACGGCATCGGAATTTTACAGCGGTGACACTTATTCTTCAGGAATTCACTCTCAGCTTGATGTCATTGACGACACCTATGGAGAAATGGATGAAAACATCGTCAAAATTGACGCATATTCACGTCTTGAAGAAAAAACCGAGGAATATATCTATTTCAGGACAGACCACCATTGGACGGCAAGAGGTGCTTATGAAGGCTACCTCGCTTTTTGTGAAAAGTCAGACAACGAGCCTGTTGACATAAACGAGCTTGAAACAGGAAAGATTGAAGATTTCGTCGGCAGTTTATATAAAGCATCAAACGCATCTGTTCTCAAGAAAAATCCGGATTACGTTGAATATTTCAAAACACGTGTTGATGTTGATGCAAATGTTTATGATGACAGCAGCATGGAAAACGGTAAAAAGGTTTTCGTTGTTGCCCGTGCCGTCAATTCAGATAACAAGTATCTTGCTTTTATCGGCGGTGACCAGCCTCTTGAAAAGATAGTCACAAGCAATAAGAACGGCAAAAAAATTCTTGTGATAAAGGAATCCTACGGTAATGCTCTTGTGCCTTTCCTTTGCGACAATTATGAAGAGGTTTATGTTGTTGACCCGAGAAAAACCGAGTTTGACTTGCCTCAGTTTGTAAGTTCTCAGGGAATAAATGAGGTGCTGATGATTAACTACACCTTTGCCCTTGATAACAATACCTTCTCGGAAGCTCTTGAAAATATGATAAAATAAGTTATAAGTATTAAGTTAGGAAGTATCATTTATGCAGTTTATCGCCCTTGACCTTGAGTGGAATAATGTTTACGGCAAAAAGATTCAAGGCTTTTTCAATGAAATAATAGAATTCGGTGCTGTAAAGATTGATGAGCAGGGCGCTGTTTATGACGAGTTTACCTGTCTTATAAACACTCAGGTGGGCAAAAAGCTCCGTGCTAACACCAAGGAACTGACCCATATCACAAATGATGAGATTAAGAGCGGAATTCTTTTTACTCAGGCAGTATCAGCCTTTAAAAAGTGGATCGGTAAGGAAGAAAGTGTCATTATGACATGGGGCGACGGAGATGTAAGAGTTCTTATTGACAACTGCAAATATTTCGGCTGCGGTGATAAGATTCCTTTTCTTGACAAATACATGGATTTGCAGAGATATTTCCAACGCCTTAAAGGTACATCGAAATCTCAGCAGATAGGTCTTTCAGCGGCGGCTGAAGCGGTAGGAGTAAGTGACGAAGGTTACTCCCTTCACAGAGCACTTGATGACAGCCGTCTTACTGCTCTTACCTTCAGCAAAATCAGAGAAAACAAAATTATTCATGAATATATAAAAGAGTGTAATGAGGAATTTTATTCGAGAATCATGTTCAAGAATAAGGTTATCAGTTCGCTTAAAAATCCGCTTGTCGACAGAAAACAGCTTAGCTGTACTTGTGAAAAGTGCGGAAAGCCTGCGGCAGCGCTGACAAGGTGGAAATATTCAAATCAGTATTTCAGAGCTCAGTATTACTGTGCAGAGTGCGATATAGCTTATCAGGTAAATGTCCGATTCAGAAAGCTTTACGACAGAACTGAGGTGCGAAAAATCGTAAAGGTAATTGAAGAGGAAGAAACGGCAAAACAGGAGGAAACAGTATGAGCTTCAGATTTCGCCAAACGACAGATGAAAAGGTTTATAACTGCCGAGAAAACTGTGAGATGTATCTTTACAGGAATGTAAGCGAGAAAGAATATAAGGCATACATTTCTACTCTTGAAGAAAACGGCTACAGGATTTTAAGCGAAAACAGCAATGCAGGAAATCTTTACACTGCTCTTAAAGGTGAAAAAGAGATAAACGCATATTTTACGCCTTGTGATAAAACTCTTCGCCTTGCTGTTGCAGATGATGCACGCTTCCCTGACTTTGCAGAAAAGAAAACAGAGAAAAAAGTAAATCCCTGTTTTTATGTTTTTGAAAACGACCATACATATATCGACTGCGGAATGTGTCTTATAACTCAGCTCAGCGATGGCAGTTTTTTTGTTGTTGACAGCGGACATTATCTCCAGTTCAACGATAATGACAGAATTTACAATTTTATGCGTGAGAGAACGCCGGAAGGGCAAAAGGTAGTTGTAAGCGGATGGCTTGTTACTCACGCTCATTCTGACCACATTTCCAAGCTTCACGATTTTATTAAGTACAACCGTCATGATGTTGTTATTGAGGCGATTTATTCAAACCTTGTTTCAAACGATTATGCGTCAAGTCAGTGGGGCGTTGAAGAAAAAGGTCTTGCTGAAAAATTCTTTTCACTTCTTGAAAGAAGCACAGATATCAGAAAAGTGAAAATTCACAGCGGACAGAGATTTTTTGTCCGTGATGCCTGCTTTGATGTTCTCTGCACACATGAGGATGTTTATCCTCGGGAAATCCGTGAATATAACGATTCATCAGCCGTTGTTATGATGACAATTGAGGGATGCCGTGTTTTTATTCCGGGTGATGCATCAGGTCTTGAAAGCAAAATACTTGTAGAGCGTTTCGGTGAAAATCTTCAGTGCGATGTGGTTCAGGTTTCTCACCACGGTCACAGAGGACTTCTCTCTGATTGCTACGAGCTTTTAAAAGGTAAGCTTGCTCTTTTCCCCATAACTCAGATTAAATTTGATGAGGCAATGCCTCAGGTTCCTGCAAACAAGGTAGCAATTGACCTTGCTGACGAATATTATGTTTCATCAAACGGAACGGTTGTTGTGCCTCTTCCCTACAAAAAGGGGACTGTTACAACTCTCCCCGATGAAACCTTTGAGGATTTCGGAAAAATCAAGCGTATGTGGGGTTATGACTACACAGACGAATATAAAAAAGAAATGTACGAAAAATACCTTGAAAACGGCGGTAAAGACGAAAGTCTATACCTGCCTGTCAGATACAGCGGTACGTTTGAAATGTAAAAATTATTTATTATTATGTTGGGCACGGATTTATCCGTGCCTTAAATATTATTCTGATTTACAAATAAACTGTTTATTTGCGATACTCGACTTTTTAGTAAGCAAATGTTATGTTAATGTTGTCACACGATTGTATATATTTTTATAAACAACGGATATTGACATGTAATAATACAAAAACCTCTGATGGCGACATCAGAGGTTTTGTGCTGTTGTTTATTAAACTTATTTAAGGTTGTTCTTAAGAGTTGCAAGCTCTGCTTTGAGTTCTGCAGGAACGTTGCCGCCGAATTTTTCATTGTAGAAAGCTTCGATGCCGTCTGCTTCCTCTTTCCAGAGGTCTTTTTCAACTGTAAGGATGCTCTTAAGTGTTTCAAGTGAAACTTCATCTTCAATACCGTCAAGGTTGATGTCCTCAGCCTTGGGAAGGTAACCGATTTCAGATTCTACTGCGTCAACCTTACCTTCGCAACGGTTTATGATCCATTCAAGAACGCGGAGGTTGTCACCGAATCCGGGCCACATGAAGTTGCCTTCGTCATCTTTTCTGAACCAGTTAACGTTGAAGATTTTGGGAGCCTTATCGGGATCGAGTGTTTCACCGATATCGATCCAGTGCTGCCAGTAGTCAGCCATGTTGTAACCGCAGAAGGGAATCATAGCCATGGGGTCACGGCGGACAACACCAACTGCACCTGTTGCTGCAGCAGTTGTTTCTGATGCCATGCTCGAGCCTACGAATACACCGTGATTCCAGTCTCTTGACTGATATACGAGGGGAGCAAGCTTTGCACGTCTGCCGCCGAATACGATTGCAGAAATCGGCACGCCCTGAGGATTCTCAAATTCTGAGCTCAGGCAGGGACAGTTCTTTGCGGGAGCTGTGAAACGGCTGTTGGGATGAGCGCCTTTTTCTTCGCTTTCCTGACCGTTCCAGGGATTGCCTTTCCACTCAATTGCGTTTGAAGGAGGATTCTTGTCAAGACCTTCCCACCAAACTGTGTTGTCATCAAGGTTGTGAGCAACGTTTGTGAAGATTGTGCCCTTCTTTGTTGAAGCAAGAGCGTTGGGGTTTGATTTATCGTTTGTGCCGGGAGCAACACCGAAGAAACCGTTTTCGGGGTTGATAGCATAAAGTCTGCCGTCTTCGCCTTTGCGGATCCATGAAATGTCGTCACCTACGCACCAAACTTTGTAGCCCTTCTTGAGATATTTCTCAGGAGGAATCATCATAGCAAGGTTTGTTTTACCGCAAGCTGAGGGGAATGCAGCGCAGACATACTTAACTTCGCCTTCGGGGTTTTCGATACCGAGGATAAGCATGTGTTCTGCCATCCAGCCTTCGTTCTTGCCGAGGTAAGAAGCGATTCTGAGAGCAAAGCATTTTTTACCGAGAAGAACGTTTCCGCCGTAACCTGAGTTAACTGAGATAATTGTGTTGTCCTGAGGGAACTGGCAGATGTATCTCTTTTCTTCGTCGATATCGCAACGGCAGTGAAGACCTCTTACCCAATCTTCTCCGTCACCGTAAGCATCAAGAACCTCTTTACCTACGCGAGTCATGATAGCCATGTTGAGAACAACATAGATTGAGTCTGTAAGCTCAATACCAACCTTTGAGAATTCTGAACCGATGGGGCCCATTGAATAGGGGATAACATACATTGTTCTGCCCTTGTAGCTGTCACGAGCAATATCGTAAAGCATTTCGTAAGCTTCAGAGGGTTCCATCCAGTTGTTTGTGGGGCCTGCTTCTTCCTTTGTGGGAGCGCAGATGAATGTACGGCCTTCAACACGAGCAACGTCGTTTACAGCAGTACGGTGAAGGTAACAATCGGGAAGCTTTTCCTGATTGAGTTTGATCATTTCGCCTGTCTCGCAAGCTTCTGCACGAAGTGCTTCAATCTGTTCTTCTGAACCGTCAATCCAGACAACTTTGTCGGGTTTTACAAGTTCGATCTTCTCATCAATCCATGAGAGGATACTCTTGTTCTGAGTCAGTGCTACCATTATGTGTACTCCTTTCGCTTAAAAACATAAGCTAAAAAATAAAATTAACATTGTACTACAAATTACTCCATTGTACAGTAATAGTATACCTAAAACTTTAAGAAATTTCAATTACTAATTTGTGAATTTCTTGTCAAAATTTGACATTTTTTCCGTTAATATTGACAATTGTCAATGGGCATAGTGGCGTATGCGTTCAGACTTGTATCTGCAAAGACTTTTTTCTGTGCCTCATAGAAGCCCTGCGCGCCTACCATTGCCGCATTGTCACCGCAGTATTTAAGCTCAGGACAATAAAGCTCCCAGCCGTTTTTGTCGCAGAGTTCCTGCATGTCTTTTCGCAGCATTGAGTTGGCACTGACACCGCCGGCTAAAACAACTTTTTTATGACCGAGCTGTTTTACGGCCTTTTCGGTGTTATCGGTAAGACAGGTTACGACCGCATTCAAAAAGCTTGCACCAAGGTCGGGGAGAGGCAGTTCCTCGCCCTTTTGCTTTGCGTTATGGATTAAGTTGATAACGGAAGTTTTTAATCCCGAAAAGCTGAAATCAAGGTCGCTGCCCTCGACTCTGGGACGGGGGAATTTGTAAGCAAATCTGTCGCCGTCTTTTGCAATTTTGTCAAGATTAAGACCGCCGGGGTAGTTAAGTCCCATTGTGCGCGCGGCTTTGTCGAGAGCTTCGCCGGCGGCATCGTCACGTGTCCTGCCCACAATTTCAAAATCAGTGTAGCTTTTTACGTTTATCATGTGAGTGTGACCGCCTGAAACTACAAGACAGAAGAAGGGCGGCTCAAGCTCGGGGAAGGTCAGATAGTTTGCGGCGATATGGGAACGTAAATGATGCACGGGAATAAGGGGCAAGCCGGATGAGAGAGCAAGACCTTTCGCAAAGTTTACACCAACGAGGAGTGCGCCGATGAGTCCCGGTGCATAAGTGACAGCAATTGCATCAATATCTTTTATTGTGCAGGATGCGTCGGAGAGTGCATTTTTTACAACTGACGAAATAGCCTCTGCGTGCATACGGGATGCAATCTCAGGCACAACTCCGCCGAAAACTATATGTTCTTTCACCTGTGATGCAACAACATTTGAGAGAACGTGTCTGCCGTCCTCAACAACTGCTGCTGCAGTTTCATCACAGGATGATTCTATTGCAAGAATTTTCATTCGGATTCTCCTTTCAGATATTTGTTGTAGATATACGCGTCTTCCGTAGGAAGGCGGTAGAAGTTTTTTCTTTCGCCCATTTTCCGAAAACCGAATTTTTCATACAGAGAAATGGCGGCAGTGTTGCTTTTTCTTACTTCAAGAGTGATAAAATCATCACCTTGGTAAAGTGAATTGAGTATGGCTCTCTGCAAAATAGCAGATGCAATACCTTTGTTTCTGTACTTTTCTTTTATGGCGATATTTGTAACGGAACATTCGCCGTAAACGGAAATCGTTCCCATATATCCTGCAATTTCGCCACCCATATCAGCAACAAAGAAGTAAGCGTTGCCGTTTTCAAGCTCTTCTCTGAGCGATTTTTCACTCCATGGTGAAGCAAAACACTCATTTTCAACCTCTGCCACACCTTTTATATCATCCTCCTTCATTGGGCGGATGATCGGCATGACTTTCAAATCTTCATTAAGCTTCAGAAGTCCCTCGTAAATTTCTTTTGCACACCTTTTATAAACGTCAAGACTTCCGCCGTAAGGGTCAGAAATTCCGCTGCCTAAAACATAAACTCTGCCTTTTCCTGCAACAGGAATTAATTGCATTGCGTGGCTGTGGCTCAGACACACAAACAAATCGGTTGCCATTAGCAGTTCTTTTGAGAGAGGGCGGGAGATATGCTCGGAAATGTCAACTCCGTAATCTTTTGCGGCAAGAACTGAATTTTCACTGACTTTTTCACCGAAAGTTGCCGCAAGACCTGCACTGTAAACTTCAATTTCAGGATTTATTTTTTTAAACAGACCTTCTGCAAGAGGACTTCTGCAGGTGTTGCCTGTGCATATAAATGTGATAATCATTTGCAATCGTACCATGTCTTTCCGCTCTGAACGTCAGCTTTCAGCTTGACCTTCATGTGACAAGCGTTTTCCATTTCTTCAGACAGGATTTTCTTTACTTCTTCAGCCTCGTTTTCTTTGGCTTCAACGATAAGCTCGTCGTGTACCTGTAAAATAAGCTTTGAAGAAAGGTTTTCTTCTTTGAGTCTGTTATAAACTTTAATCATAGCAATCTTGATGATGTCTGCCGCAGTGCCCTGAATAGGCATATTTCTTGCAACTCTTTCACCGAAACCTCTTGTGATTGCGTTTGATGCGGAAAGCTCAGGCAGATAACGTCTTCTTGCGAAAAGGGTTTCAGCATAGCCTCTTTCTTTTGCTTCTGAAATCACCTCTTTCATATATCTGTCAACACCGCTGAAATGGTGCAGATAACCCTTGATGTAGCTGTCAGCTTCCTTTCGTGTAACGCCGATATCTTTAGCAAGTGAGAAAGCACCGATGCCGTAAACAATACCGAAGTTTACAGCCTTTGCACGGCTTCTCATGAGAGGCGTTACCATATTTTCAGGCATGTTAAACACCTGTGATGCAGTTTCTGTATGAATATCTCTGTCAGAGTTGAAAGAGTCAATCATAGTTTTGTCGTTTGCAATGTCTGCAAGAACGCGAAGCTCGATCTGTGAATAGTCAGCGTCAACAAGAACCTTTCCCTCGTCTGCGGAGAAGAATTTTCTCATTTCTCTGCCGAGAGGTGAGCGGACGGGAATGTTCTGCAGATTCGGCTCAGCAGAGGAGATTCTGCCTGTTCTTGTTTCAGTCTGGTTGAGAGTTGAGTGGATTCTGCCGTCATCGCCTATAACCTTAACCAAGCCGTCACAGTAGGTTGATTTCAGCTTTGCAAAGGTTCTGTAATCAAGAATCATCTGAATTACGGGATGGGCATATTTCAGTTCTTCAAGCACATCTGCATTTGTGGAATATCCGCTCTTTGTTTTTTTCTTTGCAGGAAGTCCTAGATCCTCAAAGAGAGCGACTCCCAGTTGTTTCGGGGAGTTGATATTGAATTCGTATCCCACTTCTTCATAGATATTTTCCTGAAGCGTTTTTATATCATTTTCAAGCTTCTGACCGAAGGTAACAATTCCCTCTCTGTCAACCTTGAAGCCTTCAAGCTCCATTGAAGCCAGAACCTCGCTGAGAGGAATCTCAATATCGTGCATTAAGCGGCTCTGCAAATTTTTCTCGATTTCGCCTGCCATTTTTTCTGTAAGAGTTTTCAGTGCGCCTGCTGAAAGAATATATTCATCTTCTCTTTCACTCTTTACCTGAACGGAATATTCCTTTGCAAGACGGGAAACTGTGTAGTCATTAGAGGAAGGATTCAGAATGTACCCTGCAAGGGAAATGTCAAAGCCTACGTTTTTCAGATAACCTGCGTTTGCCATAGCGTATGCGTGGAGAAGCTTGGTGTTTGTGGTGAATTTCTTTTTGCTTTCGTCGGCAAGAAATGACAGAAGAAAATCATCGAAGCCCAATTGAAGTGAAGAAAGAATATAAACTGTGTTGTCAAAGCAGAAATAAATTTCTGCCACATTCAGTCCTGAAAACTCTGATATGAAATAAATTTCATTATTTTTTATAATAAGTTCTTTCACTTCGTCGATTGTGCTGTCCTTTAATTTTATTTCAATTTCCGAGGATTCCTCGTCGGGAATGAATTCAGCACCGTCAAGGCCTAATTTTTCGTTCAGTGAAAAAATTTCAAGGTGATTCAGAAGCTTAGCAGCCTCGCCTTTTTTACATTCATTCGGAATGTAATCCTCGTAATTTTTTGAAATGGGTACATCACGGCTGATTGTACCGAGCTTACGGCTGAGATATGCGCTTTCCTTACCGTTTTCAAGCTTTTCACGCATTTTCGGAGTGATTTTCATTTCGGGCAGAGCTGAGTACACGCCGTCAATCGAGCCGTAATTCTGAATCAGGTCTCCTGCAGTTTTAGGACCGATTCCCGCAACTCCGGGAATGTTATCTGATGTGTCACCCTGCAAAGCCTTTATTTCAATCATCTGTGAGGGAGAAACGCCGTATTCCTCCATAAGGACATTTGTATCATAGCGTACATTTCCCATTTTCGTTGTAGCCAAAAGCACGTTAACGTTTTTGTCAATCAATTGAAGGCTGTCCCGGTCACCTGTTGCGATATAGCAGAAATCATTTTCTTTTGCACCGCTTGCCAGCGTGCCGAGAATATCGTCAGCTTCCCACGTATCAATTTCGATTATTCTGTACCCTAAAAGAGTTATGAGTTCCTTTACTACAGGCATCTGAGAAAATAATTCTTCGGGCATAGGCTTTCTGCCTGCTTTATATTCCGAATACATTTCGTGTCTGAAGGTGGGAGCTTTTCTGTCAAAGGCCACAACAACCGCATCGGGGTTTACTTCGTCTCTGAGATTTATCAGCATTTTCATAAATCCGTAAATCGCGTTGGTAAACTGACCTTTCTTGTTGCTTAAAAGCTTTATTCCGTAAAAAGCACGGTTAAGTAAACTGTTGCCGTCGATAGCTAAAAGAATCATAGAGATGCCTCCAATAACAAAATCATTATATTATAACATAAAATTGACATTTTTTAAAGTGTAATATATAATTAATTTAATACAAAGTAAAGGAAAATTCATTATGGGTAAGATTGTTGTACAGCGTTTTGATTATCTGAAAGGTGCTATGGATATCGGCGGGGGAGTAAATCCCTTCTACGGCTCGGCACAGATAAAGAATAACACAGGAATTACTGACGATAATTTCCGCTATTGTGTGAGAATTGCAAAGCATGAAGAGGAAAATGTCGTAAGAGCTGAATATGCAATTACATACAAGGCTATATGTGAGGCGGAAAAGGATAAAATCGTGTCAAAGGATTTTGAGTTTTCTACCGAGGGCAGAGATGAGGCAGAAGCATGGCTTCAGGCGGAATACGAGAAGGCAAACACATGAAAATTCTGTACGAGGATAAAGATGTAGTTGTGGTTCTGAAACCTCCTCATATTCTTTCTCAGTTTTCAGAGAATGAGGAAAATGCGGTAACGCTTCTCGGAAAAATGACAGGCAGTGAAATTTTTGTTGTCAGCCGTCTTGACAGAAATGTAGGCGGTGTGATGGTTTATGCCAAAAATCAAAAATGGGCAGGAGAACTGACACGTCAGATGCAGTCAGGGAACTTTGAAAAGGAATATATCGCTGCAGTTTACGGCTGCCCCGAAAAAGACGAAGGAATTTTTGAAGATCTGCTTTTCAAGGATTCAAGGAAAAACAAATCCTTCGTTGTGAAAAAAGAGAGAAAAGGCGTAAAAAAAGCAAGCCTCAGCTATAAAGTAACGAAAAAAAGAGATGACATTTCTCTTGTGAAAATTCATCTTCACACAGGCAGAACACATCAGATAAGAGTCCAGTTCTCATCAAGAAGGATGCCTCTTGTGGGTGACGGAAAATACGGTGCAAAGGACAACTGTAAAAACATGGGACTGTTCTGCAGAGAAGTCTCCTTTGAAAAAGGCAAAGAAATTCTGACATTTTCAGCAGAACCCGAAAATGTTTTTCCGTGGAATACATTTTAAAAATAAAGAAGCGGTTGACCGTCATAATGAACGGTTAACCGCTTCTTTGATGTCAGAAACTGATTACATCAAGATGCTCAAGGAGAATCTTAAGTCCCATGAGGACCAGGATCACACCGCCTGTAAACTCTGCTTTTGATTTCAAACGGGTGCCGAAAACATTACCGATTTTTACGCCGGCAAAGGAAAGTGTAAACGTAATAATGCCGATAAAAGAAACGGCAGGTATGATGTCAACATCGGGCAGGAGCGCAAAAGAAACACCTATTGCGAGGGCATCAATGCTGGTTGCGATTGCCATTGGAAGCATTGCTTTGAAGCTGAAAGAGGAGCTTTTATCGCAAAGCTCTTCACCGCCGTCTTTTGAGAGAGATTCTCTTATCATGTTTGCACCGATGAGAGAAAGGAGAATGAAAGCTATCCAGTGGTCGGATTTTATGATATACTGTGAAAATTGCTTGCCTATAAAGAAGCCTATAGTCGGCATTGCCGCCTGAAAAAGACCGAAATACAGACCTGTGATTGCCATGTGGTTAATTTTTGCTTTTTGTACCGAAAGACCTTTGCAGATTGCCACTGCAAAAGCATCCATGGAAAGTCCTGCAGCAACTATGAAAAGCTCTGATAAAGACAAAAGAAACCCTCCCTGTGAAAAAAGTTTTCATCACAGAGAGGGTATGCTTGTCAACCTCAAATTATGTTTCTATTCCTGCAAATTGATTGTTGTAAAGTCTGTAGTAGCAGCCTTTCTTTTCAAGAAGCTCTTCATGGTTGCCATATTCTGCAATAGTACCGTCTTCAATTACGATGATTTTATCGGCATCGCGTATCGTGGAAAGTCTGTGAGCAATGATAAGGCTCGTTCTGTTTTTCATAAGCTTGACCATTGCAGACTGGATCCGCATTTCAGTTCTTGTGTCAACTGAGGAAGTTGCTTCGTCAAGAATAAGAATTTTCGGATTTGCAAGAACTGCTCTTGCGATTGAGAGAAGCTGTCTTTGTCCCTGACTTAAGTTGCTTCCGCCCTCTGAAAGGCGAGTTTGATAGCCGTCCTGAAGGCGAGTGATAAACCTGTCAGCGTTTGCCGTTTTTGCGGCGTTTATAACCTCTTCTTCCGTTGCTTCAAGGTTTCCGTAGCGGATATTCTGTTCGATTGTTTCTCCGAAAAGGACAGTGTCCTGAAGAACGATTGCAATAGTTTTTCTCAGTTCATCCTTGGGAATATCAAAAATGCTTGTGCCGTCAATCGTGATTTCACCGCTGTCAATATCATAGAAGCGGGTCAGAAGGTTAACAACAGTAGTCTTGCCTGAACCTGTAGCACCGACGATTGCAATTTTTTGTCCCTGCTTTACGTCAAGAGAAAAATCCTTGAGGACGGTTTTTTCCTTGTTATAGCCGAAACGGAGATTTTTAAAGCTGATATCGCCCTTAACGTTTTCCGCTTTGAAATCAAGCTTGCCGTTGTCTGTTTCGGGCTCTGCGTCCATAACGGCAAAAACTCTTTCTGCACCTGCAATTGAGTTCTGAATCTGTGCATACTGGTTTGCAATTTCGTTAATGGGACGTGATAACTGCTTTGAGTAAAGAATGAAAGCCTGAATAACGCCTACAGTTATAATTCCGTCGGGTGCCCAAGCACCGCCGATGGGAGATGCCTTGAAAGCAAAATATGCACCCGAGAGAGCGACGAGAATAAAGTTCAGGTTAGAGATAATATTCATCATCGGTCCCATTGAACCGCTGAGGATCTGGGCTTTTATCGCAACCTTGCGGAAACGTGAAGATATTGAGTCAAATTCATCCTTTGATTTCTTCTGCTTTGAAAAAGCCACAACTGTTTTATAGCCTGTTACCATTTCCTCAACATGTCCGTTCATTTCGCCGAGAACCGTCTGCTGTTCTTTATAAAAACGGCGCATGTATTTTGACATGTTCGTGCTGACGATGATTGTAAGCACAACGGTCAGAACGCTGATAAGCGTCATAATAGGAGAGTAAAGAATCATGATAACGATTGAGCCGATAACGCTGAGAACTGCGGAAATAAGAGCACCTACAGACGACGAGATCGTATTTGAAATGTTTTCAACATCGTTTGTCATTCGGCTCATGATGTCGCCGTGATTGTGTGTGTCAGTGTATCTTATAGGGAGCTTTACAAGTCTTGCGAAAAGGTCGTAACGGAGTTTCCTGACGGTTGCAGTTGAAAGCTTCGCAGAGAAAAGTCCCTGAAAATATGTAAATAAAGCGGAGATTCCGTAGGTTATCAGCAAAACGATAAGAGTTTTTATGAAGCTTTCCCTGTCAACGGTCAGTCTGTCCTCTGTCAGCGTGATAAGGTCGATTGCCTGCTGCTGAAGAGCGGGTGCAACAAGGTTCAGAACAGTGATAATGACCATTACAACTGCAAGGGAAATGAAAAGGTATTTGCTGGAGCCGATGTATGAAAGGAGCTTTTTAAGAGTACCTTTTGCATTTTTAGGCTTTTCAACCTGCATCACAGGTCCCGGACCTCTTCCCGGTCTGCCGACGGGACCGCCGATTTTTTCATCATTTTTAGGAGGCGGATTTCTTCTTTCAGGCATTTACAACATCTCCCTTCTTCATCTGAGATTCGTAGATATCGCGGTAAACTTCGCTTGTGTCAAGAAGTTCTTCGTGAGAACCGATAGCGACTAAATTTCCGTCGTCAATAACGGCGATTCTGTCGCAGTTTTTGATGCTTGCGATTCTTTGCGCAATGGTGATAACGGTAGTACCCTTTAATTTTGCAAAGAGCTTCCGGCGAAGGCGGGCTTCTGTTGACAAGTCAAGAGCTGATGTACTGTCGTCAAAGATAAGAACATCAGGCTTTTTGAGAATTGAACGGGCAATTGAAAGTCTTTGCTTCTGACCGCCTGAAAGTGAAGCACCTTTTTCGGCAACGTAGCCTTCGTATTTGTCAGGCATATTTTCGATGAATTCACGTGCTTCTGCAATTTCTGCCGCAGAAATAATTTCATCCTCGTCAGCACTTTCGTCACCCCAACGCATGTTGGAATTCACTGTGCCTGAGAAAAGCTCTGTTTTCTGCATAACAATGCTGATTTTGCTTCTTAAGCTTTCAAGGTCTATGTCACGCACGTCAATGCCGTTGATTTTCAGAGCACCGCCCGATACATCGTAAAAGCGGGGAATAAGGTTTACCAGTGAAGTTTTACCCGAACCTGTTGAGCCGAGAATAGCGATGTTTTCGCCTTTCTTGATTTTAAGGTTCAGATTGTTAAGAACAGTTTTTCCTTCAAAACCGGGATAGAAGAAATCAACGTTTTCAAACTCAATTTCATCAATGGATTCGATTTTTTCACTGCCTGTTGTGATAACAGCTTCGGTGTCGAGGATCTCATTGATTCTGTCAGCAGATGCCTTTGCTCTTGTAATGGACTGGAACATCATGCTGACCATAGTGATTGAGTGCAGAATCTGGGTGATGTATGTAATCGCTGCCATGATGCTGCCAACCTTCATTTCAGAGGCAACGCTTTCGATTTTTTCGCCGCCGATGAAAATAATTGCTACAACCGAAACATTGAGGACGATCGTGAGCACGGGGCCGAGAATTGCCATGATTTTCTGAACGCGCAGAGTGGTGAGGGTTAAATCATCGTTGGCATCGGAAAATCTTCTTGTTTCGTAATCCTCGCGCACATAAGCTTTTACAACACGTGCACCCGAAACATTTTCCTGAACGACGCTGTTTACTTTATCAAGCTTTTTCTGAACTGTTTTGAAAAGGGGAGATGATTTACCTACGATGATGAACATTGCTATGAGCTCAATGGGAAGTGCAATTACAAGAACTATACCGAAGTCAACATTGAGTTTGAGCATCATGATGATACCGCCGGCAAACATCATGAAAGAACGTACGAACATTCTCAGCGCCAGATCAACAAACTGCTGAATGAGGTTGATGTCGGTAGTCATGCGTGTTACAAGAGAGCCTGTTGTGAATTTATCGGTCTGCTGGAACGATAAGTCCATGATCTTTGAAAAGGCATCATTTCGCAGGTCTCTGCTGAATGAATGTGAGGTAGCACCGCTGAAGGCAGAGGAGCCTACACCGAACAAACCGCCGAAAACTGCAAGCAGAAGCATCATAAGTCCTGTTTTGATGATCAGATCAAAGTTGTGACCGAGTACGCCTTCGTCAACGATTTGCGACATAAGCGTGGGAAGAATGAGGTCGATAAAAACCTCGCCTATCATGCAGACAGGTGTCATGACGGCAAAAAACCAGTAAGGTTTCATATATTTTGCAAGCTTCATTTTTTGTCCTCCATGTCATCAATCAGATTGTTTGTGATTCTTTTAAGGTATTCTTTTAGAGCTTTCATTTCACTGTCAGAGAAATTTTCAAACATAATTTTTTCGGTTTCCTGACATTTTGAGATAAAAAACTGTTCGCATTCTTTACCTTTATCAGTCAGATAAATGTAGCTTTTTCGCAAATCATTTTTATCACTTTTTCTTGTTATAAGCTTTTCCTGCTCCATGTTTCTCAGCTGAACACTGATGCTGGGAGCTTTCATGTGAGTAAGCTTTACAAGCTCGTTCTGAGTCAGACCCTCGTTGTGGGAAAGGTGAAATACAATTCTCCTGTACCCTTGGGGAAAACCAGCTCTTTCTGTTTCCCGCCTGACTCTTCCGTCGAAAAGACGAGAAACATCGTTTATCAGCATACCCTCAGTCAGCTTGTCAAAGTCTTGGTGGCGAGGGAACATGTGATGTTGCTTTTCGTGCATTAAAACACCTTCTTTTTAATTATTTAGTTACCTAACTAATTATATTTGCTTTCTTTTATTTTGTCAATAAAAAACTGCCCGAAAATTCGGACAGTTTCAAAGATTTTTTTATTCAATTACACCGCATGCAATTTTCATTCCTGAATTTCCTGACGGCTGAGTTGTAAAATCATCAGGCGCGGAATGAATGATTATGGTTTTTCCGATGATTTCATCTGCAGTGAATCTGTCAGTAAGAAATGCGGAAAAAGCGTAACCGTTTGCACCGAAAAGAGAGGGCAGATCTCCTGCATGGAAAGGATGAGGACAATTTTTTGGATTATAGTGACTCATCACATCCGCGAAAGGGTCATTCATGTTTCCCATGCAACTGTTTCCCTCATGGATATGTAGGGCGAAAACAGGTTTTTTGCAAGCATCATTTTCTGTGGGAAGTCCCGAAACTTCCACTCCCACGATAACGCCGTTTCTTGTCTGATAAAAATAAGTATTTCCTTCGATTTCAGGAAAATCTTCACTGCCTGAAATTTTTGCAGAAGCATCAGGCTTTCCGAGAAAAACAGAAAGGTAACTCATAAATTTTCCTGAGTTTAACATAAACATAACCACCTCGGTATATTATATGTTTTTCTTACGTTTCGGTGTGTTTCAGTTTCTTTTTAGTTTTGAAAACGCAAATCAAAACGGCGGATATAATAACGACTGGATAGAAAGAGTAGAAAATCGGTTCATCAATAGCGTAATAAAGTTTTCCCGGTCCCTTTTCAAAAAACATGGCTTCAGCCGTATAATCTCCGTTTTCATAACAGAAAAATTCTATATGCTGAATTTCATTATTACGCCAGACAAATTCAATTATAATTTCTTCTTCTGAATCTCCGTAAC
>CAZDQE010000023.1:3306-31199 GCA_964507395.1 uncultured Eubacteriales bacterium | reverse complement strand
CGTGACTGGTGTATTTCCCGTCAGCTCTGGTGGGGTCACAGAATCCCTGCATATTATTGCGAAGATTGCGGTGAAATCACAGTTGCAAAAACTGCTCCCGATTCATGCCCCAAATGCGGCGGCAAGGTTGCTCAGGACTCCGACACACTTGATACATGGTTCTCATCTGCATTGTGGCCCTTCTCAACTCTCGGCTGGCCCGATGAAACAACAGACCTTAAGCGTTACTATCCCACAAGCACACTTGTTACAGGCTATGATATTATCACATTCTGGGTTTCAAGA
This sequence comes from uncultured Eubacteriales bacterium, assembly GCA_964507395.1. Taxonomy (GTDB): domain Bacteria; phylum Bacillota; class Clostridia; order Oscillospirales; family Acutalibacteraceae; genus SIG575. The sequence continues at coordinate 30,914 of CAZDQE010000023.1, read as the reverse complement.
ATGATTTTCTCAGGCCTTGAATACATGGGCGAAAAACCCTTCAGCGATGTTCTTATCCACGGTCTTGTGCGTGATGCTCAGGGCAGAAAGATGTCAAAATCTCTCGGTAACGGTATTGACCCCCTTGAAATTATCGACAAATACGGCGCTGATGCACTGAGATTTACTCTCGCAACAGGTAACAGTCCCGGAAACGATATGCGTTTCTCGGACGATAAGGTTGAAGCAAGCCGTAACTTTGCAAATAAACTCTGGAATGCTGCAAGATTTATTCTCATGAATCTTGATGAAAACGAGCCCTCAGCTCATATTCCCGAAGATTTAGCACTTGAAGATAAATGGATTCTCAGCCTTCTCAATGATCTGGCGAAGGATGTTACAAACAATCTTGAAAACTTTGAGCTTGGTATGGCAGTTCAGAAGCTTTACGATTTCATCTGGGACATCTTCTGCGACTGGTACATTGAAATTGCAAAAATCCGTCTTCAGGCAGGCGGTGAAGGTGCAAAAACAGCAAGAGCAGTGCTTGTTTATGTATTTACTGACATTCTCAAGCTTCTCCATCCCTTCATGCCTTTCATCACAGAGGAAATCTGGCAGACACTTCCCCATGACGGCGAAGCAATCATGATAAGTGAATATCCCAAGTTCAGCAAAAACCTTGTTTTCAAAACAGAAGAAACTGAAATGGGCAGAATAATGGATGCTGTTCGTGCAGTGCGTAACCGCCGAGCAGAAATGAACGTTCCGCCCTCAAAGAAAGCACACATCTACATCGAAAGCGATTTTGAAGATACTTTCTCAAAAGCAGGCGTATTCATGCAGAGACTTGCAAGTGCATCTGACGTTACAGTCGGTGAAAACTTCGACCTTCAGGGTGCAGTTTCAATTATCACTGCAGATGCAAAGATGTTTATTCCCATGGATGAGCTTGTAGACTTCAAGGCTGAAAAGGCAAGACTTGAAAAAGAGCGTGCAACAGCACAGAAAGACCTTGACTTTGTTATGAATAAGCTTAACAATCCCGGCTTTGTTGCAAAAGCACCTGAAAAGGTTGTTGCAGGTCAGAGAGAAGCTGCAGCAAAGCTTACGGAAAAAATCAAGATGCTTGATGAAAGTATCGCATCACTCGGAGTATAAATTATGACTTACGACAATGCTTTGGAATATATTCATTCCTTTCTGAAATTCGGCTCAAAGCCGGGTCTGGAGCGTATTGAAGCATTGCTCACGAAACTTGGCAATCCGCAGAAAAATCTGCGGATTGTTCACGTTGCAGGCACAAATGGCAAGGGCAGTGTTTCAACAATGCTTTCGGAAATTTTCCGTGCAGAGGGGAAGAAAACAGGACTTTTTACATCGCCGTATATTGTGGATTTCTGTGAAAGAATTCAGATTGACGGCGAAATGATACCTCATGAAAAACTGGCTTTACTTACAGGAAAAATCAAGCCAATCGTGGCAGAACTGAATTCTGAGGGGATTGAGCCCACGGAGTTTGAAATTATAACTGCCATGGCATTTGATTATTATAACGCGGAAAAATGTGACATCGTTGTTCTTGAAGTAGGACTCGGCGGACTTCTTGACTCAACAAATGTTATAGAAAAACCTCTTGCATCTGTCATCACTTCAATTTCCTTTGACCATACGGAAGTTCTCGGAAATACTTTAACGGAAATTGCCGAGCAGAAATGCGGAATTATCAAGGAAAACTCAATTACAGTTGCATACCCCTTGCAGGAACTTGAGGTTATCAGAAAAATCAGAGAAACAACCAAAGAACGAAACAACACTCTCGTTGTTCCCGATTTGTCACACCTTGAAATAGTTGAATGTACCCTTGAAAAGACAGTGGTAAAATATAAAGATATTGAAATCACACTTCATCTTTTCGGCGAGCATCAGATTTATAATATGCTGACAGCTCTTGAAACTGCAATGCAGTTAGGTGTAAATGAGGAAGCAATCAGAAAGGGTATAGACAGTACAAGAATGCCTGCACGCGTTGAGTTCCTCACAAAAAAATTAGTTCTTGACGGGGGACATAATGAAAGCGGAACAGAGATGATGTCAAAGGTGCTTTCACTTTTTGAGGAAAACACGGTTGTTGTCAGCATGATGGCAGATAAGGATGTGGATTCTTCGGTTAAAAATCTTTCAACCAATGCGAGAATCATGATAGCAACAGAGTGTTCAAACCCAAGAGCTATGAAAGCAGATAAACTTGCGGATATCTGCAAAAAATATTGCAGTGAGGTTTATGCAATGCCTAATCCTTTTGAAGCAGTCGACAAAGCCTTTGAAATTACAAAGGATAATTTAATCGCAGTCTGCGGCTCTCTTTACCTTGCATCAGAGGTCAGAGAACACCTGAAAACAAAGCTTTAAAAATTGTCAAAGACCGCCTTTCGGATGAGTCCTGAAATGCGGTCTTTTCTTGTGTTCCTTTATTTGACAAAAAACAACATGTAGTGTATAATACAATGGATTGGATATTTATTTAGTAGTATTTGAATGTTGAAAGGATTGTCATAAGAATGGCTAAAAAATCAACTTATAATGACAGTAATATTTCTCAGCTTAAAGGTGCCGACAGAGTCAGACTCCGTCCCGGAGTTATTTTCGGCTCTAATGGTCTTGAAGGCTGTGAACACGCTTTTTTTGAAATTCTGTCAAACTCAATTGACGAGGCAAGAGAAGGGTACGGCGATAAAATTATCGTGACACGATTCCTTGACGGCTCAATTGAAGTGCAGGACTTCGGACGAGGTCTGCCTGTTGACTATAACGAAAAAGAAAAACGCTATAACTGGGAGCTTGTTTTCTGTGAGCTTTATGCAGGCAGTAAGTACGATACAAACTCAGACGGCGGAAGCTACGAATATTCTCTGGGTCTGAACGGACTTGGTCTGACTTCCACTCAGTACGCCTCAGAATATATGGATGCTGAAATTTTCTACGGCGGTCACAGATATGAGATTCACTTTAAGAAAGGTGAAGTCGCAAGCGAGCTTATCAAGGAGCCTTATAATAAACGAAACACAGGTACGCGTATCAAATGGCGCCCTGACTTAGAGGTTTTCACTGATATAAACATTCCTCTTGAATATTTTCAGGAAGTAATGCAGAAACAGTCTGTTGTCAATGCCAACATAAAATTTGTCCTTAAAAATCAGACTTCCCGTGGTTTTGAAACCTTTGAATATCTCTACGAAAACGGTATTGAGGACTATGTGAAGGAATATGTAGGCGAAGAAGATGCTTTCACCGGTGTCCAGACCTGGCATGCAGAAAGAGTCGGACGTGACCGTGAAGACTTAAGTGATTATAAGGTCAAAATCAACGCGTCAATCTGTTTCTCAAATAAAAAACAGCTTAAAGAGTATTTCCACAACTCAAGCTTCCTTGAACATGGCGGTGCGCCCGATAAGGCTGTAAGAAACGCCTTTACTTATCAGATAGACAACTATCTCAAACAGAACGGTAAATATACAAAAACTGACCCGAAAATCACATTTCAGGATGTTGAGGACTGCCTTGTTCTTGTAATCAGTTCATTCTCAACTCTTACATCTTACGAAAACCAGACAAAGAAATCTATCACCAACAAATTTATTCAGGATGCAATGACAGATTTCTTCAAGCATCAGCTTGAAATTTATTTCATTGAGAACAAAATGGAAGCAGACAAAATCGCTGACCAGGTTCTCGTGAATATGCGTTCCCGTGTTAAGGCAGAGGCTACGAGAACAACTCTCAAGAAAACTCTGAAAGCAAGTAACGATTTCAAAAACAGAGTTCAGAAGTTTGTTGACTGCCGAAGCCGTGACGTTGAAGAAAGAGAAATCTTCATCGTGGAAGGTGACTCAGCTCTCGGCGCCTGTAAGCAGGCTCGTGACTCACAGTTCCAGGCTATTATTCCTGTCCGCGGTAAAATCCTCAACTGTCTGAAATCTGACTATAACAAGATTTTTTCAAGCGAAATTATCACAGACTTAATTAAAGTTCTCGGTTGCGGTGTTGAAGTCAATTCCAAGAAACATAAGGAGCTTTCAAACTTCAATCTGGACAACCTTCTCTGGAACAAGGTCATTATCTGTACCGATGCCGATGTTGACGGTTATCAGATAAGAACACTTATTCTCACTATGATTTACAGACTTATGCCCTCAATTATTGAGGCTCACAAGGTGTTTATTGCAGAATCGCCGCTGTATGAAATTCAGTCAAAGGATCAGGTGTGGTTTGCTTACACTGAAAAAGAAAAGGCAGATGCTTTAGCGGAAATCGGCAATCAGAAATATACAATTCAGCGTTCAAAAGGTCTTGGTGAAAACGACCCTGACATGATGTGGCTGACAACGATGAATCCCAAAACAAGAAGACTTATTCAGGTAGAGCCCGATGACGTGCAGAAAATGGCTGATACATTCGATTTGCTCCTTGGTGACAACCTGCAGGGCAGAAAAGACCATATCGCAAATGACGGCTATAAATACCTTGATATTACAGACCTGAACTGAGGAGGTGAGAGAAAATGGCTAAAAAGAAAAAAGAAGTTGACCGTGGGGCGGAAGATATTAACCCCAACGCACACATTTTAGGTGCAGGTATTGTTGTTGAACAGAAAATCACAGAAACTCTTGAAGAAAACTATATGCCCTATGCCATGAGCGTTATTGTTTCTCGAGCAATTCCCGAAATTGACGGCATGAAACCCTCTCACAGAAAGCTCCTTTATACAATGTATAAAATGGGACTTCTGACAGGCGGCAGAACAAAATCTGCAAACATTGTCGGTGCTACGATGAAGCTGAATCCCCACGGTGATGCGGCGATTTACGAAACAATGGTCCGTCTTTCAAAGGGTAATGAATCACTCTTGCACCCCTTTGTTGACTCTAAAGGTAACTTCGGTAAAGCGTATTCAAAAAATATGCAGTACGCAGCATCACGTTACACTGAGGCGAAGCTCTCATCATTTGCTGCAGAGCTTTTCAAGGATATTGACAAGAACACAGTTGACTTTGTTCCAAACTATGATAATACAACACAGGAGCCTCTTTTGTTCCCTGTGTCAGTGCCTACGATCCTTACAAATGCTAACCTTGGTATCGCTGTTGGTATGGCAAGTAACATCTGCTCATTCAACCTTCGTGAAATCTGCGATACAACAATTGCACTTATTAAAAATCCCGACGCGGACTTGTTTGAAACCCTCAAATGTCCCGATTTTGTGGGCGGTGCACAGGTGATTTATGACAGAGATGCTCTTCACAGCATTTTTGAAACAGGTCGCGGTTCTGTTAAAATCCGTTCAAAATACATTTATGATAAAGCAAATAAGTGTATTGATATTACCGAAATTCCCACAACAACCACGGCAGAAGCAATTATTGAAAAGATAATTGAGCTTGTCAAAAAAGGCTCATTCAAGGAAATCAAGGATATCCGTGACGAAACAGACAAGAAAGGTCTTAAAATCACGATTGATGTCAAGGGCGGCACAGATGTTGAAAAGCTTATGTCAAAGCTCTTTAAGTCAACGCCCCTTGAAGATACATTCTCCTGTAACTTTAATGTTCTTATCAAGGGAATGCCTAAAGTTCTCGGTGTCAGACAGATTCTCCTTGAATGGATTGATTTCAGAACAGACTGTGTCAGACGCCGTCTTGAATTTGATTTGCAGAAATGCAAGGACAGGCTTCATCTTCTCAAAGGTCTTGAAAAAATCCTGCTCGATATCGACAAGGCAATTCAGATTATCCGTAATACAGAAGAAGAAGCAGAAGTTGTCCCCAATTTGATGATTGGCTTCGGTATCGACAAGATTCAGGCAGAATACGTGGCAGAAATCAAGCTTCGCCACCTGAACAAAGAGTATATTATCAAGAGAATCAAGGATATTGAAAATCTTGAAGAAAATATTGCACTGCTTGAAGATATCCTCTCAAGTAAGCAAAAGATTAAAAAACTTATCGTTGCAGAACTGAAAGATGTTGCCGCTAAGCACGGTCAGGACAGAAAGAGCGAAATTATCTACATTGACGAGGAAGAGGTTGAGGAGAAAGAGGAGGAAATTCCCGATTATCCTGTTATTCTTTTCTTCACAAGAGAAGGCTATTTCAAAAAAATTCTGCCTCTTTCATGGCAGAAAAGCTCAGGCGAGCATAAGCTCAAAGAAGGTGATGAGGTTATCAAGATGGTTGAAACCTCAAACAAAACAGACCTTCTCTTCTTCACAAACAAATGTCAGGTTTACAAAGCAAAAGCAAACGACTTTGACGAAACAAAGGCAAGTAACCTTGGTGAATTTGTTGGCTCACGTCTTGATATGGAAGAGGGCGAAACTGCAATTCACATGATTGCAACAACCGATTACAAGGGTTATGTCATGTTCTTCTTTGAAAACGGTAAGGTTGCAAAGGTAGACCTTAAATCTTATGAAACAAAGACAAACCGTAAAAAGCTTATCAAGGCTTACAGCGATAAGTCTCCCTTAGTCGGTGTGAAATATATCGAAGAGGATAAGGAAGTTGTTCTTATTTCCTCAGCAGGAAGACATCTTCTTATCCACACAGGTGTAATTTCTCCAAAAACCACAAAGGACACAATCGGTGTTTCTGTAATGACTCTGAAAAAAGGTCAGAAACTCTATGAAGTGAGAGATTACAAGCAGGGAGAATTTGCAAAGCCTTACAGATATAAAACGAAAAATCTTCCTGCTCTCGGAATGCTCCTCAGTGCAGAAGATGCAGGGGAAGCGGAAGAGCAGATAAGCATGTTATAAGAGGAAAAACTTATGATTTATAAAGATTTTAAGGGCAAAAAGCTCTCATCTCTCGGCATGGGATGTATGCGCCTGCCCGGTGACGGCTACGGCAACCCTTTTATCGAAGAGAAAGAAACACGAAAAATGGTGTCTTTCGCCTTTGAAAAGGGGATAAACTATTTCGACACTGCATGGGGCTACCATGCAGGCAGGTCGGAAACAGTAATGGGCAAAATTCTCCGTGAGTACCCGAGAGACAGCTATTATATCGCAACAAAATTTCCCGGCTATGATGCATCTCTCTGGGATAAGGTTGAGGAAATATTTGAAAAACAGCTTGAAAAAACGGGCATGGAATATTTTGATTTCTATATGTTCCATAATGTGTGCGAGGTTAATATTGATGCATACCTTGACCCGAAATACGGCATTTTTGACTACCTTAAACAGCAGAAAGAAAACGGCAGGATAAAACACTTAGGCTTCTCCGCGCACGGCGATTTGCCTGTTTTAAAACGTTTTCTTGAGGAGTACGGAAAAGATATGGAGTTCTGTCAGATTCAGCTTAACTGGTTTGACTGGACTTTCCAGAATGCCAAGGAAAAAATGGAACTTCTCAAAGAATGGGATATTCCTGTGTGGGTTATGGAGCCTTTAAGAGGCGGAAAATTTGCAGAGCTTACAGAAGCTGATACAAACAGCCTTAAAGCCTTCAGACCTGATGCGAATATTATAGAGTGGTCTTTCCGTTTCCTTCAGCAGTTTGATAATGTCAAAATGGTGCTCTCAGGTATGTCAAACTTTGAGCAGATTAAAGAGAATATTTCGATTTTTGAAACTGACAAACCGCTGAACAGTGATGAAACAAATGCTCTTTTAAAGCTTGCTGAAAAGATGATTGCAAGAAATTCACTTCCCTGTACAGAGTGCAGTTATTGTACAACGCACTGTCCTATGGAGCTGAATATTCCGAGGCTCATTTCTCAGTATAACGAAATCTGTTACAGAGGACCAAGCTTCCTCGTATCCCTTGAAATTTCATCACTTCCTGAGGAGAAACGCCCCTCAGCCTGTATCGGTTGCAAATCCTGCGAAGCAGTCTGCCCCCAGCAGATAAAAATTGCTGACATGATGACAGATTTTACAGAAAAACTTAAATAAAAATTATTGGTTCCCTTTAGTCAAGAGGACAGTCAAAACAAAGTTTTGACTGAGGGATTGTTTTAATAATAAAACAAAGCATTTTTAACAATTCTTCCAACGGGCTTACGCTTGCTACATACACGAAATCCCCTTACCAAGTCGGTAAGGGGATGATTTCATATAGTTATAAAATATAATCCGTAATACAATCATACCAAAGAACGAAAGTTTCTCCGTTTATAGTCAGCTTTTCGTTATCGGGCAGCATTTCTTCCCATGTTTTGCCGTATCTTTTGTACGCCCAATCATTTTTGTTAAATCTTCTCCAGAGAATTGTTCTGCCGTTTTTGTCAAGATACTGTTCAATTGCGATTGTACCGCCAAAATGACCTATATTCATAATGCACACAGTGTCGTAAGTTTTACCACCGATTTCAACAGTATATCTGCCCACAATGTCATCTGTTTCTTTTTTACTTTCTGTATCTATTGTGTTTTCGTGTCTTGTGATAAGCTTTTTGACATTCAGCAGAATCTCATTTCCGCAGTTGTCCTCGCCGAATCCCCAGTTTTTCATAAAAATATCATCAAGAAAAGTAAATTGCTTTTTAATATCCTTGTCATAATGGGTTGCGGCTAAATATCTGCAATGAGTGTCCGTCAGTTGTGCAACAAAATCTGTTCTGCGAGAGGTGTTTTGTGTTAAATCGTGTTGCGTGCTTGTGATTTCCACACCCTCTATTCCGTGTACTGCCGCTTTTCCGCTGACTTTTGTTTCAGTGTATTCCTCGCATTTTCTGTTTTCTGAATTATATATTCCCCAAAGCGTTCTTTCACCCTCTCTCGGAATGATGCTGAGACCTTTCAGTTCTTCGCACCGTACTTCAAAAGGCGGCTTTTCACTTCTTGTAATTGCGTATTCAGGTAAAATTTTAGGTAATTTTTTCATAACTTCATCAACCTTTCTCAACTCATATTTTTCTTTAAAATTCTGTTTAGCAGTGTACAAACGGCTTTTTACTGTTCCGACAGGTATGCTGAGAATCTCTGCTATTTCATTTTGTGATAATTCTTTGAAATAGGATAAGTCAAGTATCTGTCTGTCTTTCTCTCCGAGAGATGCAAAAATTTCTTCAGTGAAACTGTTTTCCACATATCCGAAAGGGGAGTAGAAAAAATCTGTTTCTTCAAGATTGTCAACTGAAATTTCATGATTTTTGCTTTTTTCTCTGTAATAGCCTGCACATTTGTTTCGGGCGATGCCTATAACCCATGATTTGAAAGCCTGTTTATTTTTAAGCTGCTCAAAATTTTTGAATGCACTTAAAAGAGTATCCTGCAAAATATCTTCTGCGTCATTCATGTCAGATATTTTGAATTTTACAAATCTTTCGACATACATCAGGTTTTCTTTTATCAATCTCTCAAACTCGGTCATAGCTTCACCTCCCAACATAAGACTGAAACCGGTTTCATTTATATAGTTGCAAAAAGTAATCAAAAAGTTCATTTTAAAAGAAAAAACCGAAAGTTTTTATGCTTTCGGTTTTGTAAATATTTACATTGATGCTACAATGTCTTTCATTGAATACATGCCCGGTCCTTTACCTGCCATGAATTTTGCAGCGTTAAGTGAACCGTTTGCAAAAATCTGTTTTGACATTGCACTGTGGCTGATTTTAATGACCTCGTCCTGACCTGCAAAGATGATTTCGTGTTCACCGACGATTGTACCGCCGCGGACAGCGTGAAGACCGATTTCGTTCTTCGTTCTCTTTGCACGTTTTGAATGTCTGTCAAATTCGTATTTAGGAGCGTTCTCAAATTCACAGCTTATTTCGTCTGCCAGCATCAGAGCTGTTCCCGAAGGAGCGTCAATTTTCTGATTGTGGTGCATTTCAACAATTTCAATATCAAACTGATTTCCGAGCACTGCAGTTGCTTTTCTTGCAAGCTCTGCAATCAGGTTAACACCAAGGGACATATTTGCACTGAAGAAAACGGCAACATCTTTAGATGCATCTTCAATTGCCTTTTTCTGTTCTTCGTCAAGTCCCGTTGTGCAGATAACTGCAGGAGTGTTTGTCTTCTTTGCGTAATCAAGAATACCGTTCAAAGCACTCGGATGTGAAAAGTCAATGATAACATCAACTTTTTCTTTTGTATCGGCAGGGGAGGAATAAACGGGATATTCATAAGATGTTGTATTAACATCTGTACCGCAGACAATCTGCAAGTTGTCAAAATTCTTTGCACACTCGGTAATTGTCTTGCCCATTTTTCCGTTGCAGCCGCTTAATAAAATATTGACCATTTTAAAAATCCTTTTGTTTAACCTCAGATAAGGTTGTATTTCTGGAGAACTTTCTGGAGTTTTGCTCTGCCTTCTTCTGTCATACCTGTGAGGGGAAGTCTGCATTCGCCTACATTCATGCCCATCATGTTCATAGCTTCCTTAACGGGGATGGGGTTAACGTCTGAGAAGAGAGCGTTGCAAAGCTCTGTATATTCAAGCTGAAGCTTTACAGATTCTTTCGTTTTGCCGTCAACACCAAGCTGAGCGATGTCATGTGCAATCTTGGGACAGATGTTTGAAAGAACTGAAATTGAGCCTTTACCGCCCATAGCAGTGAATGCTGCAACCTCGTCATCGTTACCGCAGTAAATGTCAAGGCTGTCGCCGCAGAGTGACATTGTCTTTGCAAGTGCTGAAATATTAGCGTTTGCTTCTTTTGTAGCAACGATTTTTTCGTTTTCAGCAAGAATTGCATAAGTTTCGGGGAGAATGTTTACTCCTGTTCTTGAAGGAACATTGTAAAGAATGATGGGAGTGTTAACTCTCTCTGCGATGTAATTGTAGTGCTCGATAAGACCCTTCTGTGATGTCTTGTTGTAATAGGGTGTTACCATAAGAAGTCCGTCAACGCCTGCGTTTTCACATTCATTAGCAAGTCTTACAGCGTATTTTGTTGAGTTGCTGCCTGCACCTGCAATAACGGGAACTCTCTTGTTAGCAACATCAACAGCATATTTTACAACATCAATGTGTTCAAATGTTGAAAGCACTGATGCTTCACCCGTAGTACCTGCAATAACAATAGAATCGGTGCCTTCTTCGATCTGCTGGTCGATAAGCTCGCCGAGACGTCTGTAGTTAACGTCCATATTCTTGTCGAAAGGAGTGACAATAGCAACGCCGGCACCTGTAAATAAAGTTTCTTTCATTGGAAAAGCCTCCTAAAAGTTCAAATCAATCCATGTATCCTTCTGCACAGAGAAGCTCTGCCATGAGAACTGCGCCGCCTGCGGCACCTCTCAGTGTATTGTGTGAAAGGCATACAAATTTGTAATCATACTGTGTGTCTTCGCGAAGTCTGCCGATAGAGATTGCCATACCGTTTTCGAGGTCACGGCAAAGCTTTGTCTGAGGCATATTGTCTTCTTCAAAATAGTTAAGGAACTGTTTGGGTGCAGAGGGAAGTTCCAGCTCCTGAGCTCTGCCCTTGTAGTTTTTCCAAATTTCCTTGATTTCTTCAATTGAGGGTTTGTTTTCAAATCTTGCAAAAACGGCTCCCATGTGTCCGTCAGAAACAGGAACACGTATGCACTGTGCCGTGAAGTTGGGAGAAGTTGCATTTTCAATGTGGTCGCCTTCAATTTTACCCCAGATTTTGAGAGGCTCCTGTTCGCTCTTCTGTTCTTCGCCGCCGATGAAGGGGATTACGTTGTCAACCATTTCAGGCCATGTTTCAAATGTTTTACCTGCACCTGAAATTGCCTGATATGTGCAAACGAGAACATCCTTGATTCCGAATTTTGAAAGGGGAAAGAGTGCGGGAACATAGCCCTGAAGAGAGCAGTTCGGTTTAACTGAGATAAAGCCGCGTTTTGTGCCGAGACGTTTTCTCTGTTCTTCAATGATTTTTGCATGCTCCGCATTAAGCTCGGGAAGGAGCATGGGAACGTCGGGAGTTCCTCTGTGAGCGCTGTTGTTTGAAACAACAGGACATTCAGCCTTAGCATATTTCTCTTCAAGAGCTTTGATTTCGTCTTTATTCATATCAACTGCACAGAAAACGAAGTCAACCATAGAAGCGATTTTTTCAACATCCTCTGTTGCATTCATAATAACAAGATCAGCCATTTTTTCAGGGATAGGCTGTTTCATGCACCAACGTGCTCCAACAGCTTCCTTATAAGTTTTGCCTGCAGTTCTGGGGCTTGCAGCAAGAACTTTTACGTTAAACCAAGGGTGGTTTTCAAGGAGAGTTGCGAATCTCTGACCTACCATACCTGTAGCACCGATGATGCCAACATTAAATTTTTTCATAACTTTACCTCCGATTTTACAATTTGGCATTGAAAAATCACACAACAAGTGTTAATATATTAAATACCGTATACTTTAATATAATACCATTATATCATATCGTTGTCAAATATTTTTATGTACAAATATCAAAGATTTATCGAGGATTTATTATGAAAAAAAGCGACTTTTTTTACAATTTGCCACCTGAACTCATTGCTCAGACTCCCATTGAGCACCGTGAAGAGTCAAGACTGATGAAGCTTGACAAAAAATCCGACAAAATCGAGCACTGTCATTTTTTCGATATAGTTGACTCATTTGAGGCGGGCGATTGCCTTGTTCTTAACAATACAAAGGTTTTACCTGCCCGACTTTACGGAGTGAAAGAGGAAACGGGCGCAGTAGTCGAATTCCTTCTTCTCAGTCAGAGAGAGCTTGATGTGTGGGAGGTTATTGCAGGTCCGGGTAAAAGAGCAAAAACCGGAACGAAATTTGTCTTCGGTGAGGGACTTCTTAAGTGCGAAGTGCTTGACGTTTTAGAGGGCGGGAATCGGGTTGTGAAATTCTTCTATGAAGGGAATTTTTATAATATTCTTGATGAAATCGGAGAAATGCCGCTTCCTCATTATATAACAGAAAAACTTGAGGACAAGGACCGGTACCAGACAGTTTACGCTGAAAATTTAGGCTCAGCCGCAGCACCGACTGCAGGACTTCATTTTACACCTGAGCTTCTTGATGAAATAAGAGCAAAAGGTGTAAAGGTCTGCTTTGTCACTCTCCATGTAGGTCTCGGCACATTCAGACCTGTAAAAGCAGATGATATTCTTGACCACAAGATGCACAGTGAACACTATTGGCTGCCGAAAGAAACGGCAGATGCCATAAATGAAACCCGTAAAAACGGAAAAAGAGTAATCGCCGTAGGAACAACCTGTTGCAGGACACTTGAGTCTGTGGCAACCTTCCGCGGTGAGATTAAGGAAGATGAGGGCTGGACAGATATCTTCATTTATCCCGGTTATGAGTTTAAATGTATCGACGGACTTATTACGAATTTCCATTTGCCTGAGAGCACTCTCATTATGCTTGTCAGCGCATTTTACGGCTATGAAAAAACTATGAAAGCCTATGAAGAAGCAGTTTCCGAGAAGTACAGATTTTTCTCACTCGGTGATGCGATGGCTATATTATAAAGGAGCAGACAGATGTATAAACTTTTGAAAAAATGCGGCAATGCAAGAAGGGGAGAGTTTACCACCGTTCACGGCACTGTTCAGACACCTGCGTTTATGAATGTCGGTACATGTGCGGCGATCAAAGGAGGACTTTCTTCATACGATCTTGATGAAATAAAATGTCAGGTTGAGCTTTGTAACACGTACCATCTTCATGTGAGACCGGGTGACGAGCTTATAAAAGAGCTCGGCGGTCTGCATAAATTCATGGGATGGGAAAAGCCTATTCTCACCGACAGCGGCGGCTTTCAGGTTTTTTCTCTTGCAAAGCTGAGAAATATCAAGGAAGAGGGCGTAACCTTTGCTTCTCACATCGACGGCAAAAGGATTTTTATGGGACCTGAGGAAAGTATGAGAATTCAGTCAAACCTTGCATCAACAATTGCAATGGCGTTTGACGAATGTGTTGAAAATCCTTCACCGTACAAGTATTCAAAAGAAAGCTGTGAGAGAACAACACGCTGGCTTTACAGATGTAAGGAAGAAATGGAAAGGCTCAATTCTCTCCATGATACAATCAACAAAAAGCAGATGCTTTTCGGCATAAATCAAGGCTGTACTTATGATGATTTGCGAGTTGAGCACATGAAGAAAATTGCAGAGCTTGACCTTGACGGCTACGCTATCGGCGGTCTTGCAGTGGGTGAGCCGAAAGAGGATATGTACCGTATAATTTCCGCAGTTGAGCCTTATATGCCGAAAGAGAAGCCAAGATACCTTATGGGTGTTGGTACACCGGGTAATATTATTGAGGCTGTCAGTCGGGGTGTTGACCTTTTTGACTGCGTAATGCCGTCGAGAAATGCCCGTCACGGTCATCTTTTCACATGGGACGGAATCATAAACCTCAACAATGCGAAATTTGAGAATGACTCAGAGCCTATCGAGGCAGGCTGCCGGTGTCCCACGTGTCAGCGTCATTCAAAGGCATATATACGTCATCTTTTCAAGAGCAAAGAGGTTTTGGGACTTCGCCTTGCGGTTACACATAATCTGTATTTCTATAATACACTTATGGAAAAAATCCGTGAAGCGCTGGAAAATGACACTTTTGACGAATTCAAAGAAAAATACGTTGATTTGCTTGACAAAAGAAAGAAATAACGAGGTGATTATGATGAAAAAAATTATAGCTTTATTCCTTGCGGTAATTTGTCTTACTGCTGTTTTTGCGGGATGCGAAAAGGTTGACAGAGAGGGCGAAACCGAAACTACAACTCTTACTGCTGAGCTGCCCGAAATCGAGTCAACCTACAATGAGGAAAGCAGAACTATGAAAACCGTTTACCGCGATTCTGAAGGCGAAATTTCAAGCATTACCGTAGTGACTTATAATGAAAGCAAGCAGATTGAAAAGGAAAGCACATATGATAAAGATGACAAGCTGGTAAGCACAATAACCTATAAGTATGATGAAAATTCAAACATCATCGAAATGGCTGTTTATGATTCTGACACAAAGCTTGAATATATGTATAAGGATTATGAGTATAAAAAGGTAACTACGGAAAACGGCTCAAAGTTCATAAAGCTTAAACACAACCGCTACAATTCAGAGATCGTTGTTGACACTGTTTTCAAGTGGGAATACGATGAAGACTATAATTGCACTGCAATGGTAACATATTCGCCCACAGGCGAAGTTCTTACAAGAAACGAGTTTTAAAAATCGGCTGTATCGTATATCGATACAGCCTTTTTGTTTGTCAGCAGCAATTTTGTGACGGTGGAAAGAATTCCTTGGTCGGGAATTTGATTTTTCTGAAAGAGTCACAGGGGTCCTCGGAATCGAAACAGCATTCTTTCTTCGGAATGCAGAAATCGTACGCAGGAATAAGCATCTGAACGTCTCTTTCAAGCTGAACAATTGTGAATAAACCGAGTGTGACTTTGACTGCTGTTGAATCATTTGAATTGCAAAAATCTCCGTCGAAGCTTCTTGCAACGCAGTAAGGAATCTGACAGGAGCAATTATCACAGCATTCTTCAACCTTGCAGATTGAAGTGTCAAGAACGATAGGCTCAGCAACCTGAACTTTTGCTCTCGGTGCAGTTTTTACGCACGGTAGCTGATTGTCGTTTTCGTCAGCGCGGTATTCGGAAGTAAAGGTTCTGACAGAGCCTTCGCCGCCGAAAAGAACGCACTTTTTGTTGAAGGAAGCGAGACCGCATACCTTCTGGCTGTCACAATCTGCAGACGTGAAAACATCAAGATGAAGCTTAAAGAAAAATGTAATGTCTACAGAAAAACAGCCTTTGTTAAAAGGCACTTCCTCAACATCAATGCAGGCATTAATTATTTCAGCTTTTCTTGTGCGTACAGATTTGGCGCAGTTTACGATATTCTGAGCTCTGTCCGTGAAATGTACTCTCAGGTCGGAAAGACAGTCCCTGTCGCAGCAGGAGTCATAGATTCTGCTTGTATCAATGCATATAGCCTCTTTGAATCTGGCACCGGGATTGCACATGTTACACATTCTGTTATCCGCCATTGGTTATCCTCCTCATGTAAAATTTGAAATTTATAAAACTTCACTACCATTATATGAGTGAGGGGATAAAAGGTTAATGAATGAAAAAAGGCAAACAGCAAAACTTTTCTCAGAAAAGCATCAATTTTATAATTCTAAGCTTTCCGCATACCTTACAGTTTCCATAGCATCCTTGGCGTATTTGTCTGCGCCTATCATTTTTGCATAAACTTCCGTCAGCACGGCACCGCCGACAACTGTTTTGCATGAGGGCAATTCTTTTTTCAGAAGTGCAATTGTTTCTTTCATGGCAGGTACTGTCGTTGTCATAAGTGCACTCAGACCGACAAGTCTGATGTTTTCTTCTTTTGCCGTTTTTACAATTAATTCAGGCTCAACATCTTTGCCGAGGTCGATTACGTCATAACTGTAATTTTCAAGTATGACTTTTACTATATTCTTGCCGATATCGTGAACGTCACCCTTGACAGTTGCAAGAATTATTTTACCTTTTGATTCCTGATTTTCACCGGACAGTGTAGCTTTAATAACATCAAAAGCATTTTTTGCCGAGTTTGCGCTCATGAGAAGCTGAGGCAGGAAAAGAGCTTTCTTTTCAAATTTTTCACCGACAGTATCGAGTGCCGGTACAATTTCCTCGTTTATGATTTCAAGTGCGGTTTTTTCTTTAACGAGATTTTCAGCAAGTATTTTTGCTTTATCCTCAAGACCTTTTTCTATTGCTGTTTTAAGGCTCGTGATTTCCTGCACAGTTGTTTTCTTATCCTCAATAACCGAAGATGCGAAATCAATGTAGCTTTCTGTTCCGTTTTCGCAGTTTGAAAGAGCAATAAAACTGTAATAGCTCTCCATCATTTTATCGGAATAGGGATTTATAATCGCACTTGAAAGTCCCTTTTGCATTGCCATTGTGAAAAATGTTGAGTTTATATTGTCACGGTTGGGCAGACCGAAGGAAATGTTTGAAACACCGAGAATGGTGTTGCCTTTTAAATCTTCCTTTATTCGTCTGACGGCTTCCAGTGTTGTGTTTGCTGAATTTCTGTCAGATGAAATTGTCAGAGCAAGAGGGTCGATGACGATATCCTTTTTTTCGATTCCGTATTTCAGCGCTTCACTGTAAATTCTTTCGGCAATTTCGATTCTGCCGTCAGCAGTTTCGGGAATGCCGTTTTCATCAAGTGTAAGTCCTACAACCACACCGCCGTATTTTTTTACAAGAGGGAAAACCTTTTCCATTACTTCCTTTTTACCGTTGACGGAGTTTATCATAGGCTTTCCGTTATAGATTCTCATGGCTTTTTCCATAGCGGTGAAATCTGATGTGTCAATCTGCAACGGCAAATCAACAACTGCCTGAATTGCGCTGACAGCATCGCACATCATTTTTGCCTCGTCAATCTCGGGAAGTCCTGCATTTACATCGAGAATATGCACGTTCTTATCTCTCTGACCTGTAGCTTCGCCTAAAATATAGCCGATGTCGTTATCTCTCAGAGCCTGTTTGAATTTTGCTTTACCTGTAGGATTGATTCTCTCACCGATAAGAACAGGTCTTTCGCCGAAATAAACATTTTTTGCGTAAGAGGTAACAACAGTATAATTTTTCTTTTCAACAGGCAGGGGAGAAGAGGTGTTTCTGATTTCAGCAAGCTTTTCAATAAATTCAGGTGTTGTTCCGCAGCAACCGCCGATACCGTGAACGCCCATTTCTACAAATTCTTTTACGATTTCTGCAAATTCCTCTGAGCCAACGTCGAAAACAGTTTTTCCGTTCTCTTCTCTCGGAAGTCCCGCGTTCGGACAGACAAAAACGGGGAGAGACGAAAACCTGCATAATTTTTTTACAATAGGTTTCATTTGCTTCGGACCTAAGCTGCAATTGATACCGACAGCATCAACACCCAGACCTTCAAGCATTGCACACATTCCCTCTGCATCTGTTCCGCTGAGAAGCCTTTCCGATGCGTCATAAGCATTGGAAACAAAAACAGGCAAATCTGAATTTTCTTTTGCCGCGATGACAGCCGCTTTTGTTTCGAGAGAATCAGTCATGGTTTCAATTAAGATAAAGTCTGCGCCTGCCTTTGTTCCGCAAACGACGACTTCTTTGAAAATATCCGCAGCATCTTCAAAGTCAATGTCACCTGAAGGTTTGAGTAGCTTTCCGAGAGAACCGATATCAAGAGCAACAGCACATTTTCTTCCTGATTCTTTTACAGCCTGTTTTGCGTTTTCGATTGCAGATGTAATGAGTTCTTTTGTTCTCTCGCCGAAATTAAGTCTGTTTGCACCAAAGGTATTGGCGTTGATAATATCGGCGCCTGCTTCAATATAGCTTTTGTGAATTTCGATGATTTCACTTTTATGCGTTAAATTCCATTCTTCAGGGTGTTCACCGGGCTTAAGACCCTTTTTTTGAAGCTCAGTTCCGAATGCACCGTCAAAAACCACGATTTCATTCAGAATTTTATTTTTGATATTCATTTCTATCACTTACCTATAATTTCTGAGAGATTAGCCTGTATTTTTTCTGCCACATCAGGCTTATTCATTGAATAAACATGGATAAATTTAACACCGTTTGAAATAAGGTCGATAATCTGTTCCGTAGCATAAGCAATACCTGCCTGTTTCATGGCGGCGGAGTCAGAGCCGAATCTGTCAACGATGTTCTTGAATTTAGAGGGAAGATATGTTCCGGAAAGTGAACAGATTCTCGAAACCTGACTTGCATTTGTTACAGGCATGATTCCTGCAACAACAGGAACTGTTATTCCTTCCTCACGAAGCTTGTATATGTACTTGTAAAGAATGTTGTTGTCAAAAAACATCTGGGTTGTGAGAAATTCACATCCTGCATCGACCTTGTTTTTTAAATTTCTAATATCTTCTGAAAGCGTCGGGCTTTCAGGATGACATTCGGGATAACATGCACCGCCGATGCAGAATTTATCACCGCAAAGCTTTTTGATGTCTGTAATGAGCTCGGAAGCGTAGCGGTAATCGTCGCAATCATTATCAGTTCTGTCGCCTCTGAGAGCCATAATGTTTTCAATTCCGTGTTCTTCAAGAAGAGATAACTGCTTGAAAACCTTTTCTTTTTTTGAAGATACACATGTCAGATGTGCAAGGGTGGGAACGCCCTGAGTTTTCTGAATATTGTCGGCAATGCTGACTGTGTATTCGCTTGTGCCGCCGCCGGCACCGTATGTAACACTCATAAAGTCAGGCTTAAGCTTTGCGATTTCTGCAGTAGCAGTTTCAACACTCTTGTAGCTGTCGCTTGTTTTCGGGGGAAAAACCTCAAACGAAAGTGTAGTTTTGTTTTCTTTGAAAATTTCAGAGATTTTCATAAGTGCACCTTCTTTCATTTAAATTGCTAAAGTATATTGTATCACAAGAACAAGGGTTTTGCAATGGCAAAAACATTGACAATAAAAAAAGTATGTGTTAACATAAGCTGATACTTTTTGGGAGATGAAAAAAATGAGCAAAGCAAATTTGAAATTTAATTCAAACGGAAAATTTAAAATTCTTCAGGTTTCTGATTTTCAGGACGGTCCCACACAGCGTTACCTTACAATGGAGAACGTTCTTAAGTGTGTTGAGGAG
Source organism: uncultured Eubacteriales bacterium (assembly GCA_964507395.1). Taxonomy (GTDB): domain Bacteria; phylum Bacillota; class Clostridia; order Oscillospirales; family Acutalibacteraceae; genus SIG575. The sequence continues at coordinate 11,339 of CAZDQE010000023.1, read as the reverse complement.
TACAAGCCTGATCTTATAATGATTACAGGAGACAATAAGTTTTCGACAACAGGCAAGGAAATGTTTAAATTCATGGGCAAATATTTTATCAGAAAAACATACGATTGCTTCATGAAGCCCTTTGAAAAGCTTGGAATTCCCGTCGCGATTGTTTTTGGTAACCATGATATTGACGGTAAGGTTACAAGACGTGAGCAGTTTGAAATTTTCAATAAATATTCCGTCTGTGTGTCAGAAGCAGGTGAGGAGCACCTTGACGGCTGCTGTAATTTCAACCTTCCTGTTATGTCTTCTGACGGCAAACGCGTAGCGTATAATCTCTGGTGCTTTGACTCAAACGACGGTGTTCTTGAGGATAAGCTTGATTGGTATGTAAGAACTGTGAATAAACTCAGGGAAGAAAACGGCGGTGAAAATGTCCCTGCAATGGTTTTCCAGCATCATCCGCCCTTGCAGGCACTTGATGCGGTGAAAGAGGCAGGGGAGAATCTCAATGGATTCTGTCATGAAGAGGTTTCGCCCGATCCTGAGGATAAAGGCAAACAGTTTGATACAATGGCAGAGCAAGGGGACGTTAAAGGCATTTTCTTTGGTCATGACCATGTAAATACTTACTGCGTTCCTTACAAAGGGATTGATCTTGCCTGTGCACCCACATCAGGCTTCGGTTATTACGGAGACTACGATACAAGAGGTCTTCGCTACATAACTCTTGATGAAGACGGTACATATGAAACAGAAATGGTATATTATTATGCAAAATTCTGTAAGGACAAGGCAAGCAAAGCAAGATTTACAATGTGTTCAACAGAGCTTCCTATGGAAACAAGAGTAAAAGCATCTGAGCAGTACATGGAAGAATGTAAAAAGAACGGCACATATTCATCAAAGATCAAAAAAGAATGTAAAATTGCACTTGACTAAAAAGATAAGGCTATCTCACGGAAAAGGAGATAGCCGATTTTTTTACTTGTTCATGTTTTCTTTTGCAACGGCAAGCATAAGCTTGATTCTGTTTTCCTGGTTTACCTTTGTAGCACCGGGGTCGTAGTCAATAGGCACTATGTTTGAATCAGGATAAAGCTCTCTGATTTTTCTTATCATGCCTTTTCCTACGATGTGGTTAGGCAGACATCCGAAAGGCTGAGTGCAGATAATATTGTTGAAGCCGTGTTCGATCAGCTCCATCATCTCGGCAGTAAGCAGCCATCCTTCACCCATGTCACAGCCGTAGCTGATAGCCTTTGCGGCAAGAGCGTGTACCTTTCTGAACGGCATCGGGGCATCAAAAGTTCCGTCTTCTTCAATGACATCGATCATGATTTTTTCAATGCCTGTCAGATAACTTCTTACCTGTTCGAGCATGAATTCTTTTATCTTGTTTCCGCCGTAAAGCTTGATTTCTTCTAACTTGTTGCCGATGTAAAAAGTCAGGAACCCAAGAAGACCCGGTACATTTACCTCGCAGCCTTGTTCATACAGAAAGTCTTCAAGGTTGTTGTTGGCAAGAGAAGAATATTTAACATAAATCTCGCCCACAATTCCAACTTTGATTTTGTCCGTTTTCTCCATTGGGATTGCGGCAAAATCATGTATCATAAGTTTCAGGTTTTCTCTCATTTCTTTTTTTGAAAACCCTTTTGATTCCGTGAAATCGTCGCAGAGTCTGTCTGTCCATTTGTATCTTAATTTCTCAGCATCGCCTTCGTTAATTTCGTAAGGTCTTACCTGATTTCTCAGTAACATCAGCATGTCGCCGTAGATTACTGCCGCCATAGCTTTGATAATAAGCGGCATTGTGAGTTTGAAACCTGAATTTTTTTCAAGGCCTGCAACGTTAAGTGAGATTACAGGCACCTGAGAAAAGCCTGCTTTTGCAAGAGCCTTTCTCAGCAGATGCAGATAGTTTGAGGCTCGGCAACCGCCGCCTGTCTGGGTTATCATTACCGCAACCTTGTTTACGTCATATTTTCCGCTTTGCAGTGCATCTATGAACTGACCGATTACAAGAAGTGCAGGATAGCATGTGTCATTGTGAACATATTTCAGTCCTGCATCCACAACCTGTCTGCCCTCATTTTTTAAGAGAATTACCTTGTGTCCGTCTTGTTCCATCAGCTTTTGGATAAAGGAAAAATGAACGTCAAGCATGTTGGGTATCAGTATGGTATACTCCTTGTCCATTTCCTCGGTATATTCAATTCTGTTGATTTTGTATTCCATTGTTATGCCTCCTCTCCGATAGCAGAGAACAGACTTCTCAGACGGATCTTCACTGCACCGAGGTTTGTGATTTCGTCAATTTTTATCTGAGTATAAATCTTGTTTCCTGCTTCAAGAATTGCCCTTACCTCATCTGTTGTGATAGCGTCAACACCGCAACCGAAGGAAACGAGCTGAATGAGGTTGACGTTTTCGTTTTCAGCTGCATATTTTGCGGCAAGATAAAGTCTTGAATGGTAAGTCCATTGGTTAAGAACATTAACCTCAAATTTTTCAACCTTGTTGCACACCGCATCTTCGGTTACGATCACCGCACCGAAATCAGAAACAAGCGCATCAATTCCGTGACAGATTTCAGGGTCGATATGGTAAGGTCTGCCGCAAAGGATAATAACAGGTTTGTTTTCCTTTTTGGCTTTATCAAGGAGTCTGTCGCCTTCTTTCTGTATTTTTACAAGATGGTTGTGGTATTCATCGTATGCTGAATCAAGAGCGTGCTTGATTTCATTTCTTGTAAATTTGCCGAAATTTTCACACATCATTTTGTGAACTCTTGCGGTAAGGTCTTTTCTTCTGTGAATACCTAAATAATTGTATATGAATTTAGTTTCTTTGAGCTTTGGGGTGTTTGCCTGAATTACTTCGGGGTAGAATGCCACAACAGGGCAGTTGTAGTGGTTGTTGCTTTTCCCCTCGTCAAAGTTGTAACCGAGACAGGGGTAAAAAATTGCATCAACATCTTCTTTGAGGAGTGCCTCAATGTGACCATGCACCAGTTTTGCGGGATAACAAACAGTGTCTGAGGGGATTGTATGCTGACCGCTTCTGTAAAGCTTGTGTGTAGATTTGGGAGAAGTGACAATCCTGAAACCAAGTTCAGTGAAGAACGTATGCCAGAAGGGGAGAAGCTCGTACATATTCAGTACCATAGGAATTCCGATACTGCCTCTTGTGCCGTTAACAGTTTTGTATTCTTCAAGGAGTTTTCTCTTGAAGGCAAACATGTTTACGCTTTCATCTGAATTTTTCTTTCCGGTGACAGGCTTTTCACATCTGTTTCCGCTGATGTACTTTTTACCTCTGCCAAAATCATTTACAGTAAGCTTGCAACTGTTTGAACAACCTCTGCAGGTAATGGCAGTGGATTCATGTCTGAAATTTTTAAGATTTTCAGATGTAATGATTTTTGATTTTTCAATGCTTTTGTCCATGGCGTAAAGTGCAGCACCGTAAGCGCCCATAAGTCCTGAGATTGCAGGTCTTATAACATTCACGCCAAGCTCTTTCTCAAATGAACGCAGAACAGCATCATTGTGGAAAGTTCCGCCTTGTACGACAATGTGTTTGCCAAGGTCATCTGCACCTGATGCACGGATAACCTTATAAATTGCATTTTTGACAACACTTGATGAAAGCCCTGCGGAAATGTTTTCGATTGTAGCACCGTCTTTCTGCGCCTGCTTTACAGATGAGTTCATGAAAACAGTGCATCTTGAGCCAAGGTCAACAGGCTTGTCGGCAAACAGACCGATTTTTGCAAAATCTTCAACTGAATAACCCAGAGCACCTGCAAATGTCTGGAGAAAGGAGCCGCAACCTGAAGAACAAGCCTCGTTGAGGAAAATGTTATCAACAGCGCCGTTTCTTATTTTAAAGCATTTGATATCCTGACCGCCGATGTCAATGATGAAATCAACATCAGGACAGAATTTTTTTGCTGCAGTGAAGTGCGCCATGGTTTCAACAAGACCGAAATCTATGTCGAAAGCATTTTTTATAATTTCCTCACCGTATCCGGTAACTGCAGAAGCCTTGATTTTTATGCCGGGGTATTTTTCGTAGAATTCTTCGAGAAATTCCTTTATGAGATTTACGGGGTTTCCGTGGTTAGGTAAGTAGCGTGATGTGAGCACTGAACCGTTTTTGTCAATTGCAATTGCTTTGATTGTTGTCGAGCCTGCGTCAATACCGAGATAAACTTCTTCAGCGTTGTCAATAGTGTTGATTTTTGAAAGACCGTGTCTTTTCACAAAATTTTCATATTCATCTTTATTGGTGAATAACGGTTCTGTTGATTTGTAGTCAGTGTCGCTTACTGCATTTTTCAGTCTTTCTATTATAGTGTCTATTGCTTCCTCTTCGTTTTCGGAAAGGAGAGCAGCACCGATTGCCACATAGTAAAGTGAATTTTCAGGTAGAGTTCCTTTTGTATTCAAAGCTTTATCAAAACTTTTTCTCAACTCTGAAAAATATGAAAGGGGACCGCCGAGATAAACTATGTTGCCTTTTATTTCCCGACCTTGGGCAAGACCTGCGATTGTCTGATTGACAACTGCTGAAAAAATACTTGCGGAAACATCTTCTTTTCTTGCACCCTGGTTGAGAAGCGGCTGAATGTCAGATTTTGCAAACACACCGCATCTTGAGGCTACAGTGTAGATTTTTTCAGCCTTTTCAGCAAGATTGTTCATTTCGCTTGCTTCAACCGAAAGCAGTGATGCCATCTGGTCAATGAAAGCACCTGTTCCGCCTGCACAGGAGCCGTTCATTCTCACTTCAAGCGAGCCGTCAAGGAAAATGATTTTTGCATCCTCACCGCCAAGCTCAATTACAGCATCAGTTCCGGGAAGATAACGGTCTACTGCAATTTTGGTTGCATAAACTTCCTGAACGAAGCCGATTTCTGCATTTTGTGCAAGTCCCATTCCGGCAGAACCTGAAATTGAAACAGTGAATTTGTTTTCGGGAAACTTTTTGCCGATTCTTGTCAGCATCTCTACTGATTTTTCTCTTACAAGGGAAAAGTGACGCTCGTACTCGTTGTAAATCGGGTTGTCGTTGTCATCAAATACGACACATTTCAGCGTAGTTGAGCCGATGTCAAGACCTATTTTCATTTTTTATCACTCACAATTCAAAATAATTTTCCTATACAGATATAATGATACTTAGAAAGTTTTTCTTTTGATGAATAAAATGTAAAGAAAATATCGAAAAATTACTAAAAATTATTATACAAAATTAAAAAAGTGTATATATAACATTAATAATTACACAAATTGTATAACCTGACAATTTGTGTAAAAAAATATGAATAATTTTGAAATATTAAGATTATTTTGTCAAAGTTATTGCAAAAAAAAAAATAGTATGATATAATTCGGGTGTATACTAACAAGGAGGTATATTGTATTATGAAAATGTCAAAAAGAATTTTAAGCTCCGTTTTGGCAATTCTCATGGTGTTATCTGTTTGCAGTGCAGGCTTTACAGTAAGTGCAGCTGACACATCATCAACAGGTACAATACTTGATGAAATTGTTCTGGAGCCCGTTGCTCGCCCTCAGGTTGAGTTCTATTGCACAGAGGTAACCCGTGTTGCCGCAGCTGCGAATTCACTCGAAAAGGGTACAGCTATTGTTAAGGCAACACCTTCAGGTGTTCCTGAACTTTCAGGTACATATGTTTCACAGGCTTACGCAGGTGAAACTCCCGCAGCTACAAGAGTTACATTTGTTACTCCTACAGTCGGTATTTCAATTACAGGCTTCTCATGTAACAATGATACTGTTGTTTTCTCATCAATGTCTTATCAGGCTCCCGGTACATATTCTGTTGATATCGTAAGCGGTACAGCAACAGCAGGTTCAGCCCTTGTCTTCACGGTCGACTATGCATGGACAGACGGTAACACATATCAGGAAAAATGTGTATCTTATGTCGATGACATCGTTAACGGCGGTTCTTTTGCTGCAGCTCACGGTGAGATCCAGTCTCTTTCAGGTACAAGTTCATACTATCGTGTGTATGCTTCTGCTGCAACACGTCTTCTCGGTAAAGGTGTTTACTATGAACAGCCCGCAGAAATTGTAACCAGTACAGAAGATCCCTTCCGTTCATACGGTACCTACAATGTAGCAACAGGTACATATACTGAGAATGTTGCTTCAGGTTACAATACTTCACTCTTTACTGATGACAAAACAGAAAGCCCTGCAGGTCAGCACAATCAGGCAGCTGAATTTGATGTTCCCGGCACAACTCTTGCACATGTTTATATTGATGCATCAGTAGCTACAACACTTGCTGACATCAACCTCAGACTTGATGCAACCGCAGGTGCTCTTTCAGACAGAAATAATGATAACCCCTATACAGCACTCGCTGATGCATGGGTTTCATCAGGCTCTAACACAGATACTCTTGTGAAAACAAATGATGCAACAGCACAGGCTGCTATTGGTCTTACAATTCCTGCTAAAGCAGACTATGGCGTAAAACAGTATTCACAGAATACTGCAATGACAACACTTACAGGTGGTGCTGGTCAGTACCAGAATATTTTCACACAGGTTCTTACAGGTAATGTTGCAAATCTTGTAGATGGTTCATCTTACACAATCACAACAAAGTATTATTCATACATGTGGGTAAATGATGGTTTGCTTAAGAAATATAACATGACATCATCAGTTACAGTTCCCACATCAATTACATTCCACATCGTTGATAAATCAGCTCTTCGTGAAATGATTGATTTTGTTCTTTCAAACGATCCTGATTCGGCACTTGTTCGTAATACTAAGAAGGGTGTTAATCCCCAGTCATGGTATTACAGTTCAGGCTTTGCTTCATATCAGACAGCTTATACAGATGCTCTTAATACTCTTAACAATCCCAAGGCTTTGCAGACAGACATTGACGCAAAGACAAAGGCTCTTCAGTCAGCTTATACCAGCCTTACACTTAAGAAAGCTGTTTACACAGAGGTTGATGCTCTTACAACAGAAGCAAAGGCAATTCTCAATAATGCAGATTGCTATCCTGCTGAAGATATCGCTCTTATCAATCAAGCAATCAGCGGTGTAAAGACAGGCTACAACATCCTTTATCAGGGTGCAGTTGATACAATGGCTAAGAACCTTGAAACAGCTATTAAAAACGCAAGCCCCAATGATGCTGACTATTCAACAATTGACAATGCTCGTCTTGCATTTAACGCTCTTGATGAATCAGATTATGAGCCCGCATCATGGCAGGCAGTTGAAGATGCTTTCGCAGTAGTTGAAAGTGGCAAAACAGCTCTTGAACAGGATGTAGTTGATGCATGGGCAGCTGACATCGTTTCAGCAATGGAAAATCTTGTTCTCGTTGCTGACCTTGCAGATTGGGTTAATCTTGACGATGCTATTGCAGATGCAAGCATTATCGATCTCTCAGTTTATAAGAACGCTAGCGCTGTAACAGCAGCAGTTAACGCAGCAAAAGCTGCTAAGGCAGAAAACGAAACAACTCCTTGGACTGCAGACAGACAGTCAGAAGTTGATGCTCTTGAAACAGCAATCAGAGATGCAATTGCAGCTCTTGCGTATATTGATGCAGACAAGACAGAACTCAAAGCAGCTATTGATGCTGAAATCCCCGGTAACGAGGGTTGCTACGACCAGGATATCCTTGCTGAATATCAGGCTCTTTTAGTTGCAGGTACAGCAATGTACAACAATGCAAACCTTACAATCAAGGACCAGACTGTTATCAATGCAAAAACAGCAGAGATTAAAGCTAAGTATGAAGAACTCATGGCTAATGAGTCTCATGCAGAAGCAGCTGCTACTATTGAAAACAAAAAAGAAGCAGATTGTACAAACGACGGTTCATACGACACAGTAGTTTATTGTTCAGCTTGTGGTGTTGAGCTTTCACGCGTAACAACAACAGTTCCCGCTCTCGGTCATACAGAAGGCGAAGCAACTACTGAAAACAAAAAAGAAGCAGATTGTACAAACGACGGTTCATACGACACAGTAGTT